>JAOTVU010000097.1 GCA_029863385.1 Acidimicrobiia bacterium
GCCTCGGGCGATCAGCCACATCACCAGTTCGATACCCTCGGATCCCGCCTCCCTGATGTACTCGACATGGGGGATGTCGGCGAGATGCCTCGGGGCGGCGATGAGCCCGTCGAGGAAGGCATTGTCAAATTCGGAATTGATGAGCCCGGCCCGCGGTCCCTGGAGCTGATGGCTCATGCCGCCGGTGCCCCATACCTGCACGTTGAGATCTTCGGGGTAGGAGTCGATGGCGCGCCGGATGGCCTGACCCAGCGCCAGGCAGCGGCGACCCGAAGGCACCGGATACTGGACGACGTTGACAGCAAACGGGATGACCGGGCACGGCCAGCGGCCCGCAGGACCGCCATCAGGCTGACCGAACAGCAGCGACAGCGGAACGGTGAGGCCGTGGTCGACCGCCAACTTGTTCACGATCGTCAGGTCGAAATCCTGGAGGATGACCTCCTGGGCGATGTGCGAAGCGAGTTCCGGGTGGCCGACGACGTCGGGCACCGGCCGCGGACCCCAACCCTCGTCGGCCACCGGGAATCGAGCGGCGGTCCCGATGGCGAAGGTGGGGATGAAGTCGAGGCTGAAGGCGGTGGCGTGATCGTTGTAGACGAGGAAGATCACGTCGGGCGTGTTGTCGGCCATCCACGCCCGGGAGGCTTCGTAACCCTCGAACAGCGGTACCCAGTAGTCCTCGTCGGTGCGGCCGAGGTCGATGGCGGCGCCGATGGCGGGCACATGTGATGTGTAGACCGTGGCCGTGACGTGCGCGCTCACGGTCGGGTCTCCGTGTCGCTCTGCTCGTCGGCTTCCTTGTGGTTGCCGCCGTCCCATTCGTGGAGGTACCGATTGCCGTCCGGGGATCGTCCACCCGCAACCATCATCGCCCGGTAGTCGTCCTCCGGCATACCGGTCATGGAACCGGCCATCTGCTGGAAGCTCTTGCCGTCGGTGGCTCCGATCTTGGCCAGGAAGTAGATGTTCCCGCCGAGCGAGATCATGCGGTTCATGTCACGGTCGAGCACCGCCTGTTTCTGTTCCTTGGACATGTCCCACTCGTCGAGGTAGGCCCGCTCGTCGGCCAGAAACCGTTCCCGGTTCTCCGCCTGCATCAGCGACATGCAGAACTGGTTGAGGTGGTACCCCATGCGGGACTGATCGGCGTCGAAGATCGTGGTCCCGGGTATGTCGGCGTACGGCTTGCCGGCTGGTTTCTCTGCCATTTCACCAATGGTAGACGGGCTCCGTCGATCCAGTCCCGGTCGAAACGTCTAGGATTCGACCATGGAGCGGGGAACATGTTGATCACCAGGGCCCTGATGGCGGGACTGTCGGATGTGGGCCGGGTTCGGGGGGAAAACGAGGACCAGTTCCTCGTGGCGGATCTGAACCGGTCGATGACCATCCACGCCTCCACACTCCCCGTCGACGACGAGACCCAGCTCTACAGCGGCATGATCGGCCAACTTCTGGTCGTGGCCGACGGCATCAGCGGGGCGCCGGGCGCGGTGGTGGCGAGTCAAATCGGGGTCGGCACCGTCGCCCGCTACGTCCTCAACACGATGCCATGGTTTCTCAGCCTCAATCACGACCACGACGACGACCAGGAGAAGGCACTGCTCGCCGCTCTGCTCGAGGTGGAGTCGGCGGTGGAGGAACAGGCCCGGGTGGATCCGGAGTTCGCGGGCATGGGCACGACGCTGACGATGGCCTACATCGTATGGCCCCGCCTCTACGTCGTGAACGTCGGCGATAGCCGCTGTTACCTGCTCCGCGACGGCACGCTCGAGCAGCTGACCCATGATCAGACGGCTGCCGCGCAGCTGGTGGAAGACGGCACCCTGTCGCCGGAACAGGCGGCCCGGTCGCCGCTCAGCCGTATTCTGGTGAGCTCCATCGGCCAAGGCATGTCCAGCTTCCGTCCCGACGTCTACCGGACCGAACTGGTCTCGGGCGATCGGCTCCTGCTCTGCACCGACGGCTTGACGGCAATGGTCGATGACCTGCGAATCAGCCGAATGCTCGGCGAGGGCGACACGCCGGAGACCGTCTGTCAGGCGCTGGCCGACGAGGCCAACGAGGCCGGTGGTCACGACAACATCACCGTCGCGGTGGCCTTCTGCCTCGAACCGATGGAGCGTCAGACATGACCCCAGCCTCGACACCGACTCCGGCCACGCAGTCCTCTGTCGCCGTACCGTTTCCCGACGCCCGTCCCAACGGCTATGAGTGGCTCGACGACGAGCCGGCCTTCGACCCCGAACGCCATCTCGCTCTCACCGAGCCCGACGACGTGATCATGCTGGCCGACCTCGGCTACGGGCGGACCGACATCGCAGGTAAGGCGACGGCCATCGCCATCAGCAGCCCGTTCCGGATTCTGAGCGACGAGGGGGCGGTGCAGATGCTCGCCACCGCTCGTCGCCTCCGCCCGTTCTGTCGCCGGGCCGACGTCCGGATCGAGAACATGGTGCGAGGCGGGGTCTACCGGTCGCGATGGCTCCGCGACCTCTGTCTCAGCGCCGAAGTCGCCAACCACCTCAGTGCCATCTACGGCGCCGACGTCGCCCCCCACCCGATGGGCCTCCATCTCGGCCATCTCAATTACGAGCCATCCGACATCAACACGGCGGTGGACAAGTGGCACCACGACACGCTTCCCCTCGACTACGTGATGACGGTGACCGATCCAACCATCACGCCGGGTGGCCGGTTCGAGTATTTCGTCGGGACCAAGGCCGAGGCGGCGGCGTTGAAGGCGGCCGGCGAACGCCCTCCAGCCGATCGCGTCGTTGCCCCCGGGTTACCAGGATCGGGATGGGCGGTGGCGATGCACGGCGACATGGTCGTCCACCGTGGCGGTCCGCTCACTGCGCAGGCCGAGCGGATCACGATGGTCAACGGCTATGTCTCGCTCGACCCCGACGTCGATATGCAGTCCCGCATGGTCGACCTGCTGGCGGTCGACGACCGGGAGCTGCTGTTCTACGAGTGGAGCCGCTATGTGGCCTGGCGCTCCCGCAACCGGCTGCAGTCGGTCATCGACTCGATCGGCTTCGGTGTCTCGGCGGCCGAGGCGGCCTCCCGTCTCCAGGCTGCGATCAGTGACGTGGCCGAGGCCGCCGAACAGATGCCCTCCGACGGCACGGCGATCGATCACTACGAGTAGACCTGCCTTTGCCTCGACCGATCAGGTGAGATCCGGGTACAGGGGCAGCCCGACATACTGTTCGGCCATCGACTCCTGGGCCGCCCGTGACGAGGCCAGGTAGTAAAGGTCCTGCTCCTGGGCCCGCTGATCGAACGGGGACTGGTCGGGAAACCGATGGAGCAGCATCGTCAACCACCACGAAAAGCGAACGGCGTTCCACACCCGGCTGAGCGCCGTGGTCGAGTAGCGCGCCAGCTTGGTTTGGTCGCCCTCGGCTCGGGCGATGAAAGCGTCGGCGAGGTAGCGAACATCGGCGACGGCGAGGTTGAGGCCCTTCGCCCCCGTTGGGGGCACGATGTGGGCGGCGTCGCCGGCCAGGTAGAGGTTGCCCCACTGCATCGGCTCCACGACATAGCTGCGCAGCGGCGCGATCGACTTCTCGATCGACGGCCCGGTCACGATCGTCTCGGCCGCGGAGGCGGGAACCCGGGTGAGCAGCTCGGTCCAGAAGCGGTCGTCGGACCAATCGTCGACCGAGTCCGTCAACGGGCATTGCACGTAGTAGCGGCTGAGCATCGGGTTGCGCTCCGAGCACAGGGCGAAGCCGCGCTCGTTGTTGACGTACATCAGTTGGGGGAGGGGTGGGGTCTCGCTGAGGATGCCGAGCCAGCCGAAGGGATAGGCCTTCTCGTACTCGGTCTTGACCTCGTCGGGAATGGTGATGCGGCTGACCCCGTGGTAGCCGTCGCAGCCGGCAATGGCAGCGCAATCGATGCGTTGTTGCCCTCCGTCGGCGGTGAAGGTGACGGCCGGGCTGTCGGTGGCGACGTCGCCGGTCAGGCCGTGGAGCTCGACATCGGTTGCCTCGAAGACGATGGTGAGGCCGACCTCGTCGGCTCTCCTGTAGAGGTCGGTCTGCACTTCGGTCTGGCCGTAGGCCATCATCGGTCTGCCGCTCAACGCCTGCAGCTCGATCGACAGGATCTCCCGGCCCCGCCAGCCGATCGAAACCCCGGAGTGGACATGTCCTTCGGCCCGCATTCGTTCACCGACACCCAATGAATCCAGGATCTCGACCGTCGTCCACTCCAGCACGCCGGCCCGGATCCGGCCCAGTACATAGTCGCTGCTCTGCCGCTCGATGACCACGCAGTCGATGCCGGCCTGGTGCAGCATCAAGCCGAGCGTGGTACCGGCGGGTCCGGCTCCGATGATGGCGACTTCGGTCTGCACGTGTTCTCCCGTCTGGCTGATCGGTGATGACAACCTCACTATGATGCTCGTACCACTGGCTTGAAGGGGGAACCATGATCGACATCAACCAGGTTCGAGATGAACTACTGGCGCTGCCCAACGTGGTCGGAGTCGGCATCGGCTACAAGGTAACCGATGGTGAGATCGTCACCGACGCCGACGGAAACCCGATTGAGTGCATCGTCGTCTCCGTCGAACGGAAGGTATCGATCACCGACCTCGGTCCGGGCGAACGGGTACCGGCGATGGTGGCGGGCGAGCCGACCGATGTCGTCGAGACCGGACCGATCTCCATCATCTCCAACCTGCCGGCCGAGACGGCCGCGGTCGACCCGCAGCAGCGGATCCGGCCGATCACGCCGGGGCTGTCGATCGGCCTCAACCCGGGCGTCACGGCCGGCACGCTCGGCTTCATCGTGTCCAAGGCGGGTTCATCGGCTCGATACCTGCTGTCGAACTGGCATGTGATCGCCACCAACAACACGCCGGTCGGCGATCGATCGGTCACCTCGATCACCCAACCGGGCAACGCCGACGGCGGGAGCCCGCCATCGGATGTTGTCGCCCAGCTGTCCGAGTTCGCGCCGATCACCTCGTCGGGTACAGCCCCCATTCCCATTCCGAGCGAGTGCAATATCGCAGCAGCGACGGCCAACGCGCTGAACTTCGTGGCCGGCAGGATCGGGTCGAACACGCGACTCACCCCCGTGCTCGAGACGCTCGACGAACCCGACACCGACAATCTGGTCGACGCCGCGATCGGCGTCATCGAGGTGGAGTACGATCGGACGACTCCGGAGATCGGTGTGGTCACCGAGACGGCCACGCCGACGCTGGGCATGCAGGTGCAGAAGTTCGGCCGGACCACGAGCTACACCGTCGGCACGATCACCCAGGTGAGCGCCACCTTCGTTGTCCAGGGCTATCCCGACGGGCCGGCCACCTTCGTCGACCAGGTCGCCATCACCGCCGACAGGGGGTCGTTCCTGGCCGGCGGCGACAGCGGCAGCGGCCTGTGTGACATGAACGCCCGAGCCGTCGGCCTGTGCTTTGCCGGATCGCAGACCATCGGTATCGCCAACACCTGGCCCAACGTTGCCGCCGCCCTCAACGTGACTCCGGCCCAGGCCTGACCGGGAGTTCGAGGCCAGGTATCGACTGGAAACTCTCCTCGAGGGGCAAACCTGTTGGCGTGCTCGGCGCGCCCGTCGTCTATCGTGTGAGCCGATGATCATCGATTGTCATGGGCACTACACGACGACCCCGCCCGGTGTCGGCGAGTGGCGGGAGGCGCAGAAGGCGGCGGTGGCCGCCGATCCCGATCACGTCGGCGAGCTGGGGGAGATGCGGGTCACCGACGACGAGATCGTCACCTCGATCGAGCAGAACCAGCTGCGCCTGCAGCGGGAGCGGGGTGCGGATCTCACGATCTTCTCGCCCCGGGCGTCGTGGATGGCCCACCACATCGGCAACGAACACACCTCCAAATTCTGGTCGCAGCACCAGAACAACCTGATCCGCCGGGTGTGCGACCTGTTCCCGGACAACTTCGCCCCCGTCTGCCAGCTGCCCCAGTCGCCGGGCGCGAGCCTCGACAACTCGGTGGCCGAGCTGCGGCGCTGCGTCACCGACATGGGGTTCATCGGCTGCAACGTCAACCCCGACCCGACCGGAGGCTTCTGGACCGGCCCGCCTCTGTACGACCGCCACTGGTGGCCGCTGTGGGAGACCATGTGCGAACTCGACGTGCCGGCCATGATCCACGTGTCGGCGGCGTGCAACGACAACTTCCACTCCACCGGCTCCCACTACCTCGGCGCCGACACCACCGCCTTCATGCAGGCCCTCACCTCGGGCTTCATGGCCGACTTCGACAACCTGCGCTGGATCATCCCCCACGGTGGCGGCGCCGTGCCCTACCACTGGGGGCGATTCAAGGGCATGGCCGAGGACCAGGGGTGGGACTTCGACGGCCTGGCCGATCACATCTGGTACGACACCTGCGTCTACCACCAGCCCGGCATCGATCTGCTGGTCGAGGTCGTGCCGGCCGACAACATCCTGTTCGCCTCCGAGATGGTCGGCGCCGTACGGGGCATCGACCCCGACACCGGCAACCACTACGACGACACCAAGATCTACATCGACAACACCCCTTCGCTCGACGACGAGGCCCGAGTGCGGATCTTCGAGCACAACGCCCGGCGGGTCTTTCCCCGCCTCCAGACCCCCGGAGCACAGCCATGATGGAGCAAGCACGATGACGGGCAATCCCATGGCGAAGGGCCGTCACGTGGTCCGCCGCAGCATCGATCGCGCGCCGCTCGACGTGGTCGACGGGCTGGCCCCGATCGGCACGGCGTCGGTTCATGAGGCGATCGGCAAGCGAGGTTATCTCGGGGCCGAGCTGCGCCCGATCCAGACCGGCGCCCGAATCGCCGGCAACGCCGTCACCGTGCTCATCCACCCCGGCGACAACATCATGATCCACGCCGCGATCGAGGTCTGCACCGACGGCGACATCCTGGTCGTGGGCACCACGACCCCCAACCTGCCGTCACCTCACGGGGTGTTCGGCGATCTGCTTGCCACGTCGCTCCAGGCCCATGGCGTTCGGGGTCTGGTGATCGACACCGGTGTACGCGACACCCACGATCTGCGGGAGATGGAGTTTCCGGTGTGGAGCCGGTTCGTGTCGTGCCAGGGTCCGGCAAAGTCCAACCCCGGGTCGGTCAACGTGCCGATCACCATCGGCGGCGTGATCATCAACCCAGGTGATGTGATCTGCGCCGACGACGACGGTGTGGTCGTTGTGCCCCGCGACGAGGCGGAATGGGCGCTCGACCGATCCCTCGCCCGCCTCGACTCCGAGGCCGCAACCCGCGATCGGCTCACCGGCGGTGAACTGAGCGTCGACTTCTACGGTCTCCGTGAACAGCTCACCGAGATGGGTGTCGAGTACGAGTAGCCGCCGCATTCGTCCACCCCATCCGGCGCGTTTGCGGGCGTAAACGGTCAACCTCGGTCGTTTCCACCCGCGATCGACATGGCTAGGGGCAGCCTCCGACGGCCGGCTACGACGCCAGGTCGCGCAGAACTTCGAGTAACACGTTGGCCCCGATCTCCAGTTGAGCGAGCGAGGTCGACTCGGCCGGGGAGTGGCTGCGGCCGTTCTCCGACGGGACGAAGATCATGCCGGTTGGCACCGCCCGGGCCATGACCTGGGAGTCGTGTCCGGCGCCCGACACCATGCGGTGATGGGAGGCGCCGATGCGATCGGCGGCGTCGGCCACCCGCTGCCCCATGTCGGGATCGAGGGCGACGCCGGGAGTCACGCTGTCCCACTCCAGGCGGTGATCCAGGCCGTGATCGGCCGAGCACCGTCGAGCCAGGTCGGCGACGCCGGCCTGTAACGACGGCACACCCCCGGCCCGATCCCGGACGTCGAGGCTGAGCCGCATCTCCTCGACGACGATGTTGGCCGCCCCCGGCTCGACCGAGACCATGCCGCACGTGGCGACGGCCGCAGGCGAGCCGTGCTCGGCCGGAACCGACGGCAATCCAACCAGGAACGCGCCGGCGGCCCGGGTGGCGTCGCGCCGCAGTTCCATCGGCGTGGTGCCGGCGTGGTCGGCCTGCCCGAGGAAGGTCACGGTCCCGTGGCCGACCTCGACGATGTCGGTGACGACGCCGATGTCGAGCCCGGCGTTCTCCAGCACCGGCCCCTGTTCGATGTGCAGTTCGACGAACGCCGCCACGGCTCCCCGGCCGGCACCCGCCGCGGCCGTGATCGTCGGAACCTCGGCGGCCGCCTCGATCGACGAGCCGATCCGGGCCAGGCCATCGGCCAGCGGTTCGCCGTCGCGCCCGGTCAGCGCCGACAGCGCGTCGACGGTCCAGCCGTCGACCAGCGCCCGGGATCCGACGAAGCTTGCGTACGCTCCCTCCTCGTCGGCGAAGGCCACCACCTCGACGGTGGCGGACGGCCGGAAGTCGTCGTCGGCCGCGGCCAGTGTCCGTAGGCATTCCAACCCGGCCAGCACCCCGAACGCGCCGTCGAGGCGGCCGCCGTCGGGCACCGTGTCGATGTGGGAACCGGTCCAGACCCGGGCCCGGTTGGGGTCGGACCCGGGCAGCGTGATGAAGCAGTTGCCGATGGCGTCGGTCCGGAAACCCAGTCCGGCCTCGGCACACCGGTCGGCCAGCCAGCCCCGGGCGGCGAGGTCGGCGGGAGAATAGACGGGGCGGTTCACACCGCCCCGATCGGTGGCGCCGAACCGCCCGAGGGCGGTGATGTCGGCGCTCAGCCGTTCGGCATTCACTCGTTCGGCGCTGCTGCGGGTTCCGGCGGGCATCGATCCTCCTCGGGTCGGGACAGCGGTGGTTTCATGGACAGTCGATTCAGGAAGAACTGCACCAGCTGGCCGATCGACAGCACGAACCAGATCGTGCCGAACCCGACCGAACCGCCGAGCACCAGGCCGAGAATCAGAACCGACAGCTCGATCCCGAATCGGGCCTTCCACACGTCGACGCCTCGCCGGGCCAGGCCGGTCATGACGCCGTCGCGAGGTCCCGGTCCGAGCCCGGCGCCGATGTAGAAGCCGGAACCGATGGCGATCAGCACCGGCCCTCCCAGCATCGCCGCCCACCGCACCGGCAACGAGGTCAGGTCGGGCAGCAGCCCAGCCGTGAGGTCGGCCGAAACACCGATGACGATGGCGTTCAGGATCGTGCCGAGCCCGACCCGCTCCCGCAGGGGAATGAAGCCGAGCACGACGGCGAGACCGACGATGTTGATGACCCTCCCGATCGAAAGACCGGTCAGCTCCGAAACGCCCTGATGGAACACATCCCACGGTCCCAGGCCGAGGCGGGCGGCGACCATCAAGGCGATACCGGCCCCGAACAGGTAGAGGCCCAGAAGCAGGGCCGGCAGGCGGCGCAGCGTCTCCCGCCAGGGAAGGACTATCATCGCACTGAGCGTACCGGCACGCCATGAGGGGGCACCGTGACAACACAAGCCGACACACCCGAAGCACACCCCGGGAGCGACTGGTCGGGCTGGGTCGTGGCCCCGGACTCCGGTTTCCGGGTCGATGACGACAAAGGCCAGGTCGTCGTCGCCCAGATCACCCAGGAACTCTTCTCGGTCAAGACCGAGTTCGTGTTCGACCACCAGCCCACCCTGGACCGGTACCGCCGCAAGCTGGAAGAGAAGGTGCCCCCCGACCAGGCGGCCAAGATGGTCGACGCCGCCCGAACCTTCGCCGACGTACCCTCCAGCACCGACTTCGCCTCGGTCCCCCCGTTCCTCGGCTGGTTCGAACGCCCCTACGGCCGCCACACACTGGCCGCCATCCTTCACGACCAACTGATCGTCGAGGAGCCGAACGGCGGCGCCCTCGGCTCCGATACTTTGGCCGACTCGTTCTTCCGTGACCTGATCGGCGCTTCGGGTGTGCCCATGTTGAAGCGGTGGCTGATGTGGGCGGCCGTGGCGGCCCGCACCCGCTGGGCCGCCGAAGGCCCACGCCGGATCCTCCTCGTGCTGTGGGTCATCCTCGGCGTGATCGGCGTCGGCTTCGGGGCGCAGGCGCTCCTCGCCGCCTTCTTCGGCTCCATCACCTGGTCGACCGCGTTCGGCCGTCTCTTCCTCAGCTTCCTGCTCGGCTTGGCTTCGTCGGCTCTCTGGGGCCGGCAATGGGGCGCCGGGCTGGTGGCGGCATTGACCGGCATCTGGCTCATCCCGGCCTCGGTCTTCGTGGTCATCGGCCTCGCCGTCTACTGGGCCATGGAGAAAGTGGCCGACTAACCGGAGCACGAAGAGGGACTTTCGCACCTGGCCGCGGTTTCGACGACAGTGGATACTTTCCTCGAAGCAACGAGTGATCGGGGACGTGTCGTGACCGTATCCACCGCAGCCATCCGGACCGAGGGTTTGACGAAGCACTACGGCGACGTGAAGGCCCTGGTCGATCTGGACCTCGAAACCAGGATGGGCGAGGTCTACGGCTTTCTCGGGCCCAACGGGTCGGGGAAGACGACGATGATCCGCACCATTCTGGACGAGTTGCGACCGACCGCCGGGCAGGCCTGGATACTCGGACTCGATTCGCACCGCCAGGTGCAGGAGATCCGACGGCACATCGGCTACGTTCCCGGTGATCTGGCCATGTACCCGAAGCTGACCGGCCACGACACACTCACCTACTTCGCCAACCTGCGGGGAGGTGTCGATTGGGCCTACGTGCGCGAGCTGGCGGACCGGCTCGACGCCGACCTGACCAAGAAGGTCGGTGATCTCTCCTCGGGAAATCGTCAGAAGGTCGGTTTGATCCAGGCGTTCATGAACCGACCCGACGTGCTCATCATGGACGAACCGAGCACCGGCCTCGACCCCCTCATGCAACGCGAGTTCCAGGCCATGATCCGGGAGGTGGCCGCCGAGGGCCGGGCGGTGTTTCTCTCCAGCCACACCCTGTCGGAGGTCCAGCGGGTCGCCGATCGGGTCGCCATCATCCGCCGGGGACACCTCGTCGCCGTGGAGGCACTCGACGAGCTGCGATCCAAGGCCATGCGCCGGGTGGTACTCGACTTCGGCTCCCCGATCGAGGCCTCGGTGCTCGAAGCAGTGCCCGGGGTTCGCGACGTGAGCGTCGACAATCACCGGGCCGAGCTGTCGTTCAGCGGGAAGATGGCTGCACTGCTCCGAGCCGTCGCCGAGCGCTACGACCTGGTCGACGTGAACACCCACGAGGCCGACCTGGAGGAGATCTTCCTCACCTACTACCGGGAAGACGACGCCATCCAATCGCAATCGTCGGACGAAGCGTCGGACAAGGCGTCGGACGAGGTGACGGTCTGATGCTCCTCCAAACCGTGTTCACCAAGACGATCCGTGATCGCTGGTTGGGCATGGCCATCGCCGCGGCCACGCTCGTGCTGTTCATGTTCTACGCCATGGCCGTCTACACCGATATCGATCTCTCGATCTACACCGATCTGCCCGCAGGGATCCGGGAGCTGATGGGCATTCCCGAGGGGGCCGATGCCGCGAGCCTCTCCTACAACGTGATGCTGGGATTCATGGGGGCCGTGACGTTGACCGGGCTGGCCATCTCCATGGGATCCGCCTCGATTGCCGGCGAGGAGCGAACGGGAACGCTCGGTCTGCTGCTGTCGAATCGCAGGAGCCGCACCCAGGTCCTCGTGTCGAAGATCGGGGCGATGATGCTGCTGACACTGGCCGGTGCCGCCGTCCTGCTGGCGGCCGGCCATCTTGCCCCGATTGTGCTCGACGTCGAGATCGGCGAGACACACATCAACGCCATGATGCTGCACCTCGTCGTCAACGCGCTGTTCTACGGTTTCGGGGCGATGGTCGTGGGCGCCTGGACCGGCAACCGCGCGCTGGCCTCCGGCGTCGCCGTCGGGGTCTTGATCGTCTCGTTCTTCGCGGTGGGGCTGCTGCCCCTCGTTGAGTCGTTGGCCGACCTGGCGCGCCTGTTCCCCTGGTACTACTTCGACGGGAGCGAGCCGCTGGTCAACGGCGTCAACTGGCGGCACATCGCGGTTCTGGGCGGGGGTTGCCTGCTGTTCACCGTGATCGCCGTGGTGACCGTCAATCGACGTGACCTCGGTGGTCCCGCCGTCGGCGAGACATTGCTCGACCGCCTCCGAGCCCATCCGTTGACCGACCAGATCTTCGACCGGCTGGCCGGCAACGCCCGGGTGGCGCGGCCGTGGGCCAAGACGTTCTCCGACCATCAGGGCCTCCTCATCATCACGGCCGCCACGATGTTCGGAATGATGGGTGTACTGATGGGACCGATGTATGAAGCCATCGAGGCCGACGTCGCAGCCCTGTCGGACCAGTTCCCCGAAGCGGTCCTGGCCCTCGCCGGCGGTGGCGACTTCTCGACGCCGGAGGGCTTCTACGAGGTCGAGACCTTTTCGCTGATGGCCCCGATCGCCATCATGATCGTGACGATCGTGGCCGGAGCCGGTGGTCTTGCCGGCGAGGAGTCGCAACGGACGATGGGGTTGCTGCTGGCCAATCCCATCCGCCGGTCCCGGCTCGTGCTCGAACAGGCCCTGGCGATGACCGTGTACGCCGTGATCGTCGGTGTCGCCACCTTTGCCGGCGTCATCATCGGCTCGGTGATCGCCGGCGTCGGTCTGAGCGTGACCGGGGTCGCGGCCGCATCGCTGCTCGTCACGCTGTTGGGTCTGCTGTTCGGGATGCTGGCACTGGCGGTGGCCGCGGCAACGGGGCGCATGGCCGCAGCGGTGTACGGAACGATCGGGATCGCGCTCGCCTTCCATCTGCTGAACTCCTACCTGCCGTTGACGGATCGGTTCGCCGGCTGGGCCCGCTGGACGCCGAACCACTACTACCTGAGCACCGACCCGCTGGTGAACGGGATGTCGTGGAGCCACGGCGCCGTCCTCGCCGCTGCCACCGGCGTCCTCCTGGCCGCTGCCGTCATGCTCTTCGAGCGTCGCGACATCCGCCAGGGTTGACCGAGCCGCAGGACCTTGGCCTCTGGACGCATTGCGAGGGCCAGCCCATCGTGTAGATGTAGGGCCCGGTCGACTCCGTTACCGAAAGCGAGGATCCGATGCTCATTCATCCAACCATCGTTCCTCGAACCGAACTGGGTCGTTGGTCGTTGGGTCTGATCGGGGCTTTTGCCGGCGGTTTGTCGTTCTTCGCTGTTGCGGTGTGGGCCGGCGAGCGGGGCGGAGACGGCTTCTTCGACAACATGTGGCTGACAGGGCCGATGCTGTTGGCCTACGCAGCCGCCGTCGGCGCCACCGTGACCGGGCTCATGGCCGTCATCGGCAGGAAGGAACGGGCCGTTCCGGTCTATCTTGCCGCTCTGGTCGGTGGCCTGGTCACCCTGTTCGGCATTCTCGAGGTGGCCTTCCCCCACTAGGGCAATGGAGGGGGCTGGCCCGGTCGCGTGGGCGGGATGCCGTCAGCCGAAGTCGTAGAGCGTTTCCGGATTGTCGACGAGGATGCGGTTGCGGGTGGTCGCGTCGGGAGCGAAGGCCGCCAGTAGGTCGACGAGGTCGCCGTCATCGGGCATGTGGCGCACGTTCGGGTGCGGCCAGTCAGTGCCCCACAGCACCCGATCGGGCGCTGCGGTGATGAGCGCCCGGGCGAAGGGGACGACGTCGTCGTAGGGAGGAGGGCCGTCGGCCGTCAACCGCTCGGCCCCGGAGATCTTGACCCAGCACCGTTCGTCGGTCAGCAGATCGAGCAGGGCACGGAACGGTTCCTGGTCGACCCCGTCGGCGACCGGAACCCGGGCCATGTGATCGATGATGTACGGGCAGGGCATGGCGTCGAGCAGTCCGGCGTAGGCCGGCAGGTCCTTGCCGTCGAAGTGCAACACGATGTGCCAGCCGAACGGCTGGACCCGTCCGACGAGCCGCCAGAAGGTTTCGAGGTCGGGCGCACCGCCGAGATGGGCCACGAAGTTGAACCGGGTGCCGCGCACGCCGGCCTCGTGGAGGGCGGCGATGTCGTCGTCGCTGAAGGAGTCGTCGATCATGGCGACGCCGGCGTAGCGACCGTTACCCCGCTTCAGGGCGTCGACCATGGCCGCATTGTCGGTGCCGTGGCAGGATGCCTGTACGAACACCGCCCGCGACAGGCCGAGCCGCTCCTGCAGGGACTCGAAGGAGTCGATGCCCGAGTCGGGGGGTGTGTAGGCGCGGTCGGGGGCGAAGGGGAACCGCTCGGCCGGGCCGAACACGTGGCAGTGGGCGTCGCAGGCGTTCGGCGGCGGGGTGAAAGCCACCGGCCGATGCGGATCGGGGTGGGGACCGGGAATTGTCCGGGGGGAGCGGGCTGTCACGAATACTCCCTGGGGAAGACGACGCCGTCCATCAGCTTGCGAGCGGTGCGGATGATACCGGCCCGCCGGACCTCGGGATGTCCGTCATCGCCGATCACAACCTCGATCGCCGCGTCGAACACCCCGGTCGGATGTTCGAGGGTGACGACACCCCCGGTCGGCGGGCCCGTGGCCTTGCCGGTGAGCAGGCCGGCCGCCGGGGAGCCGGGAAGCATCGCCGCGGTGGCCACCGACACGGCGCCCAGTACGCCGATCGCCTCATGGCAGCGGTGGGGGATGAAGGTACGGGTGTTGAGGTGGCCGCCGGTTCGGGGTTCGGACACCATCGTGAGCTTCGGGACCGACGTGTCGGACACGTCGCCCAGGTTCATCAACGGCCCGGCCTTCAGACGGATGGATTCGAGCCGGTGACGCAGGTTCTCGTTGGCCTCCAGGTCGGCGCAGTTCTCGTGCCCGTCGATGCCGAGGGCCGAAGCGGCCATGACCACGACCGGCATGCCGTTGTCGACGAGCGTGCACTCGACCCCGTCGATCTCGTCGACGTAGTTGCCCGTCGGCAGCAGGGCACCGCACGATCCGCCGGCGATGTCCTCGAAATCGAGACGGATGGCGGCGGCCGTTCCCGGCACGCCCGAGATCGCCGTGTCACCGGCGTAGACCGGCTGCCCGCCCGCCACCGGGAAGGAGGCAGTGGCGATCGAGTCGGTGTTGATCATGCGGATGCGGATCATGGCGTCGGTCGCGTTCGGATCGACCGCGAAGAGACCCCGCTCCACGGCAAACGGTCCGACGCCGGCCAGGAGGTTGCCGCAGTTCTGACGGTCGGTGACCATCGGTTCGTCGACCCCGAGTTGGAGGAACAGGTAGTCGACGTCGGCCTCGACCGCGGATTCCCCGTCGGTCGCCGAGACCACGGCAACCTTCGATGTGAGCGGATTGGCCCCGCCGATGCCGTCGATCTGCCGGGGATCGGGCGTGCCCATGATCCGTAGGAGCAGTTCGTCCCGCTCGGCCTCGTGGTCCGGCAGATCACCGGCCAGGAAGTAGGCGCCCTTCGAGGTGCCCCCTCGCATGATGATGCAGCGTACGCCACCCGGAGTCGGATCGGTCACGGCCACCATCATCGCGCGACGGCTACGTGTAGGCGGCCTCTGCGTGTTGGGTGGTGTCGAGGCCAACGCGTTCGGTGTCGTCGTCGACCCGAAGGCCGATGGTGGCATCGAGTGCCTTGACGATGACGAACGTCACGGCGAAGGCGAAGACGCCGACGACCACGTTGGCCAGAACCTGCTCGAGTAGGAGCCCGAGTCCGCCACCCTCGATCAGGCCGGCGTCGAAGTCACCGCCGAGGCTGGCCGGGCTGGCGAAGATGCCGATGAGCAGGCCGCCGACGAGACCGCCGCAAAGGTGGACGCCGACCACGTCGAGCGCATCGTCGTAGCCCATTCGGAACTTGAGCCGGACGGCCAAGGCGCACGCCGCACCGGCCACGATCCCGACGCCGAGCGCTCCGCCCACACCCATGAACCCGGCCCCGGGGGTTATGCCGACCAAACCGGCGACGACACCGGAGGCTGCACCGAGCGAGGTGGCGTGACCGTCCTTGATCTTCTCGACCGCCAGCCACGACAGCATGGCCGCCGCCGCGGCGATGAAGGTGTTGGCGAAGGCCTGGATGGCGACACCGTCGGCGGCGAAGGCGGAACCGGCGTTGAACCCGAACCAGCCGAACCACAGCACACCCGCACCGAACACGGTGAACGGCAGGTTGTGGGGGATCATCGGCTCGTCGGGCCAACCGGTGCGCTTGCCCAGGGCGAGCACGAAGGCGAGGGAGGCCGCACCGGCCGCCACGTGGACGACCGTGCCACCGGCGAAGTCGAGGCTGCCTCGGGCGGCCAGCCAGCCGCTGCCGCCCTCCTTGAACACCCAGGCCCAGGCCGGGGTGAACACGAGCAACATCCAGGTCGGCACGAAGACCACCCAGGCCGAGAACTTGAGTCGGTCGGCCACGGCCCCGGAGATCAGGGCCGGGGTGATGCAGGCGAACGTGAGGGCGAAGAACACGTCACGTAATGCGGCGCCGCCGTCTTCACCGGTTATGCCGATGTCGTTCAGGAACAGGTAGTCGAGGGTGCCGATCCACCCGTTGTCGGTACCGGTCGACGACAGCGAGTAGCCGATGACGAACCAGAAGATCGGCACGATGCCGAGGCAGATCATGTTCATCATCAACATGTTGAGCATGTTCTTCGAGCGGGACATGCCGCCGTAGAACAGCGCCAGACCCGGGACCATGAAGACCACGAGTGCGGCGGACATCAGTATCCAAGCCGTATCACCAGAACCCATGGACCACAGTGAACACGGTGGCCGGACCCTCCGGCGGCCGTTGTTGTTAACCCGGTGTTAATTCGGCGCCGACACCTACGGCTCGGTTCGGGTCGGGAGGTCGGGTTCGTGGTCAGGCGTCGGGGGTGCTCCGGGAAGGAGGGGAACGAGGTCGGTGATGATGTCGTGAACGATGTCGAAATGGTTGCGTCCGGTGACCTCGACCTCGACGGAGGGCCGGTTGGCGGCGAGGAGTCTGTCGACGAGTGCCCGGCTCTGGCGTTTGAACTCGTCCGGTTCGTTCTCACCGAAGGCCACGACCGAAGGCGGGAAGTTGCCGAGGTCGTGCAGCAGTGGGCTGTTGGCCCGGGCCCGCTCGACGTCGAGGCCGACGGCGTCGTTGATCGAGGTACCGATGAGCGGTTCCAGTTCGAAGACACCCGACACCGGGATCACCGCCGCCGGCCGCTGATCCGGTGGGAGCTTGAGAGCGGTCATCGCCGTGAGGTGGCCGCCGGCCGATGAACCGGACACCACCATCGAATCGGGATCGACGCCATGGTCAGGGGCCACCGCGTGGAGCGCCGTGAGGGCGGTCACGCATTCGTCGACGATCTCGTCGAGCGTGGCCGCCGGCGCCAGGGTGTAGTCGACCGCGGCGAAGGCCATGCCCCGGGCCACGCAGTCCGGGGCGAGAAAGAACGACTCCCGCTTCGACAGGAGCTGCCAATACCCACCGTGGATGTAGACGTGGAGGGGCAGCAGGCCGTCCGGTGCGGTGGTGCCCCCGACCGTCGTGGCGGCGGGGAGTGCCAGGTCGACCGTGTTGGCGGCACCCGGTCCGTAGCGGATCGTCTCGACCCGATCGACGCGTTCGTAGGCCTCCGCGCTGCGACGGGCGTAGGCGTCGAGGTAGGGGGCGAGCGGACCGTCGAGCATCGTGCTCGGCGTGTACTGCCGCTCCCGCTCCTCGTCCGACATGGTCTGCCAGCGGGGGACACGATCGTTGCTCATCGTCGACCAACGGTACCGCCGGTCATTCGCGGCCGAGGCGGCCGGGAGATCGGGGGCGGATTGCTCCACAAATTGAAAGGGTGTCACAGGCCGCATCTATAGTTGGCGTCTACATCATGTCGGTGCGGCGACAACCTATGAGCCAAATGGAAAACACCTCGATCTTCGCCGGGCAAGGTAGCCGGAAACTCACCGAGCGGATCTGCGCTCAACTCGGACTGCCCGTCGGGCTCAACGAGACGATCACGTTCTCGGAGGGCAACACCTTCGTGCGGATCGGCGAGAACGTCCGGGGGCGAGACACGTTCATCGTGCAGACCACCGTCTTCCCGACCAACGACAACTTCATGGAGCTGTTGTTCTATATCGACGCGCTGAAGCGGGCCAGCGCCAAGTCGGTCACCGCGGTGATTCCGTATTTCAGCTACGCCAAAGGCGACAAGAAGGACGAGCCCCGGGTGTCGATCCGGGCCCGGGTGTGCGCCGATGCCATGGAGGCGGCCGGGGTCGATCGGGTCGTCACCATCGACCTGCATGCTCCGCAGATCCAGGGCTTCTTCTCGGTCCCGGTCGACAACCTGATGGCGCTGCCCATTCTGGCCGACCGGCTGATGGAGGAGATGGACGACATGGTCGACGACATGGTGATTGTCGCCGCCGACACCGGCTTCGCCAAGGAAGCCCGGGAATATGCCACCTACCTCGGCTGTCCGGTCGCCATCGCCGACAAGATGCGGGTGGCCCACGACGATTCGGCCGAGATCCTCGGCATCCTCGGCTCCGTCGAGGGGAAGAAGGCGGTCATCGTCGACGACTTCGCCATCTCATGCCGCACGCTGTGTGGAACGGCGTCCGAGCTGCTCGACATGGGGGCCACCGATGTCTACGCCGCCATTTCCCACGGGGTCTTCACACCGTCTGCAATGGATCTGCTGGCCGAATCCAAGATCAGGAAGCTGTTCGTCACCGACTCGATCGAGACCCAACCGGCTCCGCTGGCCCCTCCGGTCGAGACCGTGTCGGTCGACGGGTTGTTGAGTGAAGCCATCCGCCGCATCAGCTACGGCGAGAGTCTGAGCTCGATGTTCGATTGGACGGCACGAGCCCAGTTCGCCACCCATCACGTGTAGGACGCCGCCGGCTCGCGGCGACGAGTGCGCGGTGGGGTTGGCGGCGGCGAGTACCCTTTGAAGGGTGATCGACCCGTGGCGAAGAACCCGCTTGGGCCTCGCCGCCCTAGGAACGGTGCTGGCCTCCGGCACCTTGGCGTACAAGGCCATCGGGCTCAGCTGGGTCGACGCCTACTACCAGACGGTGATCACCGTCTCCACCGTCGGTTTCACCGAGGTCGGCGGCCGCGTCGACAACACGTATCGCGTGGTCACCTCGTTCGTGGTCCTGTTCGGTGTCGGCGTGGCACTGTACACCATCGGTGTGACCATGGACGGTCTGATGGAAGGGCACTATCGGGGTCATCTGGAAAGGACGAGAATATTGCGTGCACTGAAGTCGCTGGAGGGTCACACCATCATCTGCGGCTGGGGCCAGGTCGGCCAGTCGATCGGTCACAGCCTGGTTCGACGTCGCCGCCGT
>JAOTVU010000098.1 GCA_029863385.1 Acidimicrobiia bacterium
TTGTGGCCCAACTCGACGGTGGTCGTGTGACGCTCGGCGATCACGTGGTGTTCGATGTGGCCGAGCATGCCTTCGTCACCGAGACCGACGAGGTTCCCGACACCGTCCATCCCGGTCTGTGGCGTCAGGCCAGGCTCAACGTCAACCACGGTTTGTTCGAGGTGGCCGACGGGGTCTGGCAGGTCCGGGGCTATGACATCGCCAACATCACGTTCCTGGCCGGCGACGACGGCTGGCTGATCATCGACCCGTTGACCAACGCTCCGGCCGCGGCCGCCGCCCTGGACCTGGCCAACCGGACACTCGGGAAGAGGCCGGTCACATCGATCATCTACACCCACTCGCACGTCGATCACTTCGGCGGGGTGCTCGGTGTAACCAGCCACGAGGCGGTGGCCGCCGGTGACGTGAGGATCGTCGCCCCCGAGGGTTTCCTCGATGAGGTGGTGGCCGAGTTCGTGATCGCCGGTCCGATCATGGGTCGCCGAGGTGCGTACCAGTTCGGGCCTCTCCTTCCGCCCGGTCCCCGGGGGCACGTCGATTGCGGATTGGGATCGGCCATGGGGCGGGCCCGCTCCGATCTGATCGCACCAACCGAGATCATCGGCGAAACCGGTCAGGAACTGACGCTCGACGGCATCCGGGTCGTGTTTCAGAACACGCCGAACGCCGAGGCGCCGGCCGAGATGAACTTCCACTTCCCTGACATGCGGCTGCTGTGTATGGCCGAGAACTGCACCCACACACTGCACAACCTCTATCCGATCCGGGGTGCGCAGACGCGGGACGCGCTGGCCTGGAGCAAGTACATCCAGGAGGCGATCGATCTGTGGGCCGACGACACCGACGTGCTGTTCGCCAGCCATCACTGGCCCCGGTTCGGCGGTGACGACGTCCGGGCCTTTCTCACCATGCAGCGTGACGTCTACCGCTGGCTGCACGATCAGACGATGCGGTTGGCCAATCGGGGTCTGGTGCCGACCGAGATAGCAGCGGAGATGTCGCTTCCGGCCGAGTTCGATCAGTCGCACGTGCGGGGTTACTACGGCACCGTGTCGCACAACTGCCGGTCGGTCTACAACCACTATCTGGGCTGGTACGACGGCAACCCGGCCAACCTCGACCCGCTCCCGCCGGTCGACGCGGGGGAGCGCTACGTCGAGTTCATGGGTGGCGCCGATGCGGTCCTGGCCAGAGCCCGCGAGTCCTTCGAGCGGGGCGAGTACCGGTGGGTGGCCCAGGTCGTCAACCACGTGGTTTTCGCCGATCCCGCCAACACCGAGGCCCGGCAACTGCAGGCCGATGCGTTGGAGCAGCTCGGGTACCAGTCGGAGTCGGCGACCTGGCGCAACGCCTACCTGATGGGGGCGAAGGAGTTGCGTGAGGGCTCACCCGACTGGGGCCGCATTCCGACCCAGGACATGTCGCAGGCCATGTCGGCCGAGCACCTCATCGATGTGGTCGGCGTGCGTTTCGACCCCGGCGCGTTCACCGCCGGACCCCTCACCTTCAACCTCCGTATCACCGATCTCGGCGACGGGGGCGAGGACCACGTCCTTGGTGTGGGACGATCGGCCATCCATCACCGCCCCGGCACCGTCGACCCGGATGCGGCTGCCACTATTCGGTTCGACCGGTCGGCGTTGCTGACGGCGATCAACGCGTCGGCCGTGCCCGAGGGGGTGGAGATACACGGCGACGTCGAACTGGTCCACGCGTTCTTCGCCGCCCTGACGCCGTTCACAGCTCCGGCGATCATCGAACCGTAGGCTGGTCGGATGACGATATCGGTCGGTGACACGGTGACACTCGGGTTCACGGTCCACGAGGAGGACACGGCCATCGCCGTCGGATCGGGCGATGTTCCGGTACTGGGCACGCCCCGGCTCGTTGCCTGGTGCGAGGCGGCCACGGTGGCCGCCGCCACCGACGGTCTCGGGGCCGGGCAGACGACGGTGGGCACCAACGTGTCGATCGATCATCTGGCTCCCACTGCGGTTGGCGGCTCCGTGAGCGTTATGGCCTCGGTCTCGGCCGTCGACGGCCGCCAGATCACCTACGAGGTCAGCGCCGTCGACGACAACGGCCCAATTGGCCAGGGCACCGTGACCCGGGTCGTGGTCGACCGCGAACGGTTCATCTCCCGCCTCTGAGATCGATGCGCGGGGTGCCCGTTCCCCCGGACCCGCCGGCCAGGTGGCGGTCGATGGCGGCGGCGGCTCGGCGGCCGGCGCCCATGGCCAGGATGACGGTGGCTCCGCCGGTGACGATGTCGCCGCCGGCGAAGACTCCGGGTAGGGAGGTGGCCCCGGTTTCGGGATCGGCCTGCAGGGTGCCGCGGCGAGTGTGGGTGAGCCCGGGACTGGTGCGGCGGAGCAATGGGTTGGGCTCGTTGCCGACGGCGACGATGACCACGTCGACCGGTTCGGTCCGCTCCGACCCGACGACCGGATGGGGGCGGCGGCGGTTGTCGTCGTCGGGTTGGCCCAGCTCCATGTCGATCAGGGTCATGGAGCGGAGCCAGCCCTCGTCGTCTCCCCCGAACTCGACCGGTGCCACCAGAAACTCGAACACCACCCCCTCCTCCCAGGCGTGGCGAACCTCCTCGGCCCGGGCCGGCATCTCCTCGGCGGAGCGACGATAGAGGACGCGGGCCTCGGCCGCGCCCATTCGCAGGGCGGTGCGGACGGCGTCCATGGCGGTGTTGCCACCGCCGACCACCGCCACCCTGCGGTCGGTCAGATCGTAGACAGGGGTGTGGGCGCCGGGCTGGTAGGCCCGCATGAGGTTGACCCGGGTCAGGAACTCGTTGGCCGAGTACACACCGATGAGATGTTCGCCGGGGATGTCCAGAAAGCGGGGAAGTCCGGCCCCGACACCGAGGAAGACGGCATCGTGACGTTCGAGGAGCTCGTCGACGGTTTCGGCCAGGCCGATGGGAGCATTGGTGACGAACTCGACCCCCATGTTGCGCAGCTGATCGATCTCGGCGGCCACGATGGCCTTGGGAAGCCGATATTCGGGGATGCCGTAGTTCAGCACCCCGCCCAGCTCGTGGAGGGCCTCGTAGACGGTGACGGCGTGACCAAGTCGGATCAGGTCGAAAGCACAGGCCAGCCCTGCCGGCCCACTCCCGACCACGGCCACACTCTTCCCGGAAGGCGCAGCACGAGCACTGCGCCCCGTGGGGGGCGCAGCCTGAGCACTGCGCCCAGCGGAGGGCGCAGCCTGAGCACTGTCACGTATGTGGTCGGCCACGAATCGTTCGAGGTGGCCGATGGCGATCGGGCGCTCCTTGCGGGCCAGCACACAGGCTCCTTCGCACTGATTCTCCTGGGGGCAGACCCGGCCGCACACGGCGGGAAGCGAGGAGTCGTCGGCGATGACCGCAGCGGCGTCGGCGAACCGGCCATCGGCGACGTGGGTCACGAACTCGTCGATGCGGATTCCGACCGGGCAACCCTCCACACATTTGGGCCGGGGGCATCGCAGGCACCGTTCAGCCTCGAGGATCGCCAGTTGGGTGGTATAGCCGAGGTTGACCTCGCCGAAATCGTGGGCCCGGACCTTGGGGTTCCGCTCCGGCATCTCGGTGCGGGGTAGGGCCATACGTTCCTTGCGCGAGAGCTCGGTCACGGCTCCACCTCCCCACTGATGCCAATCGACACGCAGCGATCCCGTTCGGCGGCCTCGAAGGTGGCGTACGCCCGATTACGTCGGGCCAATACCTCGAAATCGACCTGGTGGGCGTCGAACTCGGGGCCATCGACGCAGGCGAACCGGGTCTCGCCCCCCACCAGCACCCGACAGCCGCCGCACATGCCGGTCCCGTCGACCATGATCGGATTGAGGCTGACCACGGTGGGAAGCCCGGCCGGTCTCGTCAATTCGGCCACCGCCCGCATCATCGGGATGGGGCCGATGGCCAGCACCCGGTCCACGGGTTCGGAGGCGAGGACCATGGCCAGGGCGTCGGTGACCAGGCCGTGCACACCGTGGGATCCATCGTCGGTCACGGGAATGACCCGGTCGCACACCTCCGCCAGTTCGTCCTCCAGGAGCACATACGGCCTGGACCGGCCGCCGACGATGGCGATGACACGATTCCCGGCGGCGGCCAGGGCTCCGGCAGACGGGTAGGCGATGGCGGTGCCGACTCCGCCCCCGATGACGACCACGGTGCCGTAGTGATCGATGTCGGTGGGCCGGCCGAGCGGGCCGGCCACGTCGACCACCTCGTCGCCGGCTTCGAGGCGGGTGAGCCGGGCGGTGGTGGCGCCGACGTTCTGCACGATCAGGCTGATCCATCCCTCGTCGGGGTCGCCGGCGGCGATGGTGAGGGGAATACGCTCGCCGTCGTGGTCGACTCGAACGATCACGAACTGGCCAGCGCTCCAGTGCCGGGCCACTCTCGGTGCATCGAGCCAGAGCCTGGTCACCTCGGGCGCGAGTCGCTGAACCCGTCGAACGCTGCTCATGCTTGGACCGTAGACCCGACGGGGCGAGCCAACCACGGCCTGAGGTCCCTTTAGGGGTCCGATCGCACCCATCGCGCAAGGCGGCCTTCGCCGAGGTGCATCGCCGCCCTCAACGTGGGGCGTTGTCGATGTTGGTTTCCCAGTCGATCCGCCACAGTTGGTTGCTCGTCTGCACCGCCAGCACCACGAAGGCGGCGACGTTCAGCGCCAGCACCACCGGTACACCCCAGCTGAACACCGACGTCCCGGCGAAGAACACCAGCGTGTTCAGGGCGATGTAGCCGATCCGGATCTCGGTCGGACCGATGCCGTAGTAGGCGATCTGGAATCGGTTGGTGGCGGCGAACGACAGAAACGACACGGCCATCGTGGCGCAGGTGATCAGCAACAGCACCATGAAACACAGTCGTAGCCACCACACGTCGACCATGAACGAGTAGGCGATGACGATGCTGCCGGCGAACAGCAGATCGAGGAGATGATCGGCGAAGAACCCCCACTTGACCAGCCCCTGCTTGCGGTACTTGCCGAGGGTGCCGTCGAGCGAGTCGGTCAGCCACTGGAGGAACACCAGCACCGACATGGCGTGGAGCCACGCCGGTTGATCATCGGCCAGCAAGCCGAACACCACCATCAGCACCGACCAGACGAGGGTCAGCATCGTGAGGTGATGGCTGCCGATGGGCTCGGGGATCTTCGGCACCGCCCAGTCGATGAACCGACGTTCGGCCGGGCCGAGCACCGACTGGCCGGCCTTGCGGTCGCCGGCGAAGGTGTCGCTCCGACCCGGATCCGGAGGCGACGATCGTGCGGATTCGGCGGTCATGTTCGCGCCAGCGTAGGCCAAACGGACCAGGCGATGGTGGTACGCCCGGAAGGTCTCCGCATCGGGCAGTGAGCCGTTGGCATCGACTGCCAGGGTGTACGTTCCCGGACCCCTTTCGGCGATGGCAGCGCTGTGATTGCCTTGGCTCATGGCGGCGGAGTGTGGGGGAAAGGCGGTGGTATCGAGCCGAGCGCTCGGTGCCACCGCCGAAGTTCCCGGTAGGCGAGTAGGACGTTTGGCGGCGGCGATGCTGGTGTTCATCACCACGTTCGCATCGGCCCTCGGAGCCACGGCGGCACAGCCGACGGCGGCGACCGCGGCGCCCAAGCCGGTCGTCTACTTCACCTTTGACGACGGACCCGACGCATCGGTCACCGGACGGATCCTCGACATTCTGGATCGGTACAACGCCCGGGCCACCTTCTTCGTGACCGGATCCCGGGTGCCGACCTATCCGTCGGTGGCCCGTCGCATCGTCGACGACGGCCATGCCATTGCCAACCACTCCTGGTCCCATCCGGTGCTCACGAGCCTGTCCGACGCCGCCGTCCGGTCACAGTTCGTTTCGACCAACGACGTCGTGGCTCGGATCACGGGCGCACGCCCGACCTGTTACCGGCCACCCTACGGTGCTGTCAACGCCCGGATCCACAACATCGCGGTGCAATCGGGGCTGCCCAACGCACAGTGGACGGCGGCCGGCAGCCACTACGGCCTGTGGGATGTCGACACCCAGGACTGGCGCCTTGGATACTCGCGAACCCGGTACGAGCTGTCGAAGGTGTCGGCCGGTGATGTCGTCCTGATGCACAGCCTCCAGCCGTTCTCGGCTCAGATGTTCGGTGAGTGGATGGCGGCCAACGCCGGCCGGTTCGAGTTCCGGGCGCTGCCGGGGTGTGGCGGAACACCGGTCGAACCGCCGATCCCGGCCGATCCCGCTCGCTGGTACCGCTACCAGGTGGCCAGGCTCTACGTCGCCTACTTCGACCGCGCGCCCGATTACACCGGGGCACGCTACTGGAACACGATCTACGCCCGAGGCGACCTGTCGCTGGCGGAGATCTCCGACGCCTTTGCCGACTCGACCGAGTTCGCAAACCGCTACCAGCTCGTCGACAACCGCCGGTTCGTGGAACTCGTCTACCGCAACGTGCTCGACCGCAAACCCGACGCCAGAGGGTGGGACTACTGGACGGCTCTGCTGAACCGGGGCCGACTGACGCGGGGCGAGTTGATGGTCCAGTTCTCCGAATCGACCGAGTTCGTCCGGCTTGCCGCACCGGTGGCGACCGCCGAGGCGTGGAACGGCGACCCGGCCTCGTCCTATCGTCGGGGCATCGAGCTGAACGTCTGGCCCGGACCCAACGGATAGTCGAGGCGCTTCGGCCGGGCGAGGATCGCGCGAAGGGCGTCGAAGCGACGCAAGATCGCGCAAACTTGGCACGCTGAATTGGTGACGGTCTACGCGCTGTGGAGTTCGCCCCGGTCCCGCTCCACCGCGTTCTTCCGCTCGATGCTGGAGCGGGGCGACGTGGTGGTCCTCCACGAACCGTTCTTCGATCTGCATGCCACCGGACATACCGAGTTCGACGGTGACACGTGTACCACGGCCGGGGAGCTGCTCCGGAAGCTGCGGTCCCGATCCGGTGGTCGGAGCCTCTTCTTGAAGGAGACGACCGACCATCGATACGAGGAGATCCTGAGCGACACGTCCTTCCTGACCGAAGCCCGCCACGCGTTCCTGATCCGAACACCCGAGGAGATCGCGGCCTCCTACCACGCCCTGCATCCCGAGATGAAACAACAGGAGGTCGGCCTGGAGACGCTCCACGAGCTGTACCGGGCCGTGCTCGACGCAGGTGGACACGAACCGATCGTCATCGACTCCGACGACCTCATCGCAAGTCCGGCGGCCGTCATGGCGGCCTACTGCGGAGCGGTTGGTTTGCCGTTCCGGTCCGATGCGTTGACCTGGACCGCCGAGGATCGGCCGGAGTGGCAACGAACGGCCCGGTGGCATCAGATGACGGCGTCGAGTTCAGGATTCGAAGGCCGCACCAGCCGGTACGACCACACCACCCGGAACTCGAAACGGCTTGCCGCTTTCGCGGCCCATCACCGACCGTTCTACGACCTGCTTCGGGCCGAACGGCTTCGGGTCGACACAGGAGGCAAGTAGATTGAGCGGGTGAGCACGGCCGAACCACGTACCGACACCCGTGATGGCGTCGACCTCGGGCGCCTCGCCGAACTCGACGTCGCCGTGCTCAACGGCGTGGGACCGAAGAAAGCCAAATCGCTGGCCAAGGCCGAGATTCACAATCTGCTCGATCTCATCACCCACTACCCCCGCAAGTACCTCGACCGGACCAAGGAGGCTCGGATCGTCGAGCTGCTGGAGGGTGAGGAGGCCAGCGTGCTGGTCACCGTCAACAGCTCCTCGAGCCGCCGGATCCGAGGCGGCAAGGTCATGGTCACCTCCACCGTGAGCGACGACTCGGGATCGCTTCGCCTCACGTTCTTCAACCAGGCCTGGCGGGAACGCCAGTTGAGCCCCGGCCGCCAAGCCGTCATCTTCGGCAAGATCGAGATGTTCCGAGGCCAGCGGCAGATGACGAACCCGGTGGTCGACCTCGTCGGCGACAAGACCGGGCGGATCATCCCCGTCTATCCCCAGTCGGAGAAGACGGGCTTGAACTCCTGGGATCTGGCCGAATGGGTGGCCGAGACGCTGCGTCGCACGCTGCCGCCGTCGGGGCGCGGGCTGATCGACCCGCTACCCGACTACCTGCTCGACGAGCACGACTTCATCACCCGCGAAGCGGCGTTCAAAGGCATTCACCAGCCGGAGAGTCTGGCCGAGGTCGGCGAGGCCCGCCGCCGCCTGGTGTTCGACGAGCTGTTCCGGCTCCAGCTCGCCCTCGTCCTGCGGAAGCGGGCCATCGAACGGACCGAGACCGGTGTCGCCCACACCATCGACGGCCCGCTCCTCACCGGGTTCACCGACCGGCTGCCGTTCGAGTTGACCATGGCCCAACGCCGGGTGATCGACGAGATCATGGCAGATCTGGCCCGCCCGATACCGATGCACCGTCTCCTCCAGGGCGACGTCGGAGCGGGCAAAACCCTGGTGGCGGTGGCGGCGATGCTGGCCGCAGTCGACGGCGGCCACCAGGCCGCCCTCATGGCGCCGACCGAAGTGCTGGCCGAGCAGCACCATGCCGGCATCCGCCGTCTCCTCGATGGGCTGACCGTGACCGACGAGACCTCGCTGTTCCACGATCGTCCCCTTCGGGTCGAGTTGTTGAGCAACCGAGTCACCGCCGCCGAACGTAAACGCATCCTCAGCCAGCTGCTCACCGGCGAGGTCGACATCGCCATCGGCACGCACGCCCTCATCCAGGAGAACGTGATGTTCTCCTCCCTCGGTGTTGTCGTGATCGACGAGCAGCATCGGTTCGGTGTCGAGCAGCGGGCCGCCCTTCGGGATCGAAGCTACGAGGACGCCTCACCCGACGTGATGGTCATGACCGCCACACCGATTCCCCGCACCGCGGCCATGACGGTCTACGGCGACCTCGATGTGTCGGTGCTCGACGAGTTGCCGCCGGGGCGCAGCCCGATCGTCACGCGGTGGGTGGCCGCCCCCGGGAACCTCGACCAACCGGCGGGGGCGCTGGACATGATTGCGGATCTCGAATCAATGTGGAACGACGTTCGCCAGCAGCTCGACGAGGGGCGTCAGGTCTACGTCGTGTGCCCCCTGATCGACGAGTCGGAGAAGCTCGACGCGGCGTCGGCCGAGTCGATCTTCGACCGGCTCTCCGCCGTCGAACTCGCCGACCGCCGGCTGGGTCTCCTCCACGGTCGCCTCACGCCCGCCGAGAAGGATCAGACCATGGACCTGTTCCGGTCCGGTCACCTCGACGTGTTGGTCGCGACCACGGTGATCGAGGTGGGGGTCGACGTCCCCAACGCCACGGTGATGATCATTCTGGACGCAGGCCGCTTCGGAATCGCTCAGCTCCATCAGCTGCGGGGTCGGGTCGGCCGGGGCTCACACCAGTCGGTTTGCTGGTTGGTCGGCGAGACGACCACCGAGGACGGTGAGGCTCGCCTGCGGGCTGTGGTCGACTCAACCGACGGATTCGAACTGGCCGAGGTCGATCTGGATCTGCGAGGCGAGGGAACGATCATGGGCGAACGACAAAAAGGCAGGAACGATCTCAAGCTGGCGTCGCTGCGCCGGGACCGGTCGGTGGTGGTGCAGGCTCGCCGAGCGGCCATCGACGTGGTCGACGCCGACCCTTCGCTTGACGCACATCGCGGCCTGGCCGCGGAGCTACAGCTGTTTCTCGACCAGGGCGACGCAGAGTTCCTCCTGAAGAGTTGATCTCGATTCCGTGCTCACCTCGCTGCTTCTCGCCCTCTCACTTTCGGGGTCGCCGGTCGTGGCAACCCCACTGGCCGACCCGGTGCCGGTGCTCGACGACGACGTCGAGGTCGTGGTCGACTACGACCTTTCCATCGATCTGGTCGACGCCGAGATCGATGTCGACATGGCGGTCGACATCACCTACACCAAGCCGCAGGAGCAGGACGGCAACCGGATACTGCGCTACTTCATGACCGAGTGGCACGCGTTCGTGCCGTCGTCGGCCGAGGGCATCACGGTGTCGGATCCCGATGGGCCCCTGTCGTACACGACCGACTCGGTGGAGCACCCGGGGCTTGTGCTGGTGAAGGTCGACTTCCGGCGAAATCTCTCGTCTGGCGAGTCCCTGGCCCTTGCGATGTCGTACTCGCTGCCGTCGGAGCCGCCTCCGGTCGAGCTCGGCGAAACGGTCGAGCTCATCTTGGAGGATCAGGTGGTGGTCAACGACGCTGCCGTGGCCTGGGCCTTCTACTCCGATCCCAGGGCCGACCTGTGGACGGCCGAGTTCACCCTGCCGCCGGGATTCGTGGAACCGCTCGACGACGATGTCTGGCGGCGGCGCGACGGCACCAGCGTCCTGGAGGCGTCCGGCGACGAGTTCGTGTACGACTTCGTGGTGATCGAGAACGATAGGGCGATGAGCGAGACGGTCGTGCCGTTCGACGGACACGAGATCACGGTTCGGTACTGGCCGGACGACATGGCCTGGCGGGACCGCGTTTCCGAGCAGATCACCGTCAACCTACCGGCGCTCATCGAACTGACCGGGGCGAACTGGCCCGACCGGCCGGTCGTCGTCCAGCAGTCGGCGCGGACGCTCGGCACGTCGTACGGGGGTTGGTACACGAGCAGCGACAACCGCATCACCATCGGCCGATCGATCAACCCGGAGTTGGTCCTCCACGAGTTGTCGCATGTGTGGTTCCAGTACGAGCATCTTGCCGATCGCTGGTTGATCGAGGGTCTGGCCGACGAGTTCGCCGCATTGGCCGGCCGCGGCCCGACCGGAGGGACCGAGCCGCAGGTCAGCCTCGACGACGACGTTGCCTTCCCGCTCGGTGGGTGGGTCGACCCGCCGTCGATAGACGACACGACCACCGCCCGGCTCGAGGCCGAACGCTGGGCCTATCAAGCGGCGTGGCACGTGACCAGAACGACCAGGAAGACGATCGGCGCCGACGCCTTCACCGACGTGACCCGCTCGGTCCTCGGTGGCACGCGGTCCTACCCGGGGCCCGACGGCTCGGTGGGGGCGGACGATGCCGCGCCTCGCACCTGGCGGGAATTTCTCGACCTGGCTTCGGATCACGCCACCGACGAGCCGGAGCTGGCGGAACTGTACGCCGCCTGGGTCGAAGGGTGGTGGAGCGATCGGTTCGAGCAACGGTCGGTCACCCGTCAACGGTACGAGGCATTACGGGATCGCTTCGACGGGGTTGTGCTGCCCGCTGCGGTCCGCCGACCGATGCGGGATTGGGACTTCGAAACCGCCGACGAGGCGATCGATGCCACCGAGCGATTCCTCGACCACATGGAGCCGTTGAGAGGCGAGTTGGCCGACCGGGGCTTGTCGCTGCCGTACGACTTCGACGCCCGGTTCGCCCGGTTCGCCACCGCCGACGAGATGACGGCCTATCGGACGGATGTCGTGACCGCCGGCGAGGATCTGATTCGCCTTCTCGACCGGCTCGACTCGCTCGACGGTTGGCAACGAATCGGCCTGATCGGCACCGATGTCGACGTCACCAGGACGAGCGCGATCGACGCCTTCACCGCCGGTGATTTCTTCCAGGCCGCTCGGCAGGTCGGCGACGGCGGGTCGCAACTCGACCAGGCCCGTCGCCAGGGCGTCGTCCGAATGATCGTCGCCTGCTCGATCCTGCCGGTGGTGCTGGGCGGCTTCCTGTGGCTCCGTCGCCGTCGCCAGGCCGACGGTGACGGCTTCGAACGTCGATCACCGACCGGTCCCGACATCGACCTCTCCGACCAGGACGGCTACACCTCGTCGTCGGAGGAGATCACCACGTCCCAGCGGTCGTGACAGTCCCGGCACCGGTACGGGATCACGGTGCCGTCCGGCACTTCGCCATCGGAGGGCTGCCAGCCAAGCGGGTAGCACGTTCCGCCGCAGTCGACGCAGACGATTTCGGGGTCGGGAACTCTCACGGCGCCACTGTAGCGCCGCTCGGCCACTAGGTTTGGTCCGATGCGAGTTGTCGGAGGAACCGCCAGGGGCCGCAAACTCAAGGCTCCGCCCGGATCGGGCACCCGCCCCATCACCGACCGGGCGAAGGAGGCGATATTCAACATGTTGGCGGCGAGGACGAACCTCGTCGGCATCACCGTCGCCGACCTGTTCGCCGGGAGCGGTTCGTTCGGCATCGAGGCGCTCAGCCGGGGTGCGGCCCACGTCACCTTCGTCGAGCGCAACCGGGAGGCCGCCCGGGTGCTGGCCGGCAATCTCGACGCGCTCGGTTTCAGCGACCGTGCAGATCTGATCGTGGCCCCGGTCGACACGGCGCTGCGGCGTCTCGAACCGGTTGACCTGGTGTTCTGCGATCCGCCCTATGCCGACGATCCGTGGCTCGACCTCCTCGGCCGTCTCGAGGCCGATCTCCTGGTCGGCCACGCCGAGACGCCGGTGGCGTTGACCGACCGCTGGGAGGAGATCACCCGGCGTGCCTACGGACGGGCGCAGATCGTCATCGCCCGTCGAGTCGAGCGATAACCCCAAAACTCTTCCGCAAATCACAGGTTCTCAGCCCGGCGGAAACTAGCGTGGTGCCATGGCAGTGGCGCTGTATCCCGGCTCCTTTGATCCCGTGCACAACGGGCATTTGGCCATCATTGCCGCCGCTTCGCCATTGTTCGACGTGATTGTGGTCGCCGTTGGCTACAACCCGGGCAAGCCCACCGGCATGTTCGACGGACCGGTACGGGCCGAGTTGATCGCCGAGAGTCTCGTGCCACTGGACCTGCCCAACGTCAGAGTCACCACCTTCACCGGTCTGGTCACCACGGCCGCTCGGGATGAAGGCGCCGACTGCCTGGTCAAAGGCCTGCGCAGCGGCACCGATTTCGACGCCGAGATGCTCCAGGCCAACATGAACTACCAGACGAGCGACGGACTTCCGACGGTATTTCTTCCCGGACTCGGCCCCAGTGCATTAATCTCGTCACGGTACGTGCGGGAGATCGCTGCTGCGGGCGGAGACGTACAGTCAGTAGTACCGGCCGCGGTGCACAAACGCATTGCCGGCCTCCGAAGGCCGAACGGGTGACCGCATGAACGACCGCTATCGAGACAGTCACGACGACCGCTACGTCGACTATGAGGACGACGACGATTTCGACGACGATCGCTCCGGGGGTCGCGGCGGCGACGGATTCGGCCGGCGCGGCCGCAACGACGATCTCCCGAACCCCTATGCCGTTCCCGAGGTCGAGGACCTCCTGGAGGAGGCGATCGAGATCCTGGCCGAGTCCCGTCCGCTGCCGATGTCGAACACGGTCAAAGTCAACCGCGACGAGCTGCTGCACCTCCTCGAACAGGCGCAGAGCCGTCTTCCCGAGGAGCTACGGGCCGCCCGCTGGCTGCTGAAAGAGCGGGACGACTTCGTGGCCAAGGCCCGTCAGGAGCACCAGGACCTGATCGAGGAGGGACGGGCCCAGGTCGGTCGGATGGTCGAACGCCAGCAGATCGTGAAGGCGGCCGAACAGCGGGCCCGCCAGATCGTGGCCGAGGCCAAGGAGGAGGCCAACACCCTCAAGCGACAGGTCGAGGACTACTGCGACCAGCGGTTGGCGAGCTTCGAGATGATCCTCGACCGCACGTCGAGTACCGTTCGCAAGGGCCGGGAACGATTGATGGCCACGGCCAAGCTGACCACGGAAGAAATCCTCGGGTCGAACGGTTCCCGTGACTCCCATGTCGTCGACCTCACCGACGACGAGGCGCGAGCCTGAAACCACGGGCGAGGAGATGTCAGTGACCGTCGGCGGCGAGTCGAATACGAGCAACCGAACCAACCGGGCCAACGGCGCATCGGGCACGAGGCCGGCGAGATTACCGGTCAACGTGACCGATCTGCGGAAGCGGCTCGGGCAGCGGCAGGTCGAGCCGATCGAGCTGGTCCTCGGACCGCACGAGGTGATCTCCTCCCGAACGACCGACACGCCGGTCGTCGGTAAGGTCACGATCGAGTCGATCGAGCGCGGGGTGTCGGTGCTTGGATCGGTGACGTTCGTCTGGGAGGGCGACTGCCGGCGCTGCCTCGAATCGACCGGTGGGCCGGTCACCATCGAGATCGACGAGATCTTCCAGGTCGACGCCCCACCCGATTCCGACATCATCGACTTCGACGGCGACCAGATCGACCTGGTTCCGCTGGTGGAGGACGCCGTGGTGCTGTCGCTGCCGCTGGCGCCGCTGTGCGGACCGGACTGCGCCGGACCCGACCCCGATCGCTACCCGACGCTGCCCCACGACGCCGACACGCGCGAACGCGCCGACGACGGCGGCCTGGTGGTCGACCCTCGCTGGGACGCTCTGTCGGACCTGAATCTGGATTCCGAGGCCGAGTAATCTCGTGGCCGAGGAGCCGTGGATCCCGCCGTTGCGGTATCGGGCCCACTCGATGGTTCGGTGGTTCGCTCCAACCGAAATCATCCGGGGCGCCTACGGTGAGTTCTTCGGTCGGCTGTTCGGACGTTACGCCGACAGCCGGGAAACGCAGGCCGCGCTGCGCGAACCGGTCGTCCACCACGCCCAGGGTCCGATCTTCGGTCAGCGACTGGGGACCATCGATCCCGAGAACTTCCTGATCTTCTGCAACGACCAGCTGCCGTTTCACGGCGCTCGCGAACGACCGGTTCACGGCGCTCGCGAACGACCGGTTCACGGCGCTCGCGAACGAGCGGTCCACGGCGACCCCGAACGACCCTCGGACCTCACGGTCGACTACGTCGCCGACATCGGCGACGGCTTCAGCCCGACCTTCACCATCGCCCGGCAGATGGCGGCGCCGACCACGACGCTCTCGGTTGACCATCAGACGAGCCTGACGCTGCCCCGGGGCGACGTGATCATCATGGGCGGCGACGAGGTCTACCCGGCCGCCGGCGCCGAGCACTATCGCGACCGCACGATCGGTCCATACCGCACCGCTTTCCCGCCCGAGTCGGGCACGGGACCGGACGGAGCCGACCGTCGAGTGCCGCTGTTCGCCATTCCCGGCAACCACGATTGGTACGACGGCCTCGCCTCGTTCCTCGAACGATTCACCGTCTTCCAATCGGGCGACGACACGTCCCATCGTCGTGGATGGTCGCTGCACCAGACCCGCAGCTACTACGCGATCCAGCTGACCGACACGTGGTGGTTGTGGGGGATCGACATCGCCCTCAACGCCGACATCGACACCCCCCAGATGCAGTACTTCCGGCAGGTGGCGGCCATGATGCCGGCCGAGGCCCGGATCATCCTGTGCACCGGCAAGCCGGCCTGGTTCGGGCGGGGTGAACGGGGTTGGTTCGAGCGGTGGCTCCAGTCGATGCGGGAACGGTTCGGGGCACAGGACGACACCGAGGCCTCCGACGAGTGGAACCGTCTCACCTACTTCCTGGAAAAGACGCTCGGTTCGCCGGCACCGGAGGCGGTCCGGCTGGTGATGACGGGTGACAAACACTTCTACGCCCGCCACGAACCGGCCACCGGCGCCGGCGTCGACAGGCCGACCGTGGTGGTGGCGGGCGGGGGAGGGGCCTACCTCGCCTCCACACTGGAAGCCCCCCGCAAGCTCCACCTGCCATGGCGGTTCTCGTCGCTGGAAACCACGGAGTACGCGGTCGAACACGAGTGGCCCGATCGGGGAACATCGCGTCGAATCGGCGTGACGGCGTTGTGGCGGATCCCGTGGGGCAACCCCGAGCTCGGTACGGTGTTCGGGGTCGTCTACACGCTGTTCGGGCTGGCGGCGAGGGCGGGGGCCCGCGAGGCGTTCGCCCGCTCCGAGCAGGCGTCCGAGCCGGTAGAGGTGCTCGAGCCGTTCACGGCCGGACCGTTCTGGCAGGATCAGTTCCAGGTTCTTTGGGGGGCGATGCACAACGTCGGTGCTTGGCTCATTACCGGTCTGGTGGCGCTGGCGCTGTTCGCTATGGCGAAGGCCCACCGTCGCCGCTGGTATGTGGCGGCGCCGGCAGCCGGACTCCATCTGCTGTTCCACGGCGTGGGGGTCACGGCGGCGGTGGCTGCGGCCGCCCGGCTGACCGAGTCGATACCGCAGCTCGACACCCCGCTGACCCGGGTGTTGTGGGTAGACAGCATCATCGCCGGCTGGCCGACGGCCAGCTTCACGGTGATCACCGGCCTGATCGGCGCCGGATTCGGTCTGCTGGCCTTCGCCCTCTATCTCGTGGTCGCCCAGTACTTCCGTATCAACCTCAACGAGCTGTTCGTCGGGATGCGGCTGGCCGACTACAAGCATTTCGTCCGCCTCCAGGTGGGTGACGACCGGATCGTCGGTCATGTGATCGGCTTCGAGGACGTTCCCGACCTCGATCTGACGTGGGTCGACGGGCGGCCGGTGGTCGTCGGTGACACACCGGAACCGACGCTGATCGACACGTTCACGGTCGCCGCCCGCCCCTCGACCGACCGTGCTGCGGCGGCCGCCCAATCGGGGTAGGTGGAGGACGGCGGCGAAGTCGGTAGCCTGACTTGTCGCCTGAAGACGTGCTGCGCCACGTCCCCGGGCCCGTGGCCGAGCGCCCGGTGCCGAAGGCGAAGTATCTGTCCTTACCAAGCGTCGGGCCTCCGATCGAACGGGATGAACGTCCCGCCGGAGCCCCCCGACACGATGATCTCGGGTTGCTGTCGTGGCTGTTCCAAAGAAAAAGAAGTCGAAGTCCAAGACCCGCAGCCGGCGGGCCGCCGCCTGGAAGCTGTCCGCCCCCGCACGCAGCACGTGTGACCGCTGTGGTGCCGCCAAGCTGCCCCACCGCGTGTGCGGCTCGTGTGGCTGGTACAAGGGGCGGCAGGCGATCGAGGTCGAAGCCTAGGTCGTGCCTGAGGGCCGGGTTTCGGCCCGCACAACCGGGGGTGAGACGTGGCCGGTGAGAACTCCGACAGTTCGGCGACAGCGGACGTGACCTCGGATCGGCCGCCGGTGGCGGTCGATGCCATGGGTGGCGACCACGCCCCCGAGGTTGTGGTCGAGGGTGCCCGCCTTGCAGCCGAACGTGACCACGTCCCGATCCTCCTGGTGGGTGATCCGGACCGACTGGGTGACGTCGGCGACCTCCAGGTTCTCGCAGCGAGCGAGGTCGTCGCCATGGACGCCGATCCTGCGGTCAGTGTCCGAAGGCTGAAGGACTCGTCGATCGTGCGGGCCGCCGAGGCGGTTCGTGACGGGCAGGCCTCGTCGGTGCTCAGCGCCGGCAACACCGGTGCCGCCATGGCCGCCTCGCTCCTCCGGCTCGGGCGGATCAAGGGCGTGTCCCGACCGGCGATCGCCGTGCCGTTTCCGGTCCTCGACAGCACGCCGACCACGCTGCTCGACTGCGGCGCCAACCCCGACTGCCAGCCCGAGTGGCTGGTCCAGTTCGCTCGTATGGGTACGGCGTACGCCCGTCACCGCTTCTCGATCGATCGCCCCCGGGTCGGTGTGCTCACCATCGGCGAGGAGGCGGGCAAGGGCAACGCCATGGTGAAGGCGGCTTGTGCACTGTTGGAGGAGCCGGAGTGGGCCGACCAGTGCAATGCCGACTATGTCGGCAATGTCGAGGGCGGTGACCTCATGGCCGGGGTCGCCGACGTCATCGTCTGCGACGGCTTCACCGGCAATGTCACCCTCAAGTCGCTCGAGGGCTTCTACGACATCTTCAGCAACTCCATTTCCCAGGCGGTCGACCGTGGTGGTTCGAAGGCCGGTAACAACTCGGCCGCTGTGGTGGCGGAGGAACTGGCTCCGATCTTCCATCATTTCAATGCGAAGGCGACCGGCGCCGCCATGTTGCTCGGCACTCGGGGGGTCACCCTGATCTCCCACGGGTCGTCATCGGCCACCACGATCGCCAACGCGATCAGAACAGCCGATGAGATGGCTCGCACCGATGTTCTCGGCCGAATCCGCGAGGCTGTGGAAATCCTCGGCTGACTGCTCGGATTCGGGACGATTCCGTCCCGGTCGGCGAAAACAGGGCAAATCGTATGAAAAGAGTGTCGCTTCGCCTGCGTTGACACGTGGTTGGAGTGCCCACGGTGCGTCAACCGTAGGTTGGCCTTGCTACGATGTCGGTCGTTGACAACCGCTTGGGCGTCATGTGGAGGGAGTACTTCCGAAGCCGCGAGGCCCGATGCGACATCTTTTCGAACTGTTTTCGACCGAGCTGTCGTTCGGGACGCCTGTCTTGTCGCATCGGTGCCGTCCGGATGCATCGTCATGACGCATTCTTCCGAATAGTTTCTTGGAGCGGGTCAGCGTGCAGGAAAGGACCAATCGAGTGCCAGCCGAAACCCATATGGAGCAGCCGCCAATGACCCGTGATCAGATCTTCGAGCTCATACGCGACCGCCTGGCTGACATCCTCGAGATCGAGCCCGGCCAGATCCGCGAGGGCGACTCCTTTGCGGAAGATCTCGAAGCCGATTCCCTCGCCCTCATCGAACTCGTCGAGGCGCTCGAGGAGGAACTTGGGGAGCGGACCGTCGGATTCCGCATCGAGGACGAGGATCTGCAGGACCTCAGGAGCGTTCGAGATGCGGTTGACTACGTGGATGCCAAGGTGGGAGCCTCGTCCTGATCGAGCACGAGCTGGTCGATTTCTGCCGTCGCCTTGGCCATACGTTCCATGACCAGGGTCTGCTCACCCGTGCCCTCACCCACCGGAGTTACTGCGCGGAGAACATCGACAACGTGTCGAACGAGCGCCTCGAGTTTCTGGGGGACTCCGTGCTCGGCCTGGTTGTGACCAACCACATCTTCCTCAAGTATCCGCACCTTCCCGAGGGGCAGCTGGCCAAGCTGCGGGCCTCGGTGGTCAACACCGTGACCCTTGCGGAGCTGGCATCCGAGCTGGACCTCGGCACACTGCTCCGCCTTGGCAAAGGAGAGGACCAGTCCGGGGGGCGGGAGAAGGAGTCGATTCTGGCCGACGCCCTGGAGGCGGTTCTCGGTGCGGTGTATGTCGACGGAGGCTGGGATGCCGCGGAACAGGTCATCCTCGCCCTGACCCACG
>JAOTVU010000256.1 GCA_029863385.1 Acidimicrobiia bacterium
GCCGAGAAGACGGTCAAGAACTACATCTCAAACCTGTTCCTGAAGCTCGGTATCGACCGCCGAACCCAGGCCGCCGCGATGGCGGCCCGCATCGAGGAGCGGGAGCGCAACAGGCTCGGCTGAGCCCGATTCGAACCGGTTGGCCGGGTCGCGCGAACCGAGACCCTCCCGGCCATATGTGTTCAGGTGGTGTGGCGTTCGGTTCGCCGTTGCTCAGCCGAGGACGGTCGTTGCCTCGTCGTTTCCGCCCGGGCCGGTGGCAACCAGGGAGATCTCGTCGCCGGGTCGGCCACAGAACGGGTACAGGCCCTTGGGCTTGCGGGTCACGCTGGCGCCGTCGGGCAGGAACAGCTCGACCGACTTCGTGTTCTCGGTGGCCCAGATCGCTTCGTAGACGCGCTCGTCGCGGCGATTGCAGCCCAGGTCGGAATCCGCGACCCGGCTGGTGAACCGAACGATGCGCGGCGGGGGTTGAGTCGTCTCTGTCGTCTCGGAGGTGGACGAGGAGCTGCTCGTGTCCTGACCGGTCGAGGTGGTTTGGCTGGTGTCGGTTGTCGTTCCGGTCGTTGCCGTCGTCTCCGCGGTGCTCGACGATGTGGTCGATGCCGTCGTCGAAGTCGTGCTGAGCGTGCTCGACGACGTGGACGTCGCTGTGGTGGGAGTGGTGGTCGGGATGGTGGTGGCCGTGGTCGATCGGGAGGCCGTCGACGACGGATCGAGGAGATCGGTCGGGTTTGTCGAAGCGGATTGGGCGTCGGCGTCGGTCGGATCGCCGAGTTCGGCTCCTGCGCCGCCGGTTGCCTGGGTCGTCGAGGTTTCGTCGATGGCCGGACCGGCTAACGTCTCGGATCCGATGGACGACGTCTCGCCACCGAAGGGCCACAGGTCGGAAAGGGCGACACCGGGCAGGAGCCCGATGAGCAGGAGGGCGAGCATCATCACGCCGGCGGCCCCGCCGAGCGACTTGACCCAGGCGGAGCGGGTCGCGGTCCAGCCGACGCCGTCGGCGAATCCCCAGCGAGGGGGAGTCTCGGTGATCGAGTCCGGTGACGGGCCCGGCAGGCCGGGCGGCACTTCACTGCCGAGAATGGCGTGCTGCGGCGTCGGATCCGAGGTGGGGGTCGGCGTCCGCATCGGATTCGGCGCCGGGATCGGCTCAGGTAGGGGTGATCCCGGTCCCGATCCCGGCGCGGCCGGGCCCTGGGGGCCGCCGGACGACGGTCCCGGCGGCGGGCCCGACGCTCCGATGGACGATGGGTCGATCGGCACCCCGGCCTCGGCCAACGCCGCAGCGGCTTCGACCTTGAATTGGAACGGAACGACGAGGAATGGAACCGAGGCGAACAGCTTGGTCGGGCTGACGAGCCCGGCTCGCCGCTCGGCGCACTCGTCGCAGGTCTTCTGGTGTCTGGCCACCGCTCCGGCCACGGAGCGGTCGAAGGCGACATCGCCCGAGACGGCGGCGGCCAGACCCTGGCACAGCGTCCGCCCGTTTCGCCACAACAGGTAGGAGCCGATGGCGTCGCCCAGCTTGCTGCGGAGCCGGAACAGCTGCTGATGGGCGGCATTGGCCTCCACGCCCAGCTCCTCGGCGATCTCGGCCGGCGTCAGTCCGTGGCGGAGATGGAGATCGAGGAGGCTGGCGTCTCGTTCGCCGAGGGCGGCGGAGGCGGCCCACACCAACTCCTGGCGATCGTGGACCTCCATCACCGTCTCGACCGACGGTGGGGCCTGAGCCCCGAGCGGCTCGTCGTGGCTCTGGGAGATGTTGCGGTCACGCATGGCGCTCACGATGTCGTCCCCCGTCGCTCGACTTCGCCCTTCCCGCTCGAGACGGGTGAGGGCCCGGTTCCGGGTGATACGAAGCAGCCAGCCACCGAAGGCCTGGGGGTTGTGGAGCTGGTCGAGGCGTTGCCAGCCGGCCAACATGGCGTCCTGGACGACCTCGGCCGCCAGATCATCGGACCGCATGATGTTGCGGGCGACGTTCCAGCAGCGGTCGTACCAGCGGTCGAACAGCACGCCGAAGGCGTCGGGATCGGGGCTGAAGGCGTCGGGACCCTGCCCGCGAACAGCGAGCACCAACTCGGAGTCGGTTCGTTCATCGTGTCGAACGCCGCCTGTACCCATCGTTCCCCTCGGTGAGCCGGCCCCACGGGGCCTCGTACAGAACTGTAGCTTCCCCGTGGAGTCCAGCATCAACCTGTTCCCTTCGGCGTGGCATCGAGTCGGCACCTCAGACCACGTGGACAGGGGTGCCGAGCGGAAGAACGTCCGCCAGAAGCGTGACGACGTCGTTCGGAAGTCTGATACACCCGTGGCTGACGGCCTGCCCCAGCGACGACGGGTCGTTGGTGCCGTGGATGCCGATCTGCCCGTCGCCGCCGCCGAACTCCGACAGGGTCTCGGAGTAGCCCGACAGGCCCAATGCATAGGGGCCGTAGGCGCCACCCGGATCCGGGGTCTCCAGCTTGTCGGTGATGTAGAAGGTGCCCCGAGGGGTCGGGTACTCCTCGCTGCCGACGGCCACGGTGGCCTGGGCCAGGACCGTCCCGGCGGAGCGCACGGTGAGGGTCCGGGTGGCCAGGTCGACCTCGACGGTCGGCTCGACGTTCTCCAGCTTCACCTGGCCGGCCGCCACCCAGGCGGTGGTGTGGTTGGGCCGCATGGGCAGTCGGACCCGCACCCAGTCGCCTTCGGTCGCCTCCGCCAGCAGCACCCGGTTGGTGCCGTACTCGGTGGTCGACGACATCGTGCCGAGCAGATTTCCGCCCGGAGCGTCGAACACCGGCATCTGGTCGACGAGCACGACGGCCCGAGTGTTGCTGGGGGAGTACTCGTCGGCGGCACCGTGGCCGGCGCTGGTGTCGGCGTCGGCGTCGTCGGTCTCCGCCGTTTCGGCGATGGAGCCGAGATGCAGGGCTTCGCTGCCGACCTCGTCACCGCCGGAGCCAGGGAGGCAGGCGGTGGACAGGATGGCCACGGCGAGTGCGAGGATCAGCATCGTGAGGTACCGGCGGCCGGTTTGGTTGTCGATGCCGGTGGTGTCGGTTGCCTTGGTGTGGGTGTTCATTGGTCGTTCTCCTGGTGTGATGGGCGAATCGTGTGCGTTGGTCGAGAGGTGGCCGATCAGCCCGTGAACTTGGGTGAGCCGGCCAGCGGTGCGTCGATGTCGATGTCGATGTCGATGTCAATGTCAATGTCGATGTCCGTGTCGACATCACCGTCGTTGTCGTCCGAGTTGTCGTCGGTGGGCTCCTCGGTGGGCACGTCGACTGGCTCGTCGGTCGGTTCCTCGGTGGGCTCGTCGGCGGGCTCGTCGGCGGGTTCGTCGCCACCGTCGTCGGGATCCTCGCCGTCGTCACCCGGAGGGGTGATCAGGTCGCCGAGATCCTTGCAGAGGTTCTCGAGGTCGAGGCAGAGCTCGAAGCCGGGATTGAACGTGGGGTGATCGTCGTCGTCATCCGGCGGGAACGGCGGCTCCTCGGGAATGGTCGGTGTGACGATCACGAACGGGCCGACCGGAAAGACCGGCGTGGGATCGGGTTCGGGGTCGGGCTCCGGGATGGTGACCGGCGGAACGATCACGAACCGATCGGGCTCGGGGATCGGGCTCTGGGCCGAAACGGCGGGAGCGAGTCCGCCGAGGATGAGGCCTGCCAGCGAGGCGGAGCTCAGAATTTTGGCGGTGAAAAGCTTGTTGCGCATTGGTCTTCCTCTGGTCGTTCCGCTCTTCCGGGTGAAGTGCGGTTCGACGTTCCTGACCAATGGCGCAACGTGCCCTTACGCGTTTTTCGAAGGTTTCTCGAGATTTCTTCGACGACTCCGGTCGTTAGGGCGCGACGCGGTGACCGTTCACCCCGCCTACCCGGTCACCGTCGCTAATCGCCCAGACCGATGCCGAGATTACGGGCGGTCTTGATCCAGGGGTGGTCGCCCGGAACCACGGCCCGCTTGCCGGCCACATCCTCCAGCGGGACCGGGACGGCCTCCCCGTTGACCGTCGCCACCATGACACCGGTGGTTCCCTTGGCGGCGAGGTCGGCGGCCGCCGTGCCCAGTCGGGTCGCCAGCAGACGGTCCTGGGCCGATGGCGTGCCACCCCGCTGGACGTGACCAAGAATCGTCACCCTGGCCTCGAGCCCGGTCATGTCCTCAAGGCGTCGCGACAATCGGGACGTGGTGTCGTGGCGGTGGGCCTCGAGCAGCTCCATTTCGGTCTTGGCTGCGGCCCGCTCGTCGGCCTTGGAATCGTCGCCCTTCGTTTCGGCCAGTCGGGCTTCGATGTTGGTCATCATCTTGTGTTCCTGGGCCGACAGCGCGCCCTCGCTGACCGCGATGATGCTGAACGTGCTGCCTCCGGCCCGCCGCTGCAGCACGGTTTCGGCGATGGCGTCGATGTTGTAGGGGATCTCCGGGATGAGGATGACATCCGCGCCACCGGCAAGGCCGGCACCGAGGGCCAGCCAC
>JAOTVU010000257.1 GCA_029863385.1 Acidimicrobiia bacterium
CCCGAGTGGCTGTACGACTGACAGTCGGACCCGAGTGGCTGTACGACTGACAGTCGGACCCGAGTGGCTGTACGACTGACAGTCGGACCCGAGTGGCTGTACGACTGACAGTCGGGGTCCCCCGCCGGCAACAAGCCGGCGGGCCGCCAACTAACCGGTTGCCGCGATGTTCTCCGGTGATTCGGTGAAGGCGACCATGACTTCACCACGGGTGACCCCGGCGCCGAGCTGTCGGAGCCAGTAGTCGCGCCCGCCCGGATCGGATGGTCGCCCCAGGACGTTGAGGTAGACCAAGTCGACGTACTGGCCATTCGACGTCTGCCCGTACCGGGCCCGGACTTCGGCCGAGGTGGCGAACTCGTCGGCAACCGCCACGAGGGAAATGCCCTTGGCCCGCATCCCGATCCAGTAGGCGAGGCCGGCCGCATCGGGCTCGCGTCGGAAAGCGCCCAGGTACAGTCGCCGGACCTCACCTTCGTAGGCGGCGGCGTCGGAATCGGTCGGTGCCGGCACCGGTGCGGGCCCGGGATCGATGTCCGCCGGACGCAGTCCGTTCGTTCCCGTCCTGTGTCGGAACTCGGCCGACTCGGCAAACGCCAGGAGCAGATCGGCCCGGGTTGCCCCGGCGGCGAGCTCGCCCATCCAGTAGCTTCGCTCGGTCGTCGACGGAGTTCGTCCCAACACGTTTCGGTAGAGCTGATCGACGAACCCGGCGGCGCCAAGCTGCCCGTAGCGCGACCCGAACTCTCCGCTGGCGGCGAACGAGGCGGCGACGGTTGCCGCCGGGATTCCGTTGATCATCTGGCGGCGCCAGTAGACGAACGCCCGCCCACTGGGAAGCCGTTCGAATGCGGCCTGGTACAACCGGACGATCTGGCCATCCAGCGTGCTGGTCGGCCGGGCGGGGTCCGGGACCTCGACCTTCACCATCTCGGATTCCGACGGGATGCCGTTGCTGTCGAGCACCGAGAGAAGGTAGTAGCCGGGGGTGATCACGGCGTCGTTGTCGGGCAGGTGGGTCACGACCCGGTCACCGTTGGCCGTGTCCCGGTTCATGACGAAGTCGAGCTCGACGAACCGCTGGTCCATGTTGAACGAGTGGGTGACCGAACCGGATTTGACCATCGTCACCCGAGCGATGTCGGCGCCGTCGGGCACGCTGATGACGAGGCGCTGACCGGCGGTGAGCGTGACGTCGGAAACCCCGTCGATCGTCGGTCGGGGCATCGGGCTCCCGTCGGCCCGGGTCAGGTAGTCGGGATGATACAGCTCGGCGTCGGTGTTGGTGATCGGACCCGGTGAGCCGCCACCTGCGGTCAGGACCCGGCCGTCGGGCAACAACAACGCGGTGGAGTGGTAGAGGCGAGGCACCTGGGCCGAGTCGCCGACGGTCCATTCGCCGGTGCGGGGGTCCCAGATCTCCGCCGTGAAACTCGACCCGTACGTCGCGATCGGGTCATCCACCCTCTGGGACGACGATCTGACTGCGCCGCCCGTGACCAGGACGCGACCGTCAGGGAGCAAGGTGCCGTCGAGCCACTGCCGGGTGGAGCTCAGGTTGCCGGCGCTCCTGATAGCGGGGGTTCCACCTCCGGTCACATCGATGATCAAAGCCTGTGTCGTGGCGCCGCCGACCAGAAGGATTCGGCCTGGCTCGAACATGACAGCGGTCGAGGTGTTGCCGCCGTAGCCGGCGGGGAGTCGACCGACGAAATCCAGGGACTTCAAAGACTCCGAGACGTAGTACATGCGTCGGTCGTTGGCGATACCGAAGATTCGGCCGTCGGGGATGACGAAATGGCGTGGGTAGTACCAGTCGATGCCCGACGTGTCGATGGGCAGCAGCTCAGCACCCTGCTCGGGTGTCCACTGCTCGGGTCGGTCCTCACCGTCGAGTCCTCCCTGCACGTAGATCGACCCGTTGGGCATGGTGGTACCCGTGGCGTACCAACGAGCCCGGTTCATGCCGGGCAGCGGTGCAACCGCCCCCGTCTTGGCATCGATCTGATTGATGTCGGCATTTCCACGACCGGTTGTCGACATACCCGTCCAGTTGTCCCCTCCGAACAGAATCATGTCACCGGTGTCGGATCGGTTGAGCTGAAGGCTGCAGAACACGTCGGTCCGGGTTGTGTTCGCCAGCGTGTTGTGTCCCGACGCCGCCGACGCCGATGGCGTCCAGATGTCGTAGATGAACCGTCCGGTCTGGGTGCCGTCCGGATTGGTGCCGTACGTGACCACACGACCGTTGCTGTCGAGCGCCGAGTGGATGGCCACCATCGGCCAGTCCTCCACCGGACCCCACCGTCCGCCCGGATCCCGGGCGATCGGCGCCGCCGGGGCTGCCGGGGCCGCCGCCACCGGCGCGGCATGCCCTGGTTCCAGAATCACCATCGATGAAATGACCATGGCCGAAATCGCCAGGGCCGTCGCCGACGACCGCAGTCGCCGAATCCGCCGCACACCCATGTTCCGCATCCGCCTTTCGGTTCCCGACGGTATGGCGGAGCTGCAGGTGGCTTGAGAGTGAATATCCCCAATCCGGAACCACTCCCCAACTCGTCATGGGTCACAGGGCCCACACCGGTGTCAGCGGCCGGAGGTGAACGAACCCAGTCGATGAGCCCGACGGACTGGTCGAGGGAGGTGCCGACGAGACCGCGGCACTCAAGTGGCTGCCGTCTGCGGTCGAAAACAAAAGGTAAGCCCAACCACCAACTGAGCCGACCTAAATTCCGGAGGGTCGTTCGTGCACATCGAAAGCATTCCCATGAACAGACCGACGGCGTCCGAGCTGATCGCCACCGCCGCGCCCGTCGACATGACCGACCAGGAGGAACTCCTCCGCCGGATCTTCGACGAGCACGGTCAACACTCAGGCGAGGCCAAACTGCTGCGCCAGTTGCTGGACGAGAACGTGGCCGGTGTCGCCATCTTCACCGACGCCGGCGAACGACTCTTCTCCAACGATCCGTATCTGCGACTCGATCTCCCGGCGGGTCAGGTCATGAGGGAGCAGTGCAGAACGTCCACAACGGGGGTGGTGACGTTTCCGCAGGATCTGGTCAGCAGTGTCAGCGTCAAGCTGGTCGAGCTCGACGGCGGGTACAGCATCATCACCGACCCGGCGATGGACCGCCTGGGCATCCGGGAGAAGGCGTTCGGCTACCTCGTCGATCCCAGCCTCGCCGACGAGGACATCTACCGGCGGGCCGCCCTGGCGCTCGGTCGGGCCATCGGCTGGCGCTGGATCGGTGTGAGCCGGTTCCGAGACGAAGGCCTCGACACAGTCGACTTCGTCGGCTGGTGGGACACCGCCGAGCTGAAGCCGGAGTTCGAGTGCATTGTCGCCGGTACCGCCGACGAGATCGCAATCGCCACCGAGGAATTCTGCTACTACGACGGGCAGCACGAACTCCGTCGCCGCTTCCCTGAATGGGCAGCGGTCGAGAACTATCCGCTGATGTCCTACGCCGCCTTGACGTTCGAAGTCGACGGCAAAGCGGCCGGTCACGTCGTCGCCATGCACGACGAGGCCGGCACATCGCGGGAGGTCGTGGAGGATCTCCTCCGGCTCTTCACCCAGTTCATCGGCGTCCACCTGCAGATGGAACACCAACGCGACGAGGCCAACGCCGCGTTGGCGGCCGCCCTGAGCGATGAGCTCACCGGCCTCGGCAACAGCGACGCCCTGGAACGGCACCTGGTGGGTGTCGCCAAGTCGTTCGAGGCTGGAGACATTGCGGACGTGCTCGTGGTGATGGCCGACCTCGACAATCTCGAGAGGGTCAACGAGCAGTACGGCGACCAGGCCGGCGACCGTTATCTCAAGTCGTACGCCGAGGTGATCCGCAAGATGTGGCGGCCGACCGACCACTTCTTCCGGGTGGCTGGTGGCCGTTACGCGATGGTGATCTCCGGTATCACGCCGGGCCAGGTGAAGCTGGTTGAGAAGCGGCTGATGGACGGAGCGGAGGATCTCAAGAAGGCGGTGCGGTTCGACGGTGTCGTCACCGACGTCAGCTACGGCATGACCTTCGCCTCCGCCCACGACGGCGACATGGCGGCGGCAACGGAGCGGGCCGAGGCCGGACTGCGCGACATGAAGGTGGCGCACCGGGCCCAGCACATCGTCCGCGAACAGATCGTCGACGCCGCCCGCAGCACCTGACCTTTTGTGGCGCGTTCGTGACGCTGTCAGGAGACAGTCAGGACCGATGAGGCACTCTTAAGACAGTCGAGGTCGACGACGACCGAACGTTCCGGGAAGTCGTCCTTGGCCTCGGCGTCTGGCCGGTCCGGGTCCCTCAACCCGGATCGGCACCTGGCTGTCTCGTCGGAGCGCCGCGTCGGCGAGCATCCGAATCGGTCCTTGCGACGTAGACCGCGACTAACGATCGCGATCGTCGGACAGCCAAGGAGACCACATCATGTTCGAAGGCCTGGCCGCCAGGCTCTCCC
>JAOTVU010000099.1 GCA_029863385.1 Acidimicrobiia bacterium
AGCCGGAAACGTTTGAGGTCGATCCCCACAAGGTCCTCAAGATCCGCTCAAGACATCGTGCCGCCTGTGCAGGAGAGTGGTCGATGTCGGTCACCAACCGGTGTCACGACAGGACCACGACAAGGAGTGGAAGAAGATGGCAACCGGTGAGCGATCTGCACGCCGAGTACGTCGAGCGGGGCGGACGCTTCTTCGTCTGCCCGGTCTGCGTGAAGACCCGCGGCCTTCAGGACTCGACCTGGGCCGACAACGCCGAAGTGGCCGGCTTTCCCGCCGTGTTCGAGTACACCACCGGCGGTGCGCTCGTCTTCAACTACTGATCGCCGTCTCCACGCCGGGGCGGTTTTCGCCCCGGCGGTGGCGGGCGAGTAGAATCGTCTGTCACCATCGTGATTCGAGGGAAGTGTGGACAACTTCGGCGATTTTCTTGCACCGGTCGGCTCCGACGTTGCACCGCCCCCGATGCCCGCTTTGTCGGTGTACGTCTCGTCGACACTCGACGACTTCGGCGACCTGCGCCGCCTCCTTCAGGGCTTGCCGTCGGGACTCGACGTGCCGGTCGAGGTCCACAACCTCGAGGAGGGCACCACGGTCAAACCGATCGGCGAGTCGTTGACGAGAGCCGGGGAGGCGGATCTGCTCCTGCTCCTTTTGGGCAACCGCATCGGGCCGACGATCCCGGGTGATCACCGCACGAGAATTCAGGCCGAATACGAGGCCGCCGTGCGCAACGGTCGCGATGTCATCATCTACGAACAGATTCCGCCCCCGGGCGTCGAACCCGACGCCCGCCTGACAAGGCTCAAAGACGAACTCCGGGAACACCACACGATCGGCATGCTCGACCAGCTCGCCGACGCACTTCAGTACGAGGTCATTCACGACCGCCTTGCGAAGTGGTTGAACGAGACGGGACGCACCCAGCAGACCAGCGCGCTGGTCGCGCTCGGCGAGCGACTGGTGGTCTCGCTCGACGACCACTGGCTGGATCACCGCATCAACCAACTCGACCGGTGGGTGATGGGGTTGCCGGTCCGTCGCTCGGAGAGCGGCACGGCAAGTCTGGTCGAGCGGGCCAACGACGATTGGAACGAGGCCTGTCTCGCCTTCGAGTTGCGAGCCGCCGACGTGATGAAGCTGCACCTCAACCGGGTGGTGAGGATGCGGCCGCTCGACGGCAGGGCCCGCTACTGGCTCGGCCGCCTCCTGATGACCACCGCATCGTCCCGATCCGACTGGAAGGACGTGCTTCGCCACATCGAGGTGGCGACGAGGGTGAACGAGAACGATCGGCCGAAGGGGGCGCCGACGGGTCTCGGGCATCTCGTCCAAGCCAAGTGCCTACGCCACATGGGTGAGCTCGATCGAGCTCAGCGATCGGTCCGCGAGGCGCTCGACCGGTTGGAGTGGCACTCCGAGACCCACCTCGAAGCCTGCTATCTCGAGCTGGTGGCCGGCAACATCGGGATCGCCGAGGACCATCTTCACGACGCGTTCCATCGGTTCCCGCCGAGCTTCGATTTCGTCGAGGAGGAGGTGGCCGATCTCGCCGGCGGCACCGCCGCTCACACCCGTGTGCGGCATCGCCTCCTCCTGGAGGTTCGCCGGCATCTGTCGGACATGCACCAGTTCGAGGTCGACGTGGGCCGGGCCATCAACCTCGCCCGCCAGCGCAACAACAACACCGAGGTCACGCTCGGTTTCATCAACGGTTTCACTGTTTCGATCGGTGGAGGAACCGACACATCGCCATCGGCCGCGCGAGGTATTCTCCTCGGTTCCGACAAGGACTCGGACGCGTCGCCGGTTCGACAGGCTCCGCTCGACCATGCCACCGTCAAGCCGATCGGCAACAACGACGGTGTCACCCAGGTTGCGTTGCACTCCACCGACCCCGTCCGCCTGGCGAACCTCGCGCGGTCACTGTCGACGCTGAACCACACCCGTCTCGTGGATCTCGAATACCAGGTCGAGCGGGGGTTCGCCATGTACGCCGAGTCACGCAAACACACCGAGGAGCTGAGGAAGGTGACGGCTCTGCAGCGTCGAAACGGCGTGATCGCCAGCGCTTGCATTCTGGCGTTGATCCTGTTCCTGGGGCTGATCGAGCAGATGGCGGCCGCCACCACCGCCTCGTTGGCCTGGCTGACGGTTGTGGCGACCGTGGCCGGCGCCTGGTGGTGGAACCGCGGCCGTATTCAGCGCAGCACGGTCGCCACCGAACAGGCGCTCGCCCAACTGAAGAACACCGTCGCCGACTTCGAACAGCTCGTGGGGCGCTATGAGAAGGTTCACATGGTGCTCCGCTACTACGTGCCGTTGGTCGATGACCCGTGGGGCGACCAGCGGCTGTGGCGTCTGCAGGCCGGTTCCCGTATCTTTTCGCTGGTGTCGAACGATGCGCTTGTCCCGCACATCCGTCAGGCCGTCGGTGGCTTCCCGCTGACCCCACAGACGTCGCTCCGTTTGTACCGGGCGACTCCGGGTGAGGGCCCGTCGGCTCAGGCCGAGCGGTGGCGGGCCTACGCCTCGAGCGCAGCGGTCGCCTTCCACGACCCGACCCCGAGCGTCAAACCGGCGTCGCGCACCGACGCTGCCACGAAGCCGGAGTCGACCAAGAAGGGCTGACTTCCGAAGCGCCGCCCGCTGAGCGATCAGGTCGCGACACTAGTTCGCCGGAACAATCACCGCATCTCCGCACGTCCCCGACCGCAGCGTTGCGACGAGCGGCCCTTCAGTGTTCAGATCGAATATTCCCACGGCTGGGGTTATCGGCTGGCCGTCGAAGCGAAACCGTGCCCAGCGCACAAGACCGTCTTGAGTCGACAGGTTGTAGTCCAGGCCGATCAGTTCCCTCTGGCCGTCGCCGTCGCTGTCGACACAGCCGAAGCTGCGGCCGGACTCATCACCCGGTGAAACCACGATGTCATACCCTGAAGCAACGAACGCTGTGCCGTCGTACCGGATGAGATCGCCGGCGAAGGGCCCGGCGCCGAAGGTCGTACCGGCGAGTAGTTCGTCGATGCCATCCCCTTCGACATCGACGACGTAGACGTCGAGCGGGCGATTCGTCGAACCGGAGTCGTAGATCGCGCCACCGGTCCCGCATGCGACGATCAACCATGTCCCTGCCGGCCCGACACCGATTTCGAGCAGGTCGCGGTCGCTGTCTTCAGTGAGGAGCGCTTCGGTCGTCGTCACATTGGACAGGCTGCCGCAGGCGACGTCGGCTGGCACGCCGACTGACCCCGTCGTTGAACCTGTTGAACCCTCCGAACCGTCGGGCGTCTCCTCGGTCACGGCGGTCGTGGTCGCACCCGTGGTCACGGTGGTGGCCTGCTGCTCGGATTCCGCAACGGTGCAGGAGCCGGCGAGCAGAAGAATCGCCGCCAGGCCGATCAGGCCCGCAGGTGGGATCGCCAGGAACGATCTATCGGCTGCAGGATTCGAGACTCGGGCGTCGCCGATCAGTGGATCACGGCCCCCACGTCGACCACCAGCAACTCGACGTGCATTTGAAGACCTGGAGCGATGTACCGTCGTACCAACCGTTCGTGTAGAGACTGCTGTATCGGGCGTTTTCACTTGTTCTGACAGCTTTGACGATTTCCTTGTCATATCCGGTCGATCCTCGGAGCCAGGCGGCTCGCTTGATGCTGGCTTGGGTGAACGACAGGAAGTCGTCGGCCAGCGGCGTCCGGCTGCCGTCGCCGTTGAGGTCGTTTGTGTCCATCGAACCTTGCCGATTGTTGATGTCGTAGTGGTAGCAGGTCCAGCTGCTGCTCGAAGAACCCCACCGACAACTGCGCGACTTGACACCGCCATCCCATTCGCTGCCGCTGGTCTTGGTGATTTTCAACGAGCCGCCGTTGTACATGTCTACATAGGTGTTGTAGCACTTGTCCTGATCGCAGGCGTACCAGTTGGAGTTCAACCGGCGCTTGAGGGTCGAAAGGCCCGCACAGTAGCCGTCTCGAAGGTAACGGGCCACGTAGATGCCGCCTGTCTTGGTGTTTGCCCTCTGCCCATGGTTGAGATGTACCGTGTCCGTCCACGTGTCCAGCTGCCAGAGACCCACTCCGGGGTTCCAGTGCGCTCGCTTGTACGAGCCGTACTCGGTGTGGGAATACAGAGACCGGTTCTTCGAACTCGACCAGCCGTCCCACCGCGAAAGCACCATCGGCGACGGATTGTACGAGGAGCTTCCTCCGCCTACCTCGTGAACCGGAACGGCCAGCATGAGAGCAAGCAGCCGATTGGTCGACATGCCCGAACAGGTCTTTTCGCCGACTGCCTGCTGAGCGGCGCTCCGGGTGCCGTTGTATGTTCCGGTCGTGAACTTGTAGGTGGTCGCCGCATCGGACGGCCCGGCCGACATGACGCCTGCGAACAATCCGGCGAGGGCGAGGGTTGCCGCCAGCTTCCTAATGCTCATTGTGTTCCTCCAACCCAGATCGAATAGTCCGCCGCTTCCGGAGGGACGACGAAGCCAACGACTCCGAACAGCATTCGGTCGTCTCGAAGTGGGCCGGAGTCGAACAGAACGATCTCGAGGTCGTGCTGGCCGATCACCCGGCCGTTCTCATCGACGAATGCGACAAGCGCCGCGAGGTCGCTCGCCTTCACACCGGCAGGACTGAACTCGGGATGGGACGTGGACTTGATCGCCTCAAGTGCCGACTCGAAGTAGAGGACCGCCTCTCCCTCGGGAACATCCACGTTCAGTGCTGCCACGTCGCCGACTTCTGCGCCCGTTCCGAAGAATCGCCCGGGGGTTCCGGTGATCAAAATCGATCGCGATCGGTCGGGACCTGTCTTCTCCCCCACAACCTCGATGGAGGAGACATCCGGCAGTTCGTCGCCCCAGTCCGCCAGCTCGAACGGAGCGACCTCAAAGGGTTGCAGAACGAACGGAAAGGAAGCCGACGTGCGCCCGTCGACCACCGCTGCGACCGAACTGAAGAAGTTGGTGGCCGAGCGGTTCAGCACCAGACCCCGTAGCGTCCCATCGTGAACGACGACGGTCTCCGGCAGGACGACGAGAGCCTCGTTGGCGCCCCGAATCGCTGGCTCACCGGCGCCGTGGTCAGGTCCGAAGTACCCGAGCGGAACACCGAGTGAGTCGATTTTTCGCCTCTGGACCGGCGAACCATCCGCGTTCGTATGAGCCATGGTGGCCGCATTCGCTCTTGCTTCGGCCGCGTCCCGCCCGAGTGCGACGTGTCCATCCGAACTCACAACACCGAAGCGAGGACCATCGAAACGAGCGCAATCCAGACCGATGGCCGACCGCTCGGCGTCCAAGTCTCCACCGTCGAGCCCGGCCTCGACAGCCTCTGAGTCATCGCAGAGGTCGAGAGGGGTGTCGAGGCGTCCGGCGGGTGCGGGCACCCAGCGCATCCTCCCCACCGGGTTCGGGGAATCTTGCTGGCTCACTCCTTCGGCGCCCGCTTCGAGGGCGGGATCCGGGTTCGATCCGGCTGAGACTTCAGCCTGTCCGCTCGCACACCCCGCCACGAGGATCACCAGCAGTGTGCCAAACAGGTATCGGAAGATGCTCATCGCCTTCCCTTCTCAGCGACTTCGACGCCGCCCGCTCACCGATGAAGCATGGATGAGACTAGTCATCCTGCCGGTTGCATTCAAGCCAAATTTTGTCTGACCACTCGGTTATACATTCGAAACAGCAGCGTCGAAGAATCGGATCGGATAGATTTCGGTGTCCGAATTGCATCTTTATTAGCAGTTGAAATGGTTGACCTGGGTGCGTTCGCGGAGGTACCGTCGTACGTCCGAAAGGCCAAAATCACCGTAGTGCGCTGTGTGTGTCGAGATGTGCGTTCCATATCGGCAGTTTGGAGCGTCGGACGGAAGGGGCGGATAGATGCAACACGGACTTTCCTCGACTTCTCGAAGCATTGGGGCGGTCGGTCTGAGCAGACGCAAGGCGTTGAAGGTTGTGGCTGGGGGTGCTGCCCTCGTGGCGCTCCGTCCTCAGATAGCACTGGCGTCCGCCGATGGCAGGGCGACCACGATCCGAGCATTGGGGAGCCGGGGAGATGGCAACAGCCTTCTCGGCCTGGTTACGGAGGATGGCAGGGCGACGATACGGGAGATTCCCATCGAGGAAGTTGGTCGAATCGGACCGCTCGGGCAGGTCGTGCAGACGCTTGACCGACCGGGCTACCAGCCCCTTGACCTGACCATCATCGATGGGGTTGTCGGCTCATCGATCGGCATGAGCGAAACACTTCGGCCGGTCGATCACGGTACGACGACGGAACCTCCAACCGACGAGGAACTGTCGGAACCGCTCGGCCCGTTCTCGGTACCGGACGGAGTCGAGGATCTGATCGTGCGACCCGATCACTCCGAGAATGCAACAAGCTTCTCTGTTGCATTGCCGGGAGCCGGACTGGCCAGGGCGACGAAAGCGGGGTCGACGGCCTCGGTGATCGTGAATGCCGCATTCGCCGATGGAGACCACTTGTCGGAAACGTCCGTCCTGGTCGACGGCCACCTGTTGCCGATACCGGCCGCGGGCGAAGTTGTGGGCGCATCGGTCACGGTCGACGCTTCCGGAGCGGTGGTCGTGGCCCTGGATGTGCTCGGCGTTGGCGTCGAGGTCTGGGAGCTGGCGAAGAGGGCGTCATCGTTCTCACGATCGGGCGAGTTGACCGGCGCCGTCGCCGGAGCGTCCGGCATCACGTTGGACGGTCGCGTCTTCACCCTGACACAGGGGTCCGGAGGGCAGCTGAACGCCCACATGTTTGTGGGAGGTCGGTGGCTGGAGTTCCCCGGTGTCGCCCTCGCCGCCGGGCACGGCCACGCATTACCCGTTCGCGGCCATCCGAGCGGACGATGGGTGATGTCCAACGGAGATGTTGTCGACATCGAAGGAATGCGGCCATGAGCAAACACTATTGCGACGGCAAGCTGGTCGATATCGTGAGCAGGAACACGATCGGCGGGCAGGAACTGAGAGGCCGATCTTTTCTGCCGGACCCGGGCATCCAGACATCATTCGGGAATTTCCACAGCCTCGAGTTCAACACAGGTTTCTACGATCAGTGCAATCGCTGGGCCTCGAACATGGACTGGTGGTTCTACTACAACTCGCCGTATTCCGACGGCACGCTCGACACCGACTGGTACGGAGAAGTCGGGGTGAAGGCTTGTCATCGGATCACGTCAGCCCACAACAGAGCACGAGGCTTCGATCTCTGCCAGATCCGTTTCTCGAACGGATGGTTGATGGACTCCAATTGGTCGCCTACTCGCGGAGACGGCAGTTTGCACGTCCGCCGCTATCTCGGCGTGGCCGCCAACCTACGTCGGTATTTCGGAACAGTTCTCACGGCCTGGTACAACAACGATCACAGGGATCACATTCATTTCGACGACCTGACATCGGTCCAGAAGATACGCACGAATACGAGATCGGACACGACTCTCGTGCAGGCGGCCGCCAAGCATCTGAACGGTGAATCACTCTCCATCGACGGGGATTGGGGCCCCGTGACCGGTGCTGCCTACACTCGGCTTATCAGCAAGTTCGGGCTGACTTGTTATAGTCCAACGTCGAATACAACCGACGGCAAGCGGTTCCTCTATATGGTGATTCGCCACGCAATTGCGAACAAGCCGGCGGGGACCTACAAATACTCGAGCCGCGTTTGCGGGCCAAGCTAGCACAATCAGGTAGCCGAGAAAGACGAACGTATCTCCTTCGTGCTTGTCACCCGGACCGGTGCCCGGTGCCGTCTTGAAGAGTGTGACCGTGTTGGAACCCGACCTTCAGCGTCTTTTCGGAGAGATGAATCAACAGCTGGTCCGGCTGGCGGCATCCATCGTCGGTCCTGATGACGCCGCCGACGTCGTGGCCGCCACCTTTGCAAGACAGAGCGAGCGGGGTATGGCGGCGGTCGAGAATCATCGGGCGTACCTTTTCCGGGCGGTGGCCAACGAATCGATCTCCCATCAACGTTCGGTCAGACGTCGCCTGGCCCGAAATGCCCGCTTTCTTCGGCTGAACCAACGGCCGTCACCCACCGTTTCAACCCGCGACTTCGATGTCGAGCGGGCGTTGGATCGACTGAGCCCGCAGCAACGACTCATCGTGCACCTGACCTATTGGGAGGATCACACGTCGGGCTCCATCGCGTCACTACTCGGCGTCTCAGAAGGATCCATCAAGAAGCAGCTGGCCAGGGCCCGGAAGACACTGCGAGAGGAACTCGGTTATGGGAACGCCTGACGGTTTCGACCGGCGATTGAGAACGGCGCTGGGCGCCATGGGCGACGAGGCGGTCGCTCGCGCCGACGTCGGAATCGCTCGGCCAGATCGCGATCCGAGACGCCCCCGCTCCAGCGGATTGCGGGTCGCAGCGATCTTCACCGTCGTCCTGGCCGTCATCAGCGCAGGTGTGCTGTACGGCGTCTCGACGTCAGGGCGACCCGACGACGTCGAAATCGCCGCCCGGGAATCAGTCGGCGAATCAGATGACGATCAGCCTTCCCCCGACGGATCGTCGGCTGATGGAAGCAACGGGCGAGCCGTCGGCTCCCAGGACACCGATGAGGAGGAGATGGGTGATCCGGATGACGAGGGTGCATCCGACATCGTCATCATCGCCACTGACGGGGTAACGCTTCCGGTGCTGGCGGATGAACCCGGCGTCGATCCGGCCAGGGGGCAGCCGTTGCCTCCGGTTCTCGCCTCGTCGGTCGACCCCGGAGCCGCTGTCATCGCCCTTGAATCTCCGGATTGCGTGGATGCCTGCTCCACCGAGTTGATGCGGCTTCTTGTCGCTCTCGACGGTGTTCCACGATATTTGATGAAGCTTGGGACCGAGGGGAAAGCGGATGTTCTGACGTCGGCATCGGGACGTCTTCACGACGCTCAACTGGTGTTCGTGTTGGCCGACGACACGATCCTCGGCCGCGAGTGGTACGACGGCGATGGGTCGACCAACCTCGGACGCAGTCTGTGGTACCGGGATGTTGTCGGCACGATCGGTCGTTCGAGTGCCACCTCCATGCCGATCGCGGAGCCGGCCGATCGGGTACTGACGGTGGACGGCGAGGGATCGTTGGCCTACCTGTCGACACTCGACGGGGAGTCGTCGCCGGTGGGGGTTGTCGACGAGAGATTTGATGCGGCCTGGACAATCGACCCTTCGGTCAGTGTTGCAATCTCGGTCTGCTGCGAGCCCGCCGACGGTCGCATCGTGATCACTCCCATGGGCAGCCCTCCGAACCTCGACGCTGCCGCGTTCAACGCTGCGAGCCTGGATGTTTCATCAGACGGCCGGTGGATCGTGACCCGGCAGCCGTCGGTAACGATCTGGCACGCCTCAGCACCGTTTGAACAGTCGACGATCGAAGCCCTGCCCCCACGGTCACTCCATCGAGCCGTTGTCTGGGCTCCGGGTGCGGCGACGGTGATCGGTCTCGTCGTCGGGGACGGCACACCCCCCTTCGCCGAGATTGTCAGCATCGACCTGGAGGCCGGGAACATCATTGAATACTCCGTTGTTCCGATGCCGGAGGGAACCATCGACGTCGATGCCGTCGCTGTCCAAAACGGTGGGATCAAGCTGTGGGCACTGGTGGTTCGCGGCGACTTCGTCGGAGTCGAGGTTGTGACACCGGGTCGAGACCACGTTGAACCCGCCGTCACCTTGACCGGGCGCCCCCGGTCCCTGGCCGTCGATGCGTCAGGCACCCGCGCCGTGATCCTCGCCGAGGACGGGTCGGCGTCGGTCTATGATGTCGAGACGGCGACGTTGCTGGTCGGCCCGGTTGGAACAGGCCTCCGGTCGGCGGAATGGTGACAGCGGTCCAGGGCTGGAGGGTGACCATGGGGGACAGCCGACCCGGGAGATGATCTGGTGAGCGGCCGAATGCCGTGGGATCATCAGTTCATGACCGACGCGCAGTCTCAACAGTCCACCGATTCGAGCCCGACACGAGCGTCGTTCACGACGTTCGAGGAGTCGACGGCCGAGGACTGGGCGATGATCGTTCCCCAGCTCACCATCACCCAATCGATGGTGGCCGACCGGGTCATCCGTCTGCTCCAGGATCTCCGGTTCGACCACGGCGGTTTCCCCGTCGATCGCCTGGAGCACAGCCTGCAGACGGCGACCCGGGCCGAGCATGACAATCGCGATGACGAGTACATCCTGTGCGCCCTGCTTCATGACATCGGCGACACGCTGTCGCCCTACAACCACCCCTCCATCGCCGCCGGCATCCTCAAGCCGTTCGTTTCGGAGGCCAATCATTTCATGGTAAAGAACCACGGCGTGTTCCAGGGTTACTACTTCTGGGACCACATCGGAATGGACGGCAACGCCCGCGAGCAGTTCCGGGACTCACCCTATTTCGAACACACCGCCGAGTTCTGCCACCTCTACGATCAGACGGCGTTCGATGCGTCGTACACCAGCAACCCACTCGAGCATTACGAGCCGCTGATCCGCCAATTCCTCACGCCGGCCGGCGACGTCGACCGCACGGGATAGTCCCGTCCAGAGCTGGGCATGGCAATCGGAGGGACGGCCGATTGAATGGTGGCCATGCCCGACACCGATCTGCTCCACCTGCACGACGCCTACCTTCGCGAGTTCACCGCCACCGTCGTCGACGTTCGACCCGATGAGGGATCGGGACCGGCGGTGGCGCTCGACCGGACGGCCTTCTACGCCACCGGTGGCGGCCAGCCGCACGACACCGGCACGCTGGCCGGGATGCCGGTGACCAACGTCCGCAAGGAAGGGCCGCTGGTCTGGCACACGCTCGGCGGTGAGGCGGGCGCCGAGGCGCTCGAGGTCGGTGCCACCGTGGAGGGGGTCATCGACTGGGACCGCCGCCATCAGCTGATGCGCACCCACACTGCGCTTCACATCCTGTGCGGGGTGATCTGGAACGAGTGGGGTGTGTCCGTCACCGGTGGGAATATGGAGCCGCTGAAGGCCAGGATGGACTTCGAGTTCGATCCGCTGCCCGACGGGTTCGCCGAACGGATCACCGAACTCGTCAACGCCGAGATCGAGGCCGACCGCCCCATCGAGGTCAGCTTCCTGCCCCGGGCCGAGGCGTTGGCCGACGACGACCTGATCCGGACCAAGGTCAACCTGATCCCCGAGTTCGTCACCGAGATCAGGGTGGTCGACATCGTCGGTCTCGACAAGCAGGCCGACGGCGGTACCCATGTGGCGTCGACCAAGGAGGTCGGCACCTTCTCGGTCACGAAGACCGAGTCGAAGGGTAAGGGCAACAAGCGGGTTCGGATCGAACTCGGCGACTGATCGACCGTCTCCCCGGACGCGGCCAAAACCGCACCGTTCGACCGGTCGGCGTCGTCGGGGAGCTACACGTTCTTGGGCAGTTCGGAAAACGGGGTGTCGCGGGGCGGGCCCGGCTCCCGAGGGAGACCGAGCACCCGCTCGCCGATGATGTTGCGCTGGATCTGATCGGTGCCGCCATAGATGGCGGGCCCCTGGGCGTGCAGCACGAACTCGGCGATCGCCGGGTCGGTGGCCGACGACGCCCCGGCCAGCATCCCGTCGGCCTGCACGATCCGCAGCGACAGGTCCCGGAAGCGGCGGTGGATCTCGCCGTCGAACAGCTTGGCGATATTGGGCTCACCACCGGTGCGCTGGTTCTTGTCCCTCGCCCGCTGGAGGTTCCAGCGATTGACCTGCAGCATCGAGTACAGCTCCATGATCTCCTGGCGCAACACGGGATCGTCGGTGCGTCCCAGGGAACGGGCCAGTTCGGTCCAACGACCATAGAGCTTCATGCCGACGCCGGGGGCGTGACCGCCGACCTTACGTTTGGCCGCCGCCTCGACGATGTCACCGACCCGGCGGCCGAACTGGTTGGCCTTCTGCCCGGGTGCGGCGACGGCGAACCCCACCGATCCGGCACCGATCGATGCCCGTTCGACGGCCAGCGTGGTGTTGGCCACCCGCCAGCCATCACCCCGGGCGCCGATCATGGCGTCGTCGGAAACCCGGGCGCCGTCCATGAACACCTCACTGAAGAAGGTGCGGCCCGTCATCTCCTTGAGCGGTCGGACGTCGACGCCAGGCTGATCCATGTCGAAGGCGAAGTAGGACATGCCCTGATGTTTGGGCAGCTCCGGATCGGTGCGGGCCACCAACAGGCCGAGATCGGCATAGTGGCCTTGCGATGTCCAGACCTTCTGCCCGCTCACGATCCATTCGTCGCCATCGCGGACGGCCCGGGTCTGCAGCCCGGCCAGGTCGGATCCGGCGACCGGCTCCGAGAAGAGCTGGCACCAGGCCTTCCGTCCGTTCAGGATCTCCGGCACATAACGGTCGATCTGTTCCTGCGACCCGTGGGCCGCGATCGTGGGTGCGGCCAGCATCGTGCCGAGGCCGGGCGGTGGGCCGACGACGTTACGCTCGGCCAGCACCCGCATGGCCCGGACCGCGTCACCGTGGCTCCAACCCTTCCCGCCGGCGTTCTCCGGTAGCGACGGATGGGCGTAACCCGAGTCGGCGAGCAGCTGCCACCACTCCCCCAGCGTCAGGTCGGGATCCCAATTGTCGTCGACCCAGTCGGCCAGTTCTGCTGCAGCATCGACGTCGGTGTCGGTGTCACTCGTGGCTTCGGCCATGACCAGCCATGCTACTCAAGGGGGCGATGTCGGCCGAAGTCGCAGGGTTCGCTGCAGACCGCTCACGTCCCCTTCGCTCTGTTCTGGGGTTCCCCATTCCCACTTCCGGGGTTCGGGAACCCCAGAACGAGTGCGAGTGGGTGGGGCGGCCCGGCTCAAACCTCGGCGGAGCGTTCGGTACCGGTGAAGAAGAAGGTGCGGAGATAGGTGTCGGGATCGAGCGCGGAGGCCCGGACGAGCGAGTAGATCTCGGCCCCCTGGGAAGCGCGCATTCCCGCATCCGACAGGTGGAAGCAGTCGCAAGAACCAAGGTAGTCGCCGTCGGTATAGCTCTCGGCCTCGGCCTCGGCGAGATCGATCGCTTCGTCGAACCCGACGGCCTGCCAGACAGTGATCCGCTCCTCGTAATGACGCTCGTCGATCCGGAAATGGCATCGCACCGAATACCACTGGAGGGCTGGATCGTCGTTGACCTCGAAGTTGGCGATGAGGCGGGGTTTTTCGGGAACGGACGGCGGCCCGTACCCGGTGGCCGTCGGTACGCTCGAATCGTCCTTGATGGAGAATCCGCTGTCTACGTCCTCGTGATAGGTCATGGTTCCTTGACTCGGCAAACGTGGTATCGGGCGGTCGATTGCCTCCATAATCTCCGCCGGGGAAGCGGCCCGGAGCGCCTGCAGGTCCGTTTCGAGCGATGTCGACGTCTCCGGACTCCGACGGGCACCACGGCTCCGTGTATCCGGGGGCGGCGTGTCGTTGTCGGAAGGCGGCGGCGCCCCGGCCAAAGCCGGTTCATCCCGACCGGCGCCCACGACCTCGAGATCGCCATCGTCCGCCAGCTCGCCGTAGGTGAGCCAACACGAGATGGCGAACAACGTGCTCAGGCAGATCAGGATGAGCGACGGGTCCTCGATCACCCGGGCCGGGTCGAACGTGGTGATGAACGGGCCGCACACAACGAGCGTGACCACGGCGACGACGGTGGCGCGGGTGGCCATCCGGTGGACCCGCTCGGCCGACTTGCGGTCGAGCATGATCCACAGCACGACCGCCATTCCCATGACCACGTAGAACACCGACGGGTTCACCTCCCCGGCCATGATGAAGTTGACGTTGAGAAAGATGCCGACCAGTGTCCAGGCCACGGGACGGATGTTGATCAGCAGCGCAAGGCCGATCAGCAGCTGGAGTATGACGACGACGGCCGAGACCGGAACCGCCGCCGGCCGCACCAGGGAGTCGACGAACAGTTCGTAGACCGGCAGGCGCAGGGCCTCGGTGGAGTCGAAAAAGGCGAGAAGGTCCTCACCCGACCACCACGACCGCGCCGTGCCGTGGGCCACGGCGGCGCGAATCCAGCCGAACCCGAGAAACAACTGGGGGTAGAGCACGCTCGCCGGCACCGATCGGTATCGAGCCGCTGCGGCACGGGCAGCACGAGTTATGGTTTGCACGCAGAACCTTCCACCGATTGGACTTGCCACGGGTCCCCGAACCTCCTCCGACGTTTGGCGGAGCCAGACCCTGCGACAGCGTGTCAGTCTAGTGAAGATATGGACCGGTTGTCCAAGGAGGTCCGTGAAAGTGCAAGAAACGGGTGGACTCGCCGTTTGTGATCACCGACGAGCGATGATCCGGTGGAGTTGGCCGTCCCAGTTGACCGCAAGCAGTTCACCGTCGGCGTCGATCCCGAAGCTGGTGACCTGACCGAGCGCTGCCAGGTCGTCAGTCCAGTCGAACTGGTCGGACACCTCCCCGGTGGCGGGGTCGTAGCGCATGCTCCGAACCCAGCCCTTGCACCAGTCGGCGTAGAAGTAGTGGCCGGTGAACTCGGGGATGGCAGCGCCCCGGTAGACGGAACCACCGGTGATCGAGCAACCCTCATCGTGCGTGTACTCGAGCACGGGGAGGGTGTAGCGGCCCGGGTCGCAGCCGGAGCGGAAGCACTGATCGCCCTCCATCTCAAACCAGCCGAAGTTTGTTCCGGCACCGTCGAGCAGGTCGACCACGTTGATCTCCTCGAACTGTTCCTGACCGACGTCGCCGATGTACATCAGGCTGGGACCGGAGGGGGGATGGTCGATCGAGAAGCGCCACGGGTTGCGGAGCCCGTAGACCCAGATGCCGTCGCGGTGGTTGCCGGCCACCGGGTTGCCGTCGAGGTCGAGGCGCAGGATGGCGCCGAGAGGGTTGGACGTGTCCTGGGCGGTGCTGCCGCCGGAGCCGCCGTCGCCCAGGGAGAGATAGAGGTATCCGCCGTCGATGACGATGTGGCCGGCGTTGTGCCGTTCGGCCGGTTGGTCGACCGTGAGGAGGACCTCGGGTTCGACAGTCATGTCGGCATCGGGGAAACGGGCCAGCACACTGTCGCCCTGAGGGTCGGTCCAGTAGGCGTAGAGGTCGCCGCCGTCGAAGGCCAGGCCGAGCAGCCCCTGCTCGATGCTGGAGGAGCGGATCCGGTCGGACAGGTCGGCGAACACCTCGACGGTCCCGTCGGCGGCCACGGCCTTGATGATGCCCTCCCGCTCCGACACGTAGATGGCTCCGTCGTCTGCAGCGGCGTCGACGGCCACGGTGACCGGTTGGTCGAGCCCGTCGGCGATCAACTCGACGTCGAGGCCCTGGAGTTCGGCCGGCGGCGCCGTCGTCGAGGTCGTCGGGGTGGCCTCGGTCGTTTCCGTCGAGGACAGGGGTTCCGTCGATGCCGATGACGACTCGACGGTGTCCGACGTGACTTGCGGCAAGGTCGACTCGGCCTCGAACGTGGCCGCGGTCTCGTCGTCGGCGACGCAGGCGGTGACCGCCAGGCTCAGCGCAAACGCGACGGGGAACAGGCGGTTCATGATGCCGGCAGCCAATCGGTTCGATAGTTGCCACTGGCGTTCCACAGCATCCATCCCGCTCCTCGCTGTTCGGCTTCGCTGATCTGGGCCCGGATCTGCTCACCGTTGTAGTAGAAGGCCTGGATCCACGGCTGCATCTTCGTGCCGGCCGCGAGGTCCGGGGCGGCGGCATCGAGGGCATGGGCGATGACCGGGCCGGGGTGGTCGTTGGGATCGTCGAACCCGATCCAGCCTGGCCCGTAGTGGCTGGGATAGAGCATCGGGCTGAGGGCGTCGACGTTGCCGGAGAGTGCGTCGACGGTCTGGCCGATGCCCTCGTCGGTGGCGCTGGCGGTGACGATGCCGAATACGGCGGCCGACGTGCGGCAGCCCTCCTCGGCCAGGCGGGCCCTGGCCGAATCCAGGAACTCGGCGATGGTGTCGGTTCGTTCCTCCATGGTGGCCGGGACGTCGGAGCGACGGGCAGCCTGGCCGTCGGGGAAGCGCACGTAGTCGAACTGGATCTCGTCGAAGCCGAGTCTGCACGCTTCAACGGCCAGGTCGATGGGGTAGGCCCAGTTGGTGCGGTCGGCCGCGTTCAACCAGGTTCCCGCCAACGATGCCGCCGGACGGGCCCGCGACCAGTGATCATCCTCGAAGGTGACGATACGGGTGATGGTGTAGAGGTCGTGCTCCCGGGCGGCGGCGAGCAACTCGGCGGGGTCGTAGACGTTGCGGACGGCGCCGATCTCGTCGGCGAGCTCCACCTCGCTTTCGTAGAGCACGTTCCCGGCCTCGGTCTTGGTGTCGAACACGAGCGTGTTGACGATGGAGGCGTCGGCCAGGTCGAGCAGGGCGTCGAAGCGCTCCCGGTCACCGGCCGTGAACTCACTGACCCGCAGCCCCCGCACGATCTCGGGCGGCGGGGTCCGCTGCGGGGCGGAGGTCGTCGGAGCCGTGCTGGGCGTGGTCGCCGGCGGCGCGGTGGATGTGGCGGTGGTGGCAGAGGTCCCAGCCGCAATCTCGGTCGACGACGTGCTCGAACCGATGGTGGTGCCGGCCGCCAGGTCCGCCGAACCGCCACACCCAACGAGGACTGCCATGGCGATCCAAGCCCGCGCGAACGTCACGTGGCGATGGTACCTCCATCAACCATCAGTGTCTGGGCGGTCACGAACCGCGATGCGTCCGACATCAGGTAGACGATCGTGCCGGCCACGTCATTGGGTTCCAGGTTGCGGCGCAGCGCCTGCTGTCCGGCGATGATGTCGAGCGCGCGATCCATGCCGTCCGACCCGAAGAACTCACTCGTGCCCTCGGTCTTGACCGCCGAGGGGGCGACGGCGTTGACCCGGATCCAGTGGCGGCCCAGCTCCCGGGCCAGGCCCCTGGTGAGGCCGATGACCGCCGCTTTCGAGGTGGTGTAGTGCAGGGCGTTGGCCATGCCGTAGACGGCGGCCAGCGACGCGATGTTGACGATGCTGCCCCCGCCCCGTTCCTTCATCGCCCCGACCGAGGCCCGGCAGACGTTGAACACGCCGGTGACGTTCACGTCCATCGCCGCCTGCCACTCCCCCATCTGGATCTGGTCGAAGGGGGCCATGGACAGGGTGGCGTAGAGGGCGGCGTTGTTGACGACACCGTCGAGCCCTCCGAAGGTGTCGACGGTTGCGGCCACGGCGGCGGCACACGACTCCGGGTCGGTGACGTCGAGCCCCACGCCGAGCGCCTCACCCCCGGCGGCGGTCACCGATTCGACCGTGGTGCTGCGATCGGCGATGTCGCCGGCCACCACCTTCGCGCCGTGGGCGGCCAGAACCTCGCAGTAGGCGCGGCCCAGACCCCGGGCCGCGCCGGTGATGAGGACGACCTTGTCATTCAAACTGGGGACGGCGACTGTCACTGGATCTCTCCTTCGAGTGTTCGGATGATGTGGTGGTAGGCCTGGCGAAGCGTGAGGTCGGCGACGTCCGCCTTGCGCAACAACTCCCGCGCCCGCCGTGTGATCAACCGCTCGACGTCGTAGCGACTGCGATCACCGTTGGGTCGGCGTCCTTGGTGATCGATGGCCGCCAGCAGATCGTCGAGGCCCCGGCCGTCGACCGTCGAGGTGACGACGACCCCACCCACAATCGCAGCCAGTTCCGACGCCATCTGCTCGGCCCCAGGGCGATCACCCTTGGTGACGACGTGCACGTCTCCCACCTCGAGGATCCCGGCCTTCATGGCCTGGACGGTGTCGCCCGAGCCGGGTGGCACGAGGACCACGACGGTGTCGACGCAACGGCGGATGCCGTAGGCGGCCTGGCCGACGCCGACGGTCTCCACCCAGACCTCGTCGAAGCCGCTGCCGTCGAGCGCGGCCAGGAGGTCGGGCAGGTTGTCGGTGAGGCCGTCGTTGGCCTGACGGGACGGCACGGATCGCACATACACGTCGGAGTCGATCCGGATCCGGTCCCCGAGGATCGACCCGCCGGACACCGGGCTGGTCGGGTCGATGCACAACACCGCCAGGTCGACACCCTGCTCGACCCGGCGGCGAGCCAGCGCCCCGATCAGCGAACTCTTCCCCACACCGGGCGGCCCGGTGAACCCGATCCGGCGGGGTCCATCCGTTGCCGTCAGCGGCTCGTCGCCCCGGACCGCCAGCACCTCGGCCACCGACGCATCGGTCAACGTGTTGAGCCGCCGCCCCAGTTCACGGCGGTTGAGGGTCACAGCCGCTCGGCCACAAGGTGGCGGGCCACCCTCCGCACCACGTCGTCCAACCGATCCTCCGCAGTGAAAACATCGGCGACACCGAGGGCTCGCAGCGGCTCGTGGTCCTGGGCCGGGATGGTGCCGCCGACGAACAGCACGACGTCGTCGGCCTCGGCCGCCCGGAGCGCCTCCCGGGTCTGGGCCACCAGATCGACGTGACTGCCCGACAGGATGCTGAGCCCGACGGCGTCGACCCCCTCATCGACCGCCACCCGGGCGATGTAGTCGGCGCTGCGACGGAGGCCGGTGTAGATCACATCGGCCCCGGCGTCACGAAGCGCCAGGGCGATCACCTTGGCCCCGACGTCATGGCCATCCAGCCCCGGCTTGGCGATCAGGATGCGCTTGCGGCGCAGGTCCACACCGGCGGTGGCGGGCGGGCGGGGCTCAGAACCGGATGGGCTCATCGAACTCTCCCCACTCGTGCTTGAGCACCGCCACCATCTCCCCCACCGTGACCTCGGCGTGGCAGCACTCGACGAGA
>JAOTVU010000258.1 GCA_029863385.1 Acidimicrobiia bacterium
CTCGTCGGCTACCTGCATGGCTGCCTCCAAACACGAACCACCTACAACGAACACACCGCCTGGGCCCACCGACAAACCCAACAAATCAACAACGCTGCTTGACGCATACGACCCTGGGGTGTCTAGTTGCTGCGTGTGGTGTCCGCAGTCGGCTGGGTATGGGGGTGCGGGGGAGGGGTTGTTGCCTCCTTGTTGTCGTAGCCCTGGCCTACTGTGGTGGGCGTGGGCAAGGCCGAGGTGAGCAACGTGCGGGCGGTGGCCGGGTCTGACCTGGTCGAGGCCTACGACGAGGCTCTGTTGGCCATGGCCCGCCGTGAGAGCGGTGATTCCTCGATGACGCTGGATGAGGCCGCGCGTTGGTATCACGGCCAGCGCTCTGCCTGGGGCGAGGGTCCCTCTGGTCTGGGCACGATCACTGCTCGGACCGCTGCGGGGTAGGGGTTCTCGGTGGCGGTCGGGTTGTCGTCGCCGGCCCGGGCTGCGTGGTCGGTTCTCGATGCCGAGGTTTCGCTGCGGTTGATGATCTGCTGGCGACTTGGCCGAGCGGCATAGTCAAGGCGAGCCGATCGACGTGGTGGGCTCGGTCGATGTCGGTCACTACCTGGTCGATGTCCTCGCCCTGCGGGCGGTGGTGGTCAGGCTGACCCGAACGCCGCCGACATCGTCGTCTTGGCCATCGGCGAACCTGATCCTGCGAGGAATGCCGAGGTTCTTGCGGCCCGCCGGGCAACGCTCATTGCACTCTGCGTGGTCGCATTACCGGGCGGTTGACGTGGGTCAGTTCGTCGGGAGTCGGGCGCGGCCAGCGGTGTTTTCTGAGCGGTGATACCGAGCGGTGGCGCTAGCGGGAGTGCCGCCCTCGATGCGCCCTGAGGTGCCGATGCGAAGCAGTCGCTGGTTGAAGAATGAGCTGCTCCGGTCGGAAGTCATGTCCCGCGATGTGCACGCCCTGTGCACGGTTCTGTGACGGTGGGGTGACTAGCCGTCGGAATAATCCGTGGGGTGATCAGGCCGAATGTCACCACTCGTGCTCGCCCGAGCGACGACGCGGCTGGGCGGAATCGACCACGAGCGCGGCTCCTCGGCGTGAAGGTGGCGCGGTGAGCGGAGGTCAGGTCGCTTACGAGACCGGGGAGCCGGATCGTAAACGGTCGGAGTCACCGGACCGAGCCGGGACCCAGAAGCCACGGTTGCCGTCGAGCACGGGCATGGGGAGCGACCTGCAACTGGAGCCAACGGGCGGCCCCTGGGAGGCCGAGGCCGACCGAACCGCCGAGCAAGTGACGCGCTGGTCGACACCGACCGGGCGGCGGGACCGGCGATTGCCGGGGATGATGCCGCCCACGTTGTCGGCGCCCCTCTCGTCACGGGGCCGAGGAGCCCCCGCTTCCCGGCAGGTGTTGGACGTGTTGTCGTCGTCGGGCCGACCGCTCGACCCCGACACGTCGGCCCACTTCACCGACCGACTCGGCTACGACCTCGTATCGGTTCGGGTCCATCACGACGAGCAAGCCGCCCGCTCCGCCGACTCGATCGGTGCCGCCGCCTACACCGTCGGCAACCGAATCGTCTTCGCCGAGGGCCGCTACGACCCCGGCACTGTCGCCGGCCGTCACCTCCTGGCCCACGAACTGGCTCACACGATCCAGCAGGCCCGGTCACCTTCGCGCGGGAAAATCATCCAGCGGTCGCCGACCGACGACGCGGCACGGGTCCAACTCCTCGATCGTGTCGACGCCGTCGCCGTCGAGAGTTCGGCCGGCGCGTCCGGCGCGATGAAAGCACTGACCGCCGCCTTCGTCAACCTCGACGCCGAGTCGGATCGCCCTGTCACCCCGGAGGAGTGGGCGCTGATCGTCGCCCGGGCTCGCCAGCTGTTCCCGGTCGAGATCGCCGAGCAGTTTGCCGAATGGGTGTCCCGCCGTCAGATCAACCCGTACGAGAAGGCCATGGAGATCGGTCAGGGGCCGCACGGCAACCTGCTTCCCGGCATCATTCCGAGTTTCCTGGTCTCGGCCCTGCTGCCAGCACAGGCTCGAGTCCACGCCTTCGTCGACGGCTTCTTCGAAGGTTCGGCCCTCGACCGGGCGACCAAGGCCCGGATCGTGGCCAAGATCGGGATGGCGACGCTGTCCAGCCAGGCGTTCTCCGGTGTCTTCGTGGCCGGTGCCCTCCATGGCGCGGCGATCGCCTTCGTCGATCTTCTGCGCCTTCCGTTCCAGCTCCCCGAGATCCTCAGTGCGCTCGACCAGATGGTCCGGAAACTGATGTCGAGGGAAGGGGAGGAGGCCGCCAGGGTGCTTGGCCTCCTCGTCGGGCACCAGGTCGCGGCCGACCTGACCAGCATCCTCGACATGAGCCCGCCGGCGCTCGCCTACTGGTTCGGCAAGAAGGCAGGACCGACCCTGGTCGGGATCCTCATCGCCATCGTCGCCGGGGGGATCTTCAGCGTCGCCTGGCGATCATGGCCGCTCCTCCGAAGCACGTTCGACGAGTTCGTCGATGCGGCCAAGATGGCTCGGGCCTATCGGGCCGCAGGAGTCCGGATCAGGGATCCCGACTCCCGGGCCGGCATGGTCCGGATCCACAAGGACGGCGGTGTCGAGTGGTGGGTCCCGGCCGAGACCATCACCGACCTCGCGCCTACGGCGAGCTCGGCCGCCGGGACCTCGGTTTCGTCGGCTCCGGCACTCGGGGTCTCGTCGGCCGTCGCGACCGGGGCTCCCACCCACGGACAGTCGTTCGCCATTCAACTGGCCGGCGGACCAATGCTGCCGATTCTGGCCAGTGACTCGGAGGCGCTAATAGCATCGGGCCTGCGGGCCACCGTCGCCGCCGGCCAGCAGACCGAAGCACGGGTGACGAGTGCGCTGACGGGGGTCGCCGGCGCTGGAGCGCCGATCCCCGGTGAACTGACCGCGATCCTCGACCGCCTCGTCGCGACAGCGGTGACACCGGAGGAGCAGACGGCCGCCGCCCTGCTCAAACAGGTGACGCCGGACGTCTGGGCGACGTTGCAGAGCCCGGAGGCGATCGCTCGTCAGGTCGGCATGGCCGAGATGACCCGGCAGATGCTGGTCGAGCCCGGCGCCGGCGCGGCGAACCTGTCGGGGCCGGAACAGTACTTCGAGGCCTACCGGCTCCTGGCCCGAAGCCACGGTCAGGACGTGATGGAGCTGCACCTGATCAGCGACACGGAGGTTCGAATCACGAGCTCGGCGCCCGGCTTCGCCGACATCACGGTCTACACGCGGGACGCGCCGGGGTTTGTGCCGAACGACGTGTTTCTCCGCGAAGTCCTGGGAAGCGGCCACCTGCTCCTCGACCGGGCCGCGCTGTCTCTGCAACCCGAGGGACCACACGGCGCCACCACGCACATCCGGCAGGGCCTCGCAGTCGGACCGGTGCTGCAGGCGGCCAACACCAGCTACGCCGACTACGTCCGCGCCCTGACCGTCGTCGACGGACTGTTCCAGGTCACGGACCCGACCAACCTGGGGGGAATGGTCGGGGCCGGCACCGGTATCTGGCTGCGGACGTTCGATCCCATCGGACCGTTCAGCCAGCCTGAGATGCACCACCCGACGATCCGCGACGAACTCGGGATGCCGAAGGGCGAATACTGATGTTCCGATGTTTCGACCTGGGCGAGGTTTGGCTCGACCGCCTGTTCCAGACTGGCTTGAGAAGACCGGGGGGCTCGGATTTTGGGTCGGCGTCCTGGTCGACGACGTGGCCGTGATTCACGACCGCCTCGTCGCTCACGGGGTTGAACTGGATCCGCCCCGCACACGCGACCATGGTGTCAAACAGATCACTGCGACCGATCCGGAGGGCCACAGCTGGGGCTTCGTGCAACGACTGCACTGAGCCGACTCACCTCGGTCGATGTTGGAGCCGCGATTCGGGCCGCTCGATAATGCTCTGCTCAGGCGCGAAAAGACCACAACTCACCGGTACGTACCGCGCCCGCGGGAACGCTCCGGGTTTTGGGCGGCGCCCACCAACGGTGACGACCAGGTGGTCGTCGAGCCAGGGGACGCTCATCGCGCCCCGTATGGTCACGCCTCCCGAGCGGCTAGACCGGGCCAACACGCCGGTACCGCTTGGTCGTCAAAGATCAACCTACTCGGAGGGGGGTTACGGGTATCTCCCGACGAGAGGCTATGCGGCAGTTGTGAAATCAACCGGTGGTAGCGCAAGACGGAGCATCTTCTGGCTCCTCGGCGACCTCGGAATTGGCGGTTTCCTGGTCGCCGTTCAGATTGTGACGTTCGGGCTAACCCGGATCTTTCATAGGGCTGCCGGTGTCGGGTGTGTTGTGGTCACGGTGAGTGTTTGGAACGCGGCCCGGATCCGGTGGATGGCGTTGAGGAGGTGTTGGGTCCAGGGCCATCGGGTGTCG
>JAOTVU010000259.1 GCA_029863385.1 Acidimicrobiia bacterium
TCGGTTCGCTCCGGATTCACCGAGGACATTTTCCTGGTACTGGCCACCGTGCCCGATCCCGACGATGACTCGATCGATTTGCGGGTCATCATCCGGCCGATGGTGGCGTGGATCTGGACCGGTGGTCTGCTGATGGCACTCGGGACGGTGCTTGCGCTGTTCCCCGGCCGCCGTCGTCGAGGAACCGAGCCCACATCGGCGCCTGTACCCGTATCCGACAGGGAACGGGAGGACGTCGGTGTCTGACGCTCCTGTCGACACCGAGCTCGTGACGAACACGGTGGACGAGGCCGATCCCGGGGGCGCATCGGTGGCTCCGCAACGATCCAGAGGCGCCCGCAATGCCGCTATCGCCGTCGGTGTCGTGCTGGCCGCTCTCATCGGTCTGCTCGCGTTCAGCGGTGGGGACGACGACATGACCCGCTCCGCGCTGGTCGGTCGCCGGACTCCGGCTTTGACCGGAACCGGTCTCGACGGGAATCCTGTCGATGTCGACGACCTACGCGGCCAATGGGTGGTCGTCAACTTCTTCGCCACCTGGTGCGCGCCGTGCGTGGCCGAGCACCCCGAGCTGGTGACACTCGACGGCTGGGGCCGCCAGCGGGGCGACGTGCAGCTGGTCTCGGTCGTGTTCAACGAGACCGAGGAGCCGGTCCGCCGGTTCTTCGCCGAGCGTGGCGGCGACTGGCCGGTGATTCTCGGTTCCACGGCCGCGGTCGATTTCCGGGTGGCCCAGGTCCCCGAGACGTTCATAATCAGACCCGATGGCGTGGTGGCGGCCCATATTCCCGGCCAGACGACGGCCGAGGAGGTGGTGGCGCTCATCGACGGCGTCACCGGCACCACGGACGGCACCACGGACGGTGGTGGCTCGTGACCAAGGCGCCCGACGCCTCCGGGTCCACCCGCCGCGTCGCCCGCCCGATCGGCTGGATCGGCCTCCTGGTGGCGGCAGTGGCCCTGTTGACCGTCGCCTCCCTCGACACCGGTGGCATCGAATCCGACGCCGAACGCATTCAACGGCTCAACGAGTCGTTCGCCTGCCCCGTCTGCTCCGGGGAGAGTGTGGCCGACTCGAACGCCGCCGTGTCGGCGACGATCCGGCAGCGAATCGCCGAGGAGGTGACCAACGGATCGAGCGACGTCGAGATCCGGGATCAACTGGTCGCCGCCTACGGCGTGTCCGTTCTCCTGAACCCCCCGGCCGACGGATTCGCTGCACTGATCTGGATCCTGCCGGTCGTGGTTGCCATTTTCGCAGCCATGGGGGCGGCCATCGTCTTCAGCCGGGCCGGCCCCCGGTCCCGCCAGCCGACCGAGGAGGATCGTGAACTCGTCGAGCGGGCCCGCCGACTGGTCGACGCCCCCGAAGCCGGACCCGGGTCATGACAACCGAGGCGTCCGGTGGCGGCGTCGACGAGGTAATCCGTCAACTGGTTCGGTCGCTCGATGACCTCGATGCCGAACTGGCAGCCGGTGACCTCGACCCGGCCGACTACGAGGCACTTCGCAACGACTACACGGTCCGGGTGGCCGACGCGGTCCGCCAATCGGGTGACTCGATCGCCGCAACCAACGGTCCCGACCACGTCACGCCGGCCACCGCCGCCGAGACCACCGAGACCGCCGACACGACCGGCGGGAAGGGTCCCGGGTTCAATCGGTGGCTCATCCTCGTGTCGCTCGGACTGTTTGCCGTCGGCGCCGGGTGGTTGTTGGCCCGATCGGCGGGTGAGCGGGGCGTTGGTGACGCGCTGACCGGATCGATCGACCAGTCGGCCCGACAGCGGGTGGCGGACTGTCAGAACACCGGTATGAACGACGGGGATATCCTCGGTGCCATTCAGTGTTTCGACGACGTGCTGACCACCGACCCCGACAACGTCGAGGCGCTCACCTACCGGGCGTGGTTCCTGGTGCTGGCGGCGTCGAGCGGTGCCGCCGACACCACGAGCTCCGCCACGGCGCAGGAGGTCGAGCTGCTCGAAGCGGCCCGGGTCTACCTGGACGAGGCGATCGGAATCGATCCGTCGTATCCCGACGCCCGGGTGTTCCGCATCGTGGTCGCCGATCGACTCGACGACGGCGACGAGGTGTGCCGCCAGGTGGCGGCCCTGGTCGAAACGGATCCGCCGCCCTTCTTCCTCGAACAGGCGCTGCCGGTGGCCGAACGCAACGGCTGCGAGCCGACCTAGCGGCGGTTCATCCCCGGGGGAGCCCGACCCCGTTCCGTCAACCGGCGTAGCCGGAGCGCGGTGTGAAGTACCGGCCCTCGACCCAGCGACCGTCGACCGAGCGGATCATCCAGATCGATGCCCGCTCGCAGCCGCGACCGTGCACCTCGGCGCCGTTTTCACCCAGGTGCTCGACGACGGCCGGGATCAGATTCCCGTGCGAGCACAACACGATCGCCGCGCCCCCGGCTTCCGGGACCAACGAGTCGATGAGGCCAACCACCTCGGCAAGGCTCACGTCCTCCCACAGCGACGATTCCTCGACCACCGGGAGCCCCAACGCAGCCGCAAGCGGCTCGACCGTCTGCACGCAGCGGGTGGCCGGGCTTGAATACACGGCACCGACACGGCGATCGGAGAAGAAGTCGACCAGCGCCGCCGCCTGCCGCGATCCGTCGTCGGAGAGGGTTCGGTACAAGTCCCGGGAACCGACGGTGCGAGCGCCGGCATGGGCATGGCGGATGAGGTAGACCTCCATGGTCACAGTAACACTAGCGGTTCATCGGTTCAGATGGCGCTCCAGCCCCCGTCGACCGCCAGCACGTGACCGGTCACGTAGGAGGAGGCGCCGGAGGCGAGAAAGAGTAGCGCTCCGTCGAGCTCGTGGGAGGCTCCCGGACGGCCGAGTGGCGTGTTGGACTCGATGTAGCTTCGGCCGGCCTCGGTGCCGAACATGTCGTCGGTCATCTCGGAAGCGAACCATCCCGGGGCGAGCGCGTTCACTCGGATCCCCTTGCGGGCCCACTGCGATGCCAACTCCCGGGTCAGGTTGTGGAGCCCACCCTTGGAGGCTGCGTAGCCGGCGGCTCGGAGCCGGCCGCCGCCGCCGAGCCCCATCACCGATCCGACGTTCACGATGGCACCCGATCGTTCGTTCTCGATCATCCAACGGGCGGCGGTCCGGGCGATCTCGTAGGGGGCGACCAGGTTGATGGTCAGCTCGTCGACGAAGCCGTCCCTGGTGTCATCGACCGCAGGCAGCACCCGGGAGACACCGGCGTTGTTGACCACGACGTCGACCGCGCCGAAGTTCGACACGGCCTCGTCGATGAGTCGACCCGGAGCGCCGGGCTCGGTGACATCGATGGCCACCGTGGCGATCCGACCTCCGGCCGAGGGGCCCCGGTCGGCCCTGAGTTCGGTGGCCAGTTCCTCCAGCCGCTCTGCTCGCCGGGCGGCGACGACGAGGTCGGCGCCCGCCCCGTGGAGCACTCGGGCGAACCGGCGACCGAGACCGGAGCTGGCGCCGGTCAGGATCACGACCTTTTCGGTCAAATGAAAGAGCGGGAAGGCTGGTTCGGTCATGGGTTGAATAGTGCCATCATTTGACGGTGAATCACTCGCCGTCACCTCCGCCCCGGCGTTGCACCCCGCCCGCCCGTCGGCGGATGGTCCGCCGCTCGGTTGTGGTCGTCGTGGCCGCGCTGACGGTGGTCGTCCTCGCCGCCGTTCCGGCGTCGGCCACCTGGTCGATCATCGCCGTCGACTCCCAAACCGGCGAGGTCGGGGCCGCGATGGCGGCCTGCAGTCCTGTCTCGGCGCTGGGCGAGCCGGACGAGGTGCCGGCCCCCCTGGTGCTGGTCCCGGGGCGGGGTGTGGCCGTCGCCCAGGGGTCGGTCGACCCGGGCGATCTCGATCAGTTGCGAGCCGCACTGAGCGATCCGGATACCGGCGGAGCCGACGACGTGATCGTGGCGGTGGTGGCGGACAACGATCCCGATCTGCAATCGGTGAGGCAGTACGCCGCGGTGGTCGACGGTTCCGTGGCCTCGATCGACGGCCCGCAGACCAAACCGATCGCGCTGGCGGTCACCGGGCCGGCGGTGGCCGCACAGGGCGTGTCGCTGGCGTCCGAGGCCGTGGTCGTCGATGCCCTTGCGGCCTACAACGAGGTCCGGGCCGGCGGTGCATCACTGGCCGACGCGCTGGTGAGCGCATTGGAGGCCGGATCGTCGGCCGGCGGCGATCGAGGATGCGGTGATCAGACGGCTCTGTTCGCCCACGTGTCGGTTGCGCCGCCCGGTGATGACGGCATCGCTCCGTCGCGTCTGCTGACGGTGACCGTCGACGAGGGTGACGGCCAGAACCCGGTGCGTTTGCTCGCCAGCGCCCACCG
>JAOTVU010000100.1 GCA_029863385.1 Acidimicrobiia bacterium
CAACGAGGCCGCCGACAACTTCAGCGAAGTCGGCAACTCCATCAACTAGGCACCCGGCTTCGGCCGACCTGGTGAACGCCGAAGGGCGGGGCTTCGTGCCCCGCCCTTGGCGCGTACCAGTCCAAAACGGTAGTTTCGTGGCGTGCCGCATACCGACGTCATCATCATCGGGGCCGGGCTCTCGGGCATCGGAGCCGGCTACCACCTCCAGAAGTTCTGTCCGGATCGGTCGTATGTGATTCTCGAGGGTCGCCCCCGGTTGGGTGGCACATGGGACAAGTTCCGCTACCCGGGCATCCGCTCCGACAGCGACATGCACACCCTCGGCTACAGCTTCAAACCGTGGAACGCTCCCAAGTCGATCTCCGACGGGCCGAGCATCCTGGCCTACCTGCAGGAGACGGCGGACGAGTACGGGATCAGCGAACGGATCCGCTTCAACCGGCGCATGACGGCGGCTCACTGGTCCACGAAAACGGCCACCTGGACGGTGACGGTGGAGGTCACCGATGACGACGCCCACGAGACGAGCACCGAATCTCGCACCGGGACCGGAAGCGAGACGATGGCTGTGACCGAACAGCACACGGCGAACTTCCTGCTCGTGTGCTCCGGCTACTACAGCTACAAGGCGGGCTATCAACCGACCTTCGAAGGCCAGGACGACTTCGCCGGTCCGATCATCCACCCCCAGGACTGGCCCGAGGAACTCGACTACACGGGCAAACGGGTGGCGATCATCGGGTCGGGGGCCACCGCCGTGACCCTGCTGCCGGCGATGGCCGGCGATGCCGCTCACGTCACGATGGTCCAGCGGTCACCGAGCTATCTGCTGTCTCGCCCCTCGGTCGATCCGATCGCCCGGCTGCTCAAACGATTCCTGCCCGATTCGTGGGCCCATCGCATCGTACGACGAAAGAACGTCAGGCTCGGCACCCTCCTCTACAACCGGACTCGAACCGAACCTGACAAGATCCGGGCCTTCCTGATCGACGGGGTCAGGAAAGGCCTCAACCCGGACATCGATGTCGACACGCACTTCACCCCTCGTTACAACCCGTGGGACCAGCGTCTGTGCCTCATCCCCGACGGCGACATGTTCGACGCCCTCAACTCGGGGAAGGCATCGGTGGTCACCGACCACATCGACCGGTTCGTACCCGAAGGGGTGCGGATGGCATCCGGTGAGGTCGTCGAGGCCGACATCATCGTCACCGCCACCGGTCTGCAACTGGTGACCCTCGGCGAGGCCGACTTCTTCGTCGACGGGAACCGGATCGACTTCTCCAGGACCTGGACCTACAAGGGTTTGGCCTACTCCGACATCCCGAACATGGTCTCGGTCTTCGGCTACATCAACCAGTCTTGGACGCTGCGCTCCGACATGATCTCGCGTTATGTCTGCCGGCTCCTCAACCACATGCGCAAAACCGGCAACGACATCGTCGTCCCCCGATTTCGACCCTCCGATCGCGACATGACACCGCGCCCGTGGATCGATGACTTCTCATCGGGATACATGCAGCGCGTGATGCCGCTGCTCCCTCGCCAGGGTGACCGGGAGCCGTGGCTCAACACCCAGCGCTACGAGCGTGACGTCGAGCTCATCGACAAGGCCGATGTGGCCGATGACGTCCTGCAGTTCACGAGCTCGGATCGGGTGCCGACCGGGAGCGGGCGACACTGAATCGGCGCTGGAGGGCCTTGACCCGGCGCTGAGAAGGCCGCGGTGATTCGAACGGCATGGGCCGATCGGCTTGTTTCGTGGCCAAATGACGATGTTCCCCCAAAATCTGCCCAAGACGCCTATCCAGTTCCGGCGGAATGTGTCGATGGACCTCTCTGTAAGCCCTTTGCGGGACCATGCAACAGAGAACACAGGACACGTCCATGATCCACTATGAATTCATCGCCGGTTGGCTCAAGGCCCACACCAAGACCGAACGAGGCGCCTCGCTTGTCGAGTACGCCCTCCTGGTCGCCCTGATCGCCGTCGTCTGTATCGGCGCCATCACCTTCCTGGGCAACGAGGCCGCCGACAACTTCAGCGAAGTCGGCAACTCCATCAACTAGGCACCCGGCTTCGGCCGACCTGGTGAACGCCGAAGGGCGGGGCTTCGTGCCCCGCCCTCGTCGCGTCTCCGGTCATGAGCAGGTGTTCCCCCCGGTTTGTACGGGTCGGCCTATTCAGAAGGACGGCGAAGTCGACGATCACTTCCGTACTAACCCGAACGGGGACCGAACAACCGAGCATCGAACAAGGGACGTCACATGATCCACTATGAATTCATCGCCGCCTGGCTCAAGGCCAACACCAAGACCGAACGAGGCGCCTCGCTTGTCGAGTACGCCCTCCTGGTCGCCCTGATCGCCGTCGTCTGTATCGGCGCCATCACCTTCCTGGGCAACGAGGCCGCCGACAACTTCAGCGAGATCGGCAACTCCATCAACTAGACCGGCAACGAAGCTGAGGGCCGTATCCGGTCGGACGAGATTGGGTCCGACCGGATACGTCGTTGTTGTGACGGCCTTCACGCTTTTGGCGCCGCAGCCTCCCGTCGGCTGTAGTAGCTTCAAGACTGATGGGGAACCTGAACCACCAACAACTCGCCGACGGCCTCGATCACATCCAGGACTCACCGAGCAATGCCGGATTGATCGAGATGCTCGTTATTCGTCCGGATGTCGACGAACGACAGGTGATTGATCGAGCCGAGTTCGAAGTGGGCGCCGGTTTGGCCGGTGACAACTACATCGCCAGGGGCAGTGACCGCACCGAGGACGGAAAGGCGCACCCCGAGGCCCAGGTCACCATCATGAACTCCCGAGTCTTGAACCTGATTTCAGGAGGCGACCGGGAACGCTGGCCGCTGGCCGGGGATCAGATCCTGGTCGACATGGATCTGAGTCAAAGCAACCTACCGACCGGCGCCCGCCTCTCGCTCGGCACCGCGGTGCTCGAGGTGTCGGCCAAACCCCACACCGGGTGTGCCAAGTTCGCCCAGCGATTCGGCCTCGACGCGGCGAAGTGGATCAACTCCGATGCCGAACTCCGGCTCCGAGGAATCAACGCCATGGTGGTCACCGCCGGCAGCTGCGCCGTCGGCGACGTCATCACGAAGGTCTGATCACCGGGCACTCACGCGTGAGCCCGCACCAAACCCTGGAGCCCGTAGTCGACCAGGTTCTCCAGCTCCGACCGGCTGAACGTTTCGTCGCGAAACAACAGCCGGAACAAGACCGGCCCGATCAGGAACTCGGTGACGAGGGGGATGTCGACGTCGTCGCTCAACTCCCCACGAGCCTGGGCTCTGGCCACAATCGACTCGACCGGCACACATCGGCTCGTCACCATTCGATCGAACACCTCAGCCAGCCGACGATCGCCGACGGACGCGGCGAACAGACCGGAGAACACCTGCCGGCGGGCTCGCCGCTCGACCTCCGAGATCGACACCAGATGATCGGCCAGACTGAGCAGATCGCCCCGAAGTGATCCGGTGTCGGGCTCGGGGTCGGGCTCGATCATCCTGTCGAGTGCGTCGAAGAGCAGGTCGTCGACCGAGGGCCAGTTGCGGTAGATCGTGGTCTTCGCCACCCCGGATCGTCGGGCGACGGCCTCCATCGTGAAGCCGGTGACACCATCGGAGGCCAACACTTCCACGGCGGCTTCGAGTGCCTTGCTTCGCGCCTCCGCGCTCCTCGGTCGAGCCATGATCAATACTTCCTCACTGTGTCCGACGTCTCAGCAAATTGCTGGCCGTTTGGATTGATCCGACAGTAGAGTTGGTTACGCTACTCTATCGTAGCGTAACTCGTCCTTCACCCCACTCGGATCCACCGATGAAGGAACAAGGCAAGAGGAAACGGAGAAAGACCTATGCTCGCCTCGATCGGTAGGTGGTCGTTCAGCCATCCAAGGGCCGCGCTGGCCGCATGGATCGCCGCGTTCGTCGGTGTGCTCGGATTGGCCGGAGGCCTCGGGCCGGCGTTCGACGCCACGTTCGAGGTGCCCGAATCGGAGACCTCTGCCGGGTTCGAGACACTCGACACCTACTTCGACGGCCTCGGCGCCGGTGCGCCCGGGTCGATCGTGTTCAAGACCGACCGCGGCGTCGACAACCCCGAAGTCCAGGGCGCCATGTCGGAGGTATTCGCCGCCGTCCAGCAGATCGACGACGTCACGGTGGTCAGCCCCTACGGACCGACCGGTCAGAATCAGATCTCCCCGGACGGGACCATCGCCTTCGCCCAGCTCAGCATGGCCGAATCGGTGAGTCAGACCCGGGCCGTCGAGATCGGGCAGGAGATCGAGGCCCTCCTGCCGGAGGATCTGGCCGACACGCAGATCGAGATCGGCGGCGCCATGCTGGCCGAGTTCGAACCTCCCGAGTCCGAACTCATCGGCCTGTCGTTCGCCGTGGTCATCCTGATCATCTCGTTCGGTTCGGTGATGGCCATGGGCCTGCCGATCGGGACCGCCGTGTTCGGCGTCGGCATCGGCGTCGGCACGATCAGCCTCCTCAGCCGGTTGATCGACATGCCCGACTTCTCCATCCAGCTCGGCGCCATGATCGGCCTCGGTGTCGGTATCGACTACGCCCTGTTCATCGTCACCCGGTACCGGGAGAGCCTCCACCGTGACAACACACCGCTGGTGGCCGCGTCCGAGGCCATCGACACCGCAGGCCGCGCCGTGATGTTCGCCGGTATCACGGTCGTGATCTCGCTGCTGGGCATGGTCCTCATGGGTCTGCCCTTCATCGCCGGCCTCGGCATCGGAGCGTCGGTCACCGTGCTGGTCACGATGATCGCCTCCATCACCCTGCTCCCGGCCTTCCTCGGCTTCGCCGGGGAGAGAATCGAGCGGACACGCCTCGGTCAGCTGATCGCCGCCGGACTGCTGTCATTGACATTGTTGATCGCCGGCCTCGGATTGGCGGGAAGTCCGGTCGTCGGCGCCTTTGCGCTGGCCGCCCTCGTCGTCTTCGCCGTCTCCTTCTTCCTCCCGCCCCTCAACCAGTTCCTCCCCGAGCGTGCTCCCAAGCCGATCCGGGACAGCATCTGGTACCGGTGGAGCCGCCTGATCCAGGCCCGACCGTGGCTCTTTGCCATCGGCGGAACCGCTCTCCTGCTGACCATGGCCTATCCCATGCTCGATCTTCGACTCGGTTTCAGCGACGAGGGCAACTTCCCGGAGGAGACGACCACCCGCCAGGCCTACGACCTGCTGGCTGAGGGCTTCGGCCCCGGCTTCAACGGTCCGTTCATGGCCGCCGTCGAGATCGACGATCCGGCCGATCCCTCGGCCATGGGCAAGGTCGCGGCCCTGGCCCAGGCCATCGGTGCCGACCCCGGCGTGCAGACCGTGGCCGGCCCGATCCCCAACAACTTCGCCGAGCCGTCGGCCCCACCCGAAGCCGCCATCATCCAGATCATCCCGACCACATCACCGCAGGATGCAGCCACCGAGGACCTGGTCGAGCGGCTTCGCAGTGACATCATCCCGGCGGCCGACACCGACGGCCTCACCGTGAACGTCACCGGCGGTGTGCCGGCCAACATCGATTTCACGGACTATCTGGCCCAGCGGATCGTGATCTTCTTCGGCGCTGTGCTCGGTCTCAGCTTCCTGCTGCTGATGATGGTGTTCCGATCGCTGCTCGTGCCGCTCAAGGCGGTGCTCATGAACATGTTGTCCATTGCCGCGGCCTACGGCATCGTCGTCGCCGTCTTCCAGTGGGGTTGGGGTGGTGAACTGCTCGGCATCGAGCCGGCTCCGATCGAGCCGTTCATCCCGATGATGTTGTTCGCGATCGTGTTCGGCCTCTCGATGGACTACGAGGTGTTCCTCCTGTCGCGGGTCAAGGAGGAGTACGACGCAAGCGGCGATCCGGTCAATTCGGTCGCCGATGGCCTGGCGGCCACCGCCCGGGTCATCTCGGCTGCGGCCGCGATCATGGTCGTGGTGTTCGGCGCCTTCCTGTTGGAGGACATGCGGGTCATCAAGATCTTCGGCGTCGGGCTGGCCACCGCCGTGCTGCTCGACGCCACCCTCATCCGCATGCTGCTCGTGCCGGCCACCATGGAACTGCTGGGGGCGAAGAACTGGTGGCTGCCCCGCTGGCTCGACCGCCTCCTGCCGTCGATCAACGTCGAGGGACCGGCCCATGGTCACGACGAGGAGGCGTCGGGAGGCGTGATAGCGCCGGGAGACACTTCCGCAGAGGCTCCGGGAGACATCGCCGGTACACCGCCGGAGACCATCTCGGTCGGCTGATCCATCGGCCGGCAAATGGGCGGAGGCATCTACCTTCAGCGCCCCTCAGCGCAGCCAGAGAGTCTGCGGAACGCAAACTCGAGCGGCTCGCCGCCGCGGATACCTCCGGATCGGCGACTACTGTTGGTCACGGAGCGGCTCCGGCGCCGAGCGGCACGACGCACCGAACGGGCTCCGATTCACCATGACCAACATCTCGGCCGAAGCCAAGAAGTGGGGCGGTCTAGCCGATACATCGGCTCGATCGGTCCTCGTCACGATCCTGGGTGACAGCGTCGCCCCACTGGGCGGCGAGGTCTGGTTGAGCGACCTGTTCGTGCTGGCTCAACCCTTCGGGTTCAACCAGCGGCTGGTCCGAACGTCGATGTATCGACTGGTCAACGAGAACTGGGTGATCAACGAACGAATCGGTCGGCGAAGCCGCTATCGGCTCACCCCCTACGCCGCGCTGGAGACGGCGGACGCCGACCGCCGGATCTACCAGCAGAACCCGCCGGCGTGGAACGAGGTCTGGTCGCTGGTCTTCACCGACACGCTCCTGTCGGGCGACGGAGACGACGAACAGCGCCTGGCCCGTCATCTCCGCTGGCACGGCTTCGTGGAGATCACCCGCGGGGTGTGGGCCACCCCGGAGTCGGATCCGACCCCGACCGACGAGCTGCTCGAGCGGCTCGACCTCGACGTTCGACCGCCGGTCGCCCAAGCCCGTTTCGATCGGCTCGACGACCTGGTCAGAGGCGGACTGTTCCGCTCGTCGTTCGACCTGGCCGACACCGAGAAGGTCTACCAGTCGTTCATCGACCGCTACCGCCGGCTGGGCGACATCGATCCGGCCGCCATCGACCCGATCGACGCCTTCGCCCTCCGCACGATGATCGTGCACGATCTTCGCCGGGCCCGGCTGAGCGACCCCGACCTCCCCGCTGCCCTGCTACCCGACGGATGGGTCGGCAACGAGGCGTTCGCATTGGCCGCCCGGATCTACCGGTCGGTCGACGATCGGGCCTGGTCGGCGATCGAGCAGGCCACCGATCTGGTGGTGGCCGACGGCGACGCCCGCCTCGATCTTCGCTTCATGCCGTAAGGGGCGTCGAGGACAGTGCCCCCGGGATTTCGCGGTACGTTGGCAACATGACCAGCTCGACCCAGGTTCTCGAACACCACGTACTCGAAAGCTACGTGCTCGGCGGGTGGCATCGCCCGACGTCGGCCGGCGGTCGGGTCCTGACCAACGCGGTCAACGGCGATCCGGTGGCCACCCTCGCCGACCACGGGATCGACATGGGGGCGGTCCGCCGATACGCCATCGACACCGCCGGTCCCGAGCTGCGAGCCATGACCTTCCACCAGCGGGCGACCATCCTGCGGTCGCTGGGCAAGTACCTGATGGAACGTAAGGGCGAGCTGTATCCGGTCTCGACGGCAACAGGGGCCACCCGATCCGACTCGTGGTTCGACATCGACGGCGGCATCGGTGTGCTGTTGAGCTACGCCTCAAAGGCCCGCCGCGAGCTGCCCAATTCGACCGTACTGATCGACGGCGAGATCGAACCGCTGGCCCGCGACGGTTCCTTCCTCGGGGCCCACGTCGGCACCTCCCGGACCGGGGTCGCGGTCCAGATCAACGCCTTCAACTTTCCCTGCTGGGGCATGTTGGAGAAGTTCGCGCCCGCCTTCCTGGCCGGTGTTCCCACCATCGCCAAGCCCGCCTCCCCCACCGCATATCTCACCGAGGCGGTGATGCGCCTGATCGCCGAGTCCGAACTGCTGCCCGACGGATCACTCCAGGTGATCTGCGGTGGCACCGGTGATCTGCTCGACCACCTCGACGGCCAGGACAGCGTCGCCTTCACCGGATCGGCCGCCACCGCTGCGGTACTTCGAGCCCACCCCACAATCGTCGACGAGGCGGTCCGGTTCACCGCCGAAGCCGACTCGCTCAACTGTGCCATCCTCGGAGCGGCCGCCAGACCGGGTTCAGCCACCTTCGCCGGGTTCGTCTCCGAGGTCGTCAACGAGATGACGACGAAGGCCGGCCAGAAGTGCACGGCCATTCGCCGCATCCTCGTCCCGGATCAACACCGTGAGGCAACGCTCGAGGCACTCGAAGCCGCTCTCGGCGATATCGTCGTCGGCGATCCGGCCGACAAGGACACGACGATGGGAGCGCTGGCCGGCCTCGACCAACGGGCGGAGGTCCGCAACGCCGTCGAGCGACTCAAGAACGTGGCGACGGTCATCACCGATCGCTGCGACTTCGTGGGCGTCGACCCCGAGCGGGGGGCATTCATGGCGCCGACCCTCCTGCACGCCGTCGACAAACGGGCCGAGGCCATCCACCAGGTCGAGGCCTTCGGCCCGGTCTCGACCGTCATCGCCTACGACTCGGCCGAGGAGGCCGTGGAGCTCGCCGCGCTCGGACGGGGCAGCCTCGTCGCCTCCGTGTTCACCGACGATCCTGCCGAAGCTGCCGCCCTGACCGTGGCGCTCGGCTCCCATCATGGTCGGGTACAGGTGGTCGACGAGACCAGCCTCGAATCACACACCGGGCACGGCGCGCCGCTACCCAATCTCGTTCACGGCGGTCCGGGCCGGGCCGGCGGTGGCGAGGAGCTCGGCGGGATGAGGGCGGTCAAACACCATCTGCAGATCAGTGCCGTGCAAGCATCGCCGGCGGCCATGACCGCCATCACCGGTGAGTACCAGGCGGGTGCACCCCGCAACGAAACGAAGGGGCATCCCTTCCGCCTCCACTTCGAGGACCTGGAAATCGGCGATGCCATCGTCACCGACGGCCGCACGGTGACCCTCGATGACATCGAACGGTTCGCCGATCTCACCGGCGACACGTTCTACGCCCATATGGACGACGAGGCGGCCAAGGCCTCGCCGATCTTCGAGGGTCGGGTGGCGCACGGCTACTTCGTGCTCTCCGCCGCCGCCGGGCTGTTCGTCGACCCCGACCCGGGTCCGGTGCTGGCCAACTACGGACTGGACAAGCTCCGGTTCGCCAAGCCGACCTACCCCGGCGACACCCTCACCGTCACCCTGACCTGCAAGCGAAAAACGCTCCGGCCGGGCGCCGGCTACGGCGAAGTGGCGTGGGACACGCAGGTCGTGAACCAGCACGGCGAGGTGGCCGCCGCCTACGACGTCCTGACGATGGTCGCCACCCGCGATCAGTCAACGTAGACTGAGTCGTCCGCATACGTGGCGACGAATGTTGGAGGGATGACAGGTGAGCACTCGGTGGCAGGACGACGAGCAGCTGCGGGTGTGGCGCCTTTTTCTCGAGGCTCACACCCGGATAGTGCGCCAGATGGACGACGATCTTCAGACCGAGCATCAACTCTCGATCGAGTGGTACGACGTGCTCGTCCAGCTCGTCGAGGCCGGCGGCCGTCGCACGATGGGCAATCTGGCGTCGGCCCTGCTCATCTCACCGTCGAACTGCAGTCGCCTGGTCGATCGCCTCGAGGCCGAGGGTCTGGTACGCCGTGAGGCCGACGCCGACGACGGACGGGTCAAGCACGCCGTCCTCACCGACAACGGATTCGACGTGCTGAAGGCGGCCAGCCCCACCCACATGGGCGGTGTCGAGCAGTACTTCACCCGATTCCTGGGAGACCACACCGAGCCCGTTCGAGACCTGTTCACCCAGATACTGGGAGCACTCGGATTCGCACCGGACGCGGCCGGCGAATCGGCCGAGCCGAGCGACGCCCCGGGTCGAGGTGGAGGCACGTAGCGGCGGATCGGTGCCTCCACCTCTGATCGGGGCGACGCCCCAGGCGGTTGGTGGAGCGTCACGTTCGATTGTGGTCAGAAACGCCACGAAAAGCGAGCTGGCCGGTCAGAAAATCCTCGAAATCCTCGAGGCGCCCTATCGAGGTCGAGCTTCGAGGCCTCGATGGCGGGTACTCCTGGCCCCGTCGATCAGGTGGGATCGATGACGAACTCGATGCGCCGGTTGCGACGACGCCCTTCGGGCGTGTTGTTGTCGCCGACCGGCTGCTCCGGACCGTAGCCCGCTATCTTCAGCACGTCGGTGGCGACTCCGAGATCCTCCAGTGCCTGACGGACCGTGATCGCCCGTCGCTGGGAGAGCTCGAGGTTGTCGACCTTCGTGCCGGTGTTGTCGGTGTGGCCGGCGACCGTGAGCTTCCAACCCGGATTGGCGGCGAGAACCTTGGCCATCGTTTCCAGCACGGCACTGTTGTCGCCCTCGAGCTGATCGCTACCGACCGCGAAGGTCAGGCCGTCGGTGGCGACGAACCGTCCGGACGGCGGCGGGGAACCGGGCACGACGATGAGTTCGTTGACGACGGTCACGCCCGACGCTTCGAGCGACGAGATGAGCGCGTCGAGAACCTCCTGGCTGTCGACTTCGCCGGTGGCCACCAGCGTCGATCCCTCGAAGCGGACGCGGGCGCCGTTCAGCAGCGGATCGGGATCGGTGTCGAAGGCGGCGGTGCCGCTGTCGATCTCCGGAATGAGGTTCGGGTCACGCCGGTCGTCGAATGGATCGGCCTCCGACAGCTGTCCGCGCACGGTGTACTCACCGCCTACGTCGTGCATCTCACCGTAGTACTCGGACCGATCGGCGAGGATCTCGTTGATGTCGTCGAGATCGTTGGCGACGCAATTCTCGACCCCGTCGGTCATGTCGCCGAAGTTCACGACCACCGGACCACGTTCCCGGTAGGAGCCGAGATGGATGTGTGCAGCGTAAGGGCTGCTCACGGCGTCGGTCGACACGAGGGCGCACGCCTCACCGGTGTTGGCGTCGATGGTGAAGTTCACCGTGCCGGTTGCGTTGGTCGTCTCGCCGGTGAAAATGTCGCGCATCGGCACCTCCATGGTGACGATGCCGGTGTAGTTCCCGGTTTCGGCCGCGGCGCCATCTGTGGTGTCGCCGGCCGCCTCGTCGGAGGCGGTCTCATCGCCGGTCGGGGCGGCCGCCGAGTCGACCGGTTCGCCCTGCGCCGAGTCGACGAGCGTGTCGTCGTCTCGACCGATGAGCCACCATGCGCCACCGGCCAGCAGGAGCACGGCGACCACCGCAACCGCGATCGGCCAGCGCCGAGGGTTCGGTTCCGGCATCGATGGGCGGGGTCGGGTGTGGCGATGAGCCGGCTGGGGGGCGGTCATCGGCCGCCGACGACCGGACGCAAGGCGCGGATCGGGGAACTCGGGCCCTCGACCGCCGCCGAACGTGATCGGAGCAGGGCCGCGGGAGGGGCGTTCGGGCGGGGCATAGCCACCGAGACCGACTCCACCACCGGCACCGCCCGGCTCGGGGCCGTCCGGGCGACGGCCCTGACTCGACGGTTCGGGGGCGAACACCGGCCCGGGTGTGTCGCCACGGTCGCCGCGGCTGACGGGGGGCGGATATCGACCGGAGCGGTCGGCGGCGCTGGCCGTGGTGGGATTCGGTGGCGTGGGAACCGAATCGACGTAGAGGGTCTCATTGCCGGTGACCGCGTTGGTCTCCCACTCGACGGCACGGATCCACGGGTCCCATCCCTGCTCCGAGAGCCGCCGGCGTTCTTCATCGGCCACACGCAGCAGGGTCTGCCGGTCGAGGGATCGGCTGTAACGGTTGACGAGCACGGCCAGCAGCATCCACGTGCAGGACCCCAGAATCCCCCGTGCGGTTTCGAAGTCGATACGCGCCCGCTCGGCCAGCTTGGCGATGACCGTTTCGTGGGTTCCCTGGCCGCTGCCGTCACGGAAAACGATCTCGGTGAGGTCCGGGCCCATGACGTTGCGGTGGGAGGTTCGACTCCACATCGCGTTGGTCCCCAGCTGACTCGTGTCGAGCGAGCGGACCAGGTTCAGTAGATTGACGATGCCCGCCGAATCCTCGGCGCGACGCTTCAGACCGGCCACGACCAGCGGCAACCCGTAGTCGATGGCCGAGGTGGTGGAAGCGATCGTCGGCGACCCGTACTGCGACATCAGTGCGGCCACCGCGTCGTCGCCAGTGAGGTAGCCTCTTGCTTCGTCGTTCAGCTCCACCATGCATCAACTCCTGAACGTTCCGACGATTCGCCGCCACAGCATGGCAACTCCAGCCTCATGCGTCGAACGTCCCTCCTGGACCGCTGTGTATTCATCCGCTCACTTCGGCCCCGGACCTCCCTACCGTGGAACCATCATTGAGCCGACTACCTAGCTCCTCTATCTGCCGTTACCAATCGTTTGGCGAAATCGGCCGCAGCCTGGATCACCGAACGCCTGCACCGAGCCTAGCGCCACCTGTTTGAATGTTGTAGTCCAATCGTAGGATTTGACCGCGCTGCAGCAGCACTGACCACCTCGCGGTGGCGAGGGCCTGGGGTCGATCAATCTTACGGAACGACGTCGAAGCGTCCCCGACGTGACACGCGCGACCCCCTGAAACAGGCGTCGGTTGACTCGTAATATTTCATCGCGATGACAACATCGTTAGTTATCGAAGTTTGGGGCTGCTGGTCGTTTCAGGTTGACAGATGCCGATAAGGCGCTAATCTATGCGTTGTCGCAAGACAGAGCGACACACCTCACCCGCCGACAAGGAGTGCCACACCCGGACCTAACCGTGGACGATCTGCCGCACACTCGGATTTCCCGCAAGGGACTTCCGGTCTCACTCGCTGAGACAACCAGGTATCTCTGTGGATGATCCGCCGCAAACCAGGACTCAGGAGAGGTTCTCCTTCGAACGTTGTGACAGATTACTGAGCAGCGATCGATAGTCGAATTCCAACGTCGGAACTCCCCGATTTTCTCAGCACGAAGCGCTCACGTGGCGCTCATGAAGATGCCGTGCGAGCTTCCGAAGTTGGACATGTGCCCGGGCCTTGGTCCGGGCACATGGGCGTTTTTGTCGCCCGTATCTCAGAGGGCGTCAATCAACTCGCCGAGCGAGTCGGTGAGCCACAACACCAGAATGATGAGCGCAGTGCCGATGATGAACACCAGAGCGGCAGGCAGCCAACCGCCATGTCGTGGCGGATCGTCCCAGTTCTCGATCAGGTCCATGGCATTGACGAAGGCGTCGTACCATTCGTCGATCGTCTCGAAGCGGTCGTCGGGATCGTCGGCCAGACCTTCCAGCAGGAACGGTTCGAGCGCCTTCGCAAACGGACCGTCGTAGACCGTCCAATCGATCACGGCCGACGCGCTGAAGATGTCGGTTCGATGATCGACGACGGTGACCTCGTTCAGCTGCTCGGGGGAGGCAAACCCTCTCGTTCCCCCACCGGCGGTGAAGCCCGAGGCCCACTCCAGATCCTTGGCGAAGCCGAGATCGGACAGGATGAACCGCTCGCCGGGCTCGAGCAGCTTCGCGGCCGACAGACCGGTCAGCTCGCTGCGATGCTGGATGAGGATGTTGCCCGGCGAGACGTCGCGGTGAATGATGCCGCGTTGATGAAGTGAGCTCAGCGCCTCGTGGAGGTGACGGCCCAGTGCCCACAGATCGGTCCAATCGATCGATTCGCGGCGGGCTCGGAGTTCGTCGACCCGGCGACGCAGGTCGCCCCGATCGGCAAGTTCCAGCACCATGAACGGTTGCCCGGTGTCGGTCTCGCCGACATGGTAGATGCGGGCGACGGCCGGGCTGTCGATCCCCCGCAGGATCTCCGCCTCGTCGTAGAACCGTTGTCGAGGTTCAGGAAGCAGGCTGAGGTTCTCGGCCAGCACCTTGATCGCCACCTCGTAGCCGCTCGACTCGTCGATGGCCCGGTAGACCGTCGCCGACGACCCGACACCGATCGGCGCGATGACCCGGTAGTTGCCGATTCGCTTCGATCGAGCGGTCGGCAGATCGGTCATAGCCCTCGGAATGTCGCCAACTCGGTGGCGAGGAGGGCCCGGCCCCGTGACAGACGCGATCGCACCGTGTTGAGGGCGATGCCCTCCCGATTGGCGATGTCCTCGTAGCTCAACCGCTGAACATCGCGCAGGTAGACGATCTCCCGGAAGATCGCGGGGAGTTGGGCGATCGCGGCCTGGATGATCTGTCGATCGGTGGCTCGAGAGCTGAACCGTAGCGCATCGTGTTCGCCGGCCGAGTCGTCGTCGTAGGACACCGCCGGGCGGCTGCGCCGCAGTTCGGCCACCGCAGTGTTCCGGGCGACCGTGTAGAGCCAGGTGGTGAACTTCGCATCGCCCCGATACCGATGGATCGATCGGGAAACCGCGATCAGAACCTCCTGCGCCACGTCCTCCTGCACCGAACGAGTGAGCACGTGGCGGCTGATACCGGGATAGGCCAGCCGATGCTCGGATATCAGGTTGAGGAGCAGCTGCAAGGCGTAGGGTGACCCGGCCGCGGCCTGCACAGCCACGCTGTCCAGTAGCCGGTCGGCGAGATCGGGATCGGCATTGGCGTAGATGGTCGCCAGACGCGCGTCGACGACCGACGAGCCTGACGGAAGGAAGGCTACGAGTTCATCGACTATCGCGGCGTCGTTGTGAATGATGGATGTCCCTACGCTAACCGCCTACACGCTTGCCACTACACGATATTGGATAGGGGCTGACGGCCGCTAGGCCAGAGCCGGTATTTCCGTATTCTTGACGTTGGTCTGCAGGGGAACGATCCGGCCCGAAAACGCGAACAAACGCCCCGCGCCAGGACGTTTATTCGGCGCACCACACCCGCGTTCGGCCGAGGCCGTCTTCGTGGATGTTCGTTCACACGGTCCGGTTACACAGCTCTCCGACGGCGAGAGGAAGGACCAAGCACGGTCCGGGGAGGATCGCCGTCGGAGAGAGAGTGACATCTGGCAGCCTTGTTCAGCGGTTTGCGTTAGGCCGGTAAGCCCGCCTTGGGTCCGCCGCGTGGTCCAAGGCCGACTCATCGGATAGAGGAACTCCGGCTGCCAGATGTCAGAACTATGTGGAACGGACCGCAGTGCCGCACTCGAAAGCGTTCTCACCCGCAAGCAAGGTCTTGCTTTCCGTTCGAGGAGTGAGTCGCGACGAGGCGGCGAAAAGTTCCCGGAATCCGAAAAAACTTTTCCGGGACCACGGATCGATATGGTTGTTCGGAATGATCGAAGCAGACCAGGTGGTCAAACATTTCGGTGACGTCCACGCCCTCGAAGGGATCACGCTTTCGGTCGACGAGGGGGAGATCTTCGGTCTGCTGGGCCCGAATGGGGCGGGCAAGACGACTCTGGTTCGGATCCTGGCCACGCTGCTCAAACCGACCTCCGGGAGCTGCCGTCTTGGCGGCATCGACGCCCACCGCGACCCCATGGCCGTCCGGGCCCTGATCGGCCTCGCCGGGCAGAACGCCGCCGTCGACGATCTGCTGACGGGGCGGGAGAACCTCGAGATCGTCGGCCGGCTCTATCAGCTGGGCCGGCCCGAGGCCCGTCGCCGAGCCGACGACATTCTGGAGCGACTCTCGCTGACCGACGCCGCCGACCGTCAGGTACGCACCTACTCCGGTGGTATGCGGCGACGTATCGATCTCGGCGCCAGCCTCGTTGGCCGTCCCCGGATCCTCATCCTCGACGAACCGACCACCGGCCTCGACCCCCGCACCCGCAACGACCTGTGGCAGCTCATCCGGGAACTCGTCTCCGACGGGGCGACGCTGCTGCTGACGACACAATACCTGGAGGAGGCCGACGAACTGGCCGACCGGCTCGCCGTCATCGACCACGGTCACATCATCGCCGAAGGCACCCCCGACGAGCTCAAGGAGCGGCTGGGAGGCGACCGGCTGATGGCCAGCCCGGCCGAGGCCAACGACATGGACCGGGTCATCTCGATCCTCGAGCGCGTCGCGTCGACCAAACCCTACGTCGACGATCGTCGCCAGCAAGCCTCCGTCCCGGTCACGAACCGGATCGAGGCGCTGTTGGCGGCCGGCCAGCTGTTCGAGACCGAACAGATCCCGCTTCGGGACCTGGCCGTGACCAGACCCTCGCTCGACGACGTTTTCCTGTCGATAACCGGCAAGCGGGCCGACCAGGACGAGCCGGAGGCCGAGGCAGCGGTCGCCGGTCGTAACCGACGCCGACGATGACGACCGACACCGGCGTCTCGCCCACCGGCTCCGCGGACCCCCGATCGTCGACCGCCGAACGTTCGGGCCCCCGTGACCGATCGGTGCTGGGTCGCTTCGCCAGCGACACGCTGACCATGACCCGACGCAACGTGCTCTACCTGGTGCGACGTCCCCAGGTCATCGTGTTCGCCCTCATCTCGCCGATCATGTTCGTGTCGCTGTTCAACTTCGTGTTCGGCGGGTCGCTCGATGTACCTGGCCTGTCCTACGCCGACTATCTGATCCCCGGCATCATGGTGCAGACGGTCATGTTCGGTGGCAGCAACACCGCCATCGGCCTGGCCGAGGACATGACCCGGGGCGTGATCGACCGGTTCCGGTCGTTGCCGATGTCTCGCCTCGCGGTGCTGAGCGGCCGCACCCTGGCCGACGCGATGCGGGGCATCATCACCAACACCGTGATCATCGCCATGGGCTTCGTAATCGGATTCCGGTTCAACAACGGGCTCGGCTGGGCCGTCGCCAGCTTCTGCCTGGTCCTTCTCTTCGGCTACTCGATCACCTGGTTCTACGCCTGGATGGGGTTGTCGCTACGCAACGTCGAGGCGGTCCAGGCCGCCTCGTTTCTCCCCGCCTTCCCGCTCACCTTCGCCGCATCGACCTTCGCGCCGGTCGAGAACATGCCGGGCTGGCTCCAGGTGTTCTCCGCCCACCAGCCGGTCACCCAGGTGGTCGACGCCACCCGGGCCATGATGCAGGGTGGCGAGATCGCGGGCCCGCTCGTCCGGTCGCTGTTGTGGTGCGCCGGCATCATGATGGTGTTCGGTTTCCTCAGCGTGCGGGAGTACCGCAAGGGCTGACCGCCTGCCGGAAGTTTCGGCGCCGCTTCAGGAGAACTCGGCTCGAACGGCGTCGGTGTGAGCCCCGACGGCCGGTACCTCGGTGGGTTCGGAAGTTGACGGGGTTGCATCGGGGTCGAGCGTCCAGCGCACCGGGTGAGCCGCCAGGTCGACCGCGGCCCCGGTACTGCTCACGATCGTCCGACGGCGCAACGCCGGGTGGACGGCCAGATCATCGAGCGAGTTGACCGAACCATAGGCGATTGCGGCGGCGCCGAGACGGCGATGGAACTCGGCCCGATCGAGCAACTCGACACGGCGGCTCAACTCCGCCTCCAGCGCCTCCCGGTTCGCCACCCGGTCGTTGTTGGACGTGAACCGGGGGTCGATGGCCAGGTCCGGATCGGCCAGCGTCTCGGCGCACAACCGGACCCACTCACGCTCGTTCTGGATCGAGATCAGCGTGAGGGCACCCTCGGACGTGGCGTAGGCCCCGTAGGGCGCAATCGACGGGTGACGAAGCCCGACCCTCGTGGGGCCGCCACCGCCGTGTTCGTGTTGGACCAGCGGCACCGTCATCCACTCGGCCATCATGTCGAAGAGCGAGAGGCGAATCCCCCGGCCTCGGCCGGTCGTGGCCCGGGCCAACAGCGCCTCCAGCACGGCGCCGTAGGCCGTGACACCGGTGCCGATGTCGCACACCGAAACCCCGACCCGTCCCAGCTCGTTCGGGCCGCCCGAGATGCCGATCAACCCGCTCTCGGCCTGGACGAGGAGATCGTAGGCCTTCTTCTCGGCGAGCTCGGGAGCCTCGCCGTAGCCGCTGATGTCGAGCGTGATGAGCGACGGGTGGTCGGCCCGCAGGTCGTTGGAACCGAACCCGGTCCGCTCCAGCGCGCCGGGAGCCAGGTTCTGGACGAACACGTCGGCGGCGGCGATCATACGTCGGAGCAGGGCGGCGTCCTCAGAGTGCTTGAAGTCGAGCACCACCGACTCCTTGCCGTGGTTGGCCCAGGCGAAATAGGAGCTGTCGCCACCCGCCGCGGTGTCGTAGCCCCGGGCGAAGTCACCATCGGAGCGCTCGACCTTGATGACCCGGGCGCCGGCGTCACGCAACCGTGCGGTGCACACAGGTGCGGCCACGGCCTGCTCCACCGCCACCACCAGGATTCCCTCGAGTACAGCCGTCAACCGATCGCCGCCAACGCCCGGAGCAGGGTGACGGTCTCGACCGCGGTCAGCACCGCCTCGTAACCCCTGTTGCTCGGTCCGTCGGTGGAACGGGCCAGCGCCTGCTCGTCGTTCTCGGTGGC
>JAOTVU010000260.1 GCA_029863385.1 Acidimicrobiia bacterium
GAGGAAGTGGCCCTCGTCTGGGGAGAACGTCAGGGATGCATTTGGGATCGTGCGGCTCAGGTAGGTGGCTGCGGTGAGTGGGCTGTTGATGTCAGCGTCGCCGTGCCCCAACGCCACGGGGACCGCGATGTCCTCCAGACCGAATCCCCATGGAAGGATCAGGAGCCTGGCTTCCCATGCCGAGCCGTCGGATCCCGGCCGGAACGACTCCACCATCGAGGCAAGCAGCATGTCGGCAGCTCGCGGGTCGCTCAAGGCTTGCCGATCAGGGGCGGGTAGCGAAGCGAAGCGGCGCTGTGCGGCACCTTCGGGGTCCTTTGTGAACACCCGGCCCATCATCGCCTCAGCCGCCGGTTCACTGCCCAGGGCACTCGGCGCGACATGGCAAGCGCCACCTTGTTGAAACGGTCCATGCCTGCCGTCGCCGCCGGTCGGTCGTAGGGTCCAACGCTGGAGATCAATCCCACGCCTGTGAGCCGTTCCGGAATCCGGTAGGCGCACGCCAGGGCGTTGGGGCCGCCGGCCGACCATCCCGACACCGCGAACCGGTCGATCTCCAACTTGTCGGCGAGCGCTGCGACGTCCTCGGGCCAATCGAGCAATGTACGTTCCGGCTGGAAGTCGGAGAGGCCGTGACCGGGTCGGTCGATCGTCACCAACCGCACACCGTCGAGAACCTCCGCTTGTAGCAGGTGCTCGGGGCGGGAGCTGCTCGAACCGTGATAGTGGAAGATCGGCAATCCTGACCCATCACCCCATTCGGCGTAGGCGAGGGTGCGTTCGTCCTCCAACCTCATCGTTGTACTGGACTCCGCGGACACCACAGCACCCCGATCTCCGGCAACGTTCACATTCTCGGACCATCCCTCCCGCCGAGGTAGAGGCCAACGTCCCGTCCCCCGCAGCAGGTCCGCATCGGCCCGGGCCCTTCCGGGTTCGAAAGCCGTCCCACAAGGTCCACTCGTTCTAGGTCGGGCAAAGCCATCTGATGGCTACGGAAATGTCGGAGTGCCTCCCCAACTCGTACTCGTTGCTCAGGCGATCCGCCCTGTACCCGTCCTGTCGGATTCAACGAGACGGCAACCAACGATGCAATGGGAGCTTCAGGGACCAACTCACCGTCTCGGTCAGAATCCTGGGTAAAGCGAACGCCGGATACAGCGAGCTGTAGGGCTGCCAAAGTGAGGACAAAGAACGTGATGGGCGCTCATGCCCATCAACGTGAATCAGCACTCAGCGGGCGGGCCCGGGGCTGAGGGGGTTAGGGAGACCACTCATCGTAGGTCATTCCGACAACCACCGGTTCATTGTCTTCGTAGTCGATCGAGACGTGCCAGAGGGTCCAATCGAGTCCATCGAAGTCAGGGTTGTCGCCGGGATCGAGAATGCTGACGAAATGGAAGCCCTGGAGCATCGGCCAGATGGCGAACTCCGGCGGCCGACCGTTGCCGCCACTCAGGGCCTCGTCGATGGCGACGATCCGGTCGGGATCATCCCAAGTGGACACGAAGCTCCATCCGATGGCCTCGGCAAAGGTGCGATCTGGAATCTCGGCGGCTTGGCTCGGATCGTTCATGTCGAGGGCGTTGGATGGCCATTTGTAGGTGGTCGGATCGGTGAGAATGCCTTCGAGTTGGGCCGGAGTGAACCGAATCGGAGCGGCATGATAGGACACATGGAGTCCACGTTTGGACATGAATTCGTTGAGAGGTCCCTCGGCGCCAAGGACCGCCGACAACCGATCGAGTAGATCCAGTACCCGCCCATCGGAAGCGAACTCGGCGTCGTCGACGATCTCGGCCAGGAATCGGCTGTTGACCCAACCGGCACCGGCCGGCGTAGCGATCTCGAACCAGGTCGATTCGCCAACGTCACGCTGCGGCCCGGTGAGTCGGACCATCGTGCTCGGGGCCAACATCCCGATGATCTCGTTGTCGACGCCGGCCGCCAGCCGAACGTTGAGTACGTCGTCTTCGGCCACCAGTACCACTCGCCGTACGTCCGGGCCGAGCCCGCTCATGTCAGGCAGATCAGCCTGTTCCCAGAGCTCCACCGAGTCGATCACCGTTGGGCTCATCGGGAGCGCAGCAAGGTAGTCGAGCCGACTGACCGGGCCGTCGAGGATCAGCCCCTCGCTGGAGAAAACCGTTACCGGCGTTCCCTCGAGTAGAAACTCCACCTTGTCAACGGTGGAGAACGCCGTCAAGGTGTACACGACTTGAGCAAGCCGAGCGGTCATGGAGAAGGTTCCACTTCCGCTCTCGAACTCCTTCGACAGGTCGATCCGAGCGAGACCGTCCTCGATGGTCAAGCCGAGCAGGCGGGTGTCGGTCGGAACGCTGGAGGAGAGGCCGGCTTCCACCTGGGCCGGGGTGGGACCGCTGATCAATGCCTGAATGGCGGCGGTGGCCACCTGCTGGGTCGCCGGGATGGCGGTTGCCACTGAGATGGCATAACCGTTGCCCTGCACGAAGTAGACGTCGACGAACTGGATGGCACCCCCGGCAGTGGTGGTTGCCGATGTGGTTGTCGTCCCGTCCGACGACGTTGTCGCGGTCGTGTCATCGGCTGTACTGGTCGTGCTGGCGGTGTCATCGTCGGATCCGCACCCGCCCAGACCGAGTACCAGGATGGTCAAGATGAGTAAGAGACGTTTCATGGCGTCGCCTTTCTCCGGCTCGACGTTTCCTCGTCGGTCCACTTCTACGGCCAACGCTGACCTATCTTCAAGGCCGGCTGTAGGGGCGAAGGGCACTTCGTGGCTACCTGAGCTCCAGCCGGCGATGGCGACGGACGGGCCGAATCAGCGATGGTTGCGGATATAGGCAGCGAGTCGTCGATCGCCGGCTTCCTCGGCGAGGTCGGCGGCGGTCTTGCCGGCAAAACCGGGGGCTCCGGTGCCGGTGATCGCCCGAGCGGCGCCGGCCCGCACGAGCACACGGGCGACCTTCTCGTGCTTGGCGATCACGGCCAGCATCAACGCACTGAGGTGGAACTTCGACGTGTGGTCGAGATCGGCACCCTTGGCGATGAGCCATTCGACGACATCTTTGTGACCGTTGTGCGCGGCCCGCATGAGCGCGGTCATGCCGTAGCCGTCGGTGGCGTCGATGTCGTGTCCGTCACGAAGCATTCGGCGCAGGACCTGCAGTTCGCCATCGCGGGCTGCGTGCTCCCAGTCCACCCGAGTCGTCAGCGGCCGGAGCCGGGCTGCGATCGCCGCCTGGCCGGCCCGTTCGGCCAGTTCGAGCGGCGTCTCGACCTCGTCGATTCGGGTGATCTCGTTCGGGTCGGCGCCGTGGCGAAGCAGAAGGTCGACGAGCGGCAGATCTCCGAGCGCGGTCGCGATGTGTAGCGGCGTGTCGTCGTTGATGCCGTGCTGGTTCGGGTCCGCGCCGCGTTCGAGCAGCAGCTCCACCAGCTCGTGTACGTCGTCTCGGGCAGGAGCGCCCGGCGCAGAGGTCGCGCAGGTCAGGGCTGCGATGACGGGCGGGAAGCCGTCGCCGTCGTCGACCGTCGGGTCGGCACCGGCATCGAGTAGCTCACGAACGAGCGCCGGCGGGCTGTGGTAGATGGCGTAGACGAGCGGTGGTCCGATCGTTGCGTCCGGTGAGGTGTTCGGGAAGTCGCCCAGCGGGGCGAGCTCGCGGCGAAGCGCCCCGAGGTCGCCCTCGATGAATGCGGTGTGCACCCGCCGGAAGCTCTCAGCGCTGAGCGTCATAGCTCGACCATACCCAGCCGCCCGGCCTCCGGCGGCAGACTTTCCCCACATCGGCCAGCCATTCACCGGGCTCGGCGACAGCCGCCGCGGTGATGACCAGCTGGTACTGGTCGTGATGCAGGGCTTGGGTGAGGTCGACAAGGCGGGAGGCGAGACGACCACCGCAGGGAAGCGTTCCCGGCCGGTCATGGGGCCGACGCGTCCCCCGACGCGCCCCCGCCCCGCCCAACCGCCGGTGGCCGGCCACGTCGATCCGTCGCAGACTGCCGACATGAAGGACAGCCTGACCGGCGGTCTCGAGGGATCGGAGGACCACGTCGTCACCGAGGACATGTCGCCGCCACATCTGCCCATGAAGGTGCTGTCGACACCGGACATGATCCGCCTCATCGAACAAACCTGCCTGATGAGGGTGCAGCCCCATCTCGACGATGACGAGACAACGGTCGGCGTTCACGTGTGTGTCAGTCATTCCGCTTCCGTCGCCGCCGGTGAAACGGTCCAGATCCCGTGGGAACTGGCCGAGCGGGACCGTCGGCGACTGGCGTTCAACACCGACCGTCCATGCCGGGGAGACCGTCGTCTCGGAGGGAACCCACCAACGCT
>JAOTVU010000261.1 GCA_029863385.1 Acidimicrobiia bacterium
CGCCGGCCGGCTCCATCCCCGATGGGCTGAGCATCTACGTGGTGCTGTGCTACCGCGAGTGCGAAACAGACACGGTTCCGATCCCATCTGAGGACTGCCGCACCGACGAAGAGAGCATGGCGGGCTCACGGATCGCCGACTCGTTCGAGCTCCGGTTGGCCCTTCAACCGCCTCAGCCGGCCGGAGAGGTGGCCGGGGACGGACTGGCCGCAACCATCGACCGCCTGCTGGCCCTCGTCGAGTCGCCGCCGCCGGAGTTTCCGGGTCTGTCTTCGATCCGAGACGAACTGATCGCCTGGGCTTCCGAACTCAGGCCGGAGGTCGACGGAAATGCCTGCCTTTCGGCGCCGGACGAGAACTGCGACGATCGGCCCTCCGATCCTTCCACCGGCGTGCTGCTGGCCCGCATCGATCTCGACATCGACGAAGACCCGAGCGGGAACGTCACCGTGTCCACCGACCCCATCGTGGAATACGACCATCGGCCCGTTCTGATGAGCACCCGTTTCCTCCAGGAGTGGCTCACCCAGCTCATGGCCCATCCCGACGTGCTACTCGGCCTCGAGGACCTGGCTCTCAACGACCTCAGCGACGTGAACACGGCCGGCCAGGCGCTGGATCATGTGCTCACCTTCGACGGGACCGGGTGGATTGCCGCCCCATCGCAGGCCGGCACCGATGACCACAACGCTCTCAGCAACCTGGCCACCGGGGACGTGCACACCCAGTACTTGCCAGCCGACGGCAGCCGGCCGCTCACCGGAGACCTCGACGCCGGGGGCAACCGGGTGACGAACCTGAGCGCTTCTGCGGGCGGCTCCGACGCAATGCGCCGAGACGAAGTCGTCGGCGGAGATCTGATCGATGATCCCGCGGGGCTGCGAATTGCCGAGCTGCAAGGGTCCCCCGTGGCAGCAGGCGGGCCCAACGCCCCCAACCCCGACGAGGCTCTCGTGTTCCGCGCCGGCGCCTGGCGTCCAACTCCGCTTCCGCCGCCGGCTGCGCCCGCACTCGGGGCGGTCCTCCCGTTCGTCACCATCGAGCTCATCGGTCGAGTCGAGAACACATCCGTGTTCTCTCTGTGGTTCAACATCGACGTTCCCGACAACGACGTCGCCGTGCTTCCCAGAACGTTGCCGCCTCCGATCGGCGACGGGTTGGAGTACGGGCGCGATCTGGTCGTCTTCAGCGAGGAGTGCAATCCCGCCCCAGACGGAACCGACCTCAACGCGATACGGCGCGATCGTGTAGCGGTGCGCTTCTCGGGCTTCTGCAATGTCTTCAGAGCCGAAGTGAACCGACGGTTCGCTCCCTATCTGAGGTTCCGGTTCAACCTGGAGGAGATCGAGCTCAGCACCGGGCAGACGGCCTTCGACTACACCCGCGACCGTGGCATCACGTGGGTGGGCCAGGACGGCAGGGCGACGGTCACCAAGTTCGTGATGAATCCGTCGCCGGCCGAAGTCAATCCGGGATTCGAAGAGCGTTTCGACATCCCCACTCGCGGCGGCGGCGGTCTGCTCAATCCGCTGCGGGGATAGGAGGGAGAGATGGCACAGCGAGTAGATCTCCAGACGGCAGTGCTCGACGGTGGCATCGAGCACGTGTCGTTCTTCAACGGCCGGGTGCTCACCGCGGGCGACCTCCAGGACCTGCAGGAAGCAGCTGCCCTCGGTCGCCGGTACCTCGGTCAGGCGATCGGGCCCGGCGTGGTCTCGGGGCTGCTGGTGAGCAGAGGCGCCGACGGGACCAGCGTCGAGCTGAGCCCGGGACTGGCCGTCAACCGCAGCGGCGAGGTGCTGGCGGTTCCCGACTCCCTCGCCGTCGCACTGGTGCCGACGACACCATCGTCGGAGCCGGGCGACGCGACCTTCGTCACCTGCACCGAGCTGCCGCCGTCGGTCACGTCCACCGGGAGCGGCGTCTACCTCCTGACGATCGGCTCTGCGGCTAGTACCCGAGACACCGCCCCGCGCAGCGACTTCACCGACAAGGGCGTCGTGAAGTCGTGTGGTCCCCGGTACACGGTTGCCGGCGTGCAATTCCGGCTCATCGAGCTGGACCTCACCGGGCTGGCGACCGCCGCCGGACACGACGGTACAGACCTGTCGGTGCTGGGCACGCTGGGTGGAACCTCGCCCCACGACCACTCGCGCAACACCGTCGCAGCCCTCCTGCTGGACACAGTCTTGCGGTCCTCGGTGGCGCTGGACCCGTTCGGCGTTGGATTCAGCGCAGTGGGAACCCTGGACCGGCTCTACCACGAACAGCGGCTCAGCGACTGCGAGGTCCCGCTGGCCTTGATCTCGTGGTCGGCGGGAGCCATCGACTACGTCGATGTGTGGTCGGCGCGCCGCGACCCTGGACAGACGACGTCCACCGGGGCAACGGAGCTCCTCGCGGGTCGAGGTCGCCAAGCCGAAGGTCTGGCGACGTACCGCCAGTTCCAAGAACAGCTCGGCGCCTTGATCGGGCCCGGCGTCAGCGAGGTCGACATGCTCACGCTCAAGGCTGTCGATCACTTCCGGTATCTGCCTGCCGCCGGGATCGTTCCTCTGCTCGGCGCCTCGAGCTCAGGTGGCATCGACCCGACCATGTTCTTCGACGATCTCGAGGTTCGAGCGGGCAGTGCCATCTCGTCCGATCGGGTCGGGCAGCTGCTGCACGCGTCCCTCACCGCCGCTCCCATCGACGTGGCGGCGGGTGACACAGTGTGGACCTTCCCGGTCGAGGACGCGGTGGATCCGGTCACCGGCCAGCGGTACGTGGCGTTTGCGAGCGACCCGTTGCGCTTCGTCACCATCACCCATGAGGAGGACTCGACTCGGGTGGTCATCACCGGGGTCACACCTCCCGGCGATCACGAGGTGGGGTCGGAGATCACGGTGGAGGGACGCAACTTCGTCCTGCCTGGAACGGCCAACGACGTGACCGTCGGCGGAGCTCCGGTCGTGGCGTTCAATGCGGGAACCACGACGGAGAGCCTGGTGTTCAACGTACCGGTAGTGACCGATCTGCCGAGGGTGGCGCCGATCGTGGTTTCGAACGCCAACGGAACCGCCGAGTGGCTCATTTCGGTGGTCGAACGTGTCGTGGTCCCCCAAGGCGAAGTCCACTTCACCGAGGATCTCGCCCACCTGGACGGCACGACGATCACGGAGGGCGACTCGTTCGACTACCACTGGGATGTGGAGCTGGTCGCCGATGTCGCAGGCCAGTTCACGTTCCGGCCGGTCTTCACGAACGCCCAGGGTTCGACCGTTTCCGACTGGGAGGACGGGGCCCAGGTGCTCGATGACACCGGCGCCGCTGCCGGGACCGTGACGTTGGAGCCCGCCGACCCGTCCGTGGCCGGGTCCGGGCCGGTGCGAATCACGATCAGGGTGACGGTGCCGGTCGGTGCAACCTCGGTCAACCTGGCACTCGAGGCTTCGTCAATGGACGACCCGACTGACGCCGGCCTCAACCGACAATCGAGCCCGGTGGCCGTAGAGGTCGGGCAGCCTCCCGAGGTCAGCGATCCGCGCATCACGTTCGAGGCGCCCACGGTCACGGCCAACGGCACCATCGATCCCGCCGACGGTGCCGTGGTCATTCCCGTGGGGCTCCCGGTGCGGGTGCGAGTCGACGCCATCCTCGTGGCGGGCGGCACCTTCACCTACGCCGCCTCACTCGAGCCTGACGACGGCGGAGCGGTGTGGGAGATGGTGGACCAGGCTCCGGCGCCGGGTGTGCAGGTGCCCGACGGCGCCGGCAGCCAAGAGGAGATCGCTGTGACGCTGACTCCGGCGACCGCCGATGCCGCCACCGATCGATTCCTGCGCTTCGACGTGAACGCCGTCGACGGCACCGGCACAGTGCTCTACACGTCGTTCACGCGTATCCGATTGCGAACCAGCTGAGGGAGCCGTCGTGTCACACCCACCAATCAAGGAGGACCGAAATGTCCGATGAGATCTGTTTCCCGAACCACCAAGGAGTGCCCTTCGACGACGACCCGCCAACGGTTGACGGCTACGTCGAACCGGAACCGGCCATGTTGTGGGTGTTCGGCAGCCAGGCTGCCAACGTGGACACGGGCTGGATCGGCTCCAGCCGGGAGACGTTCGGGGATGCCACTGCGGTCGGCCTGTCGTCTCCGCTGGTCGCCTTCCAGGGGGTGAAGCACAAGTCGGACGACTTCATCTACCTGTCGTTCGTCATCCGACGAGACGCCAACTTCGCCGACGAGGACCGGATCGTCATCGTGTTGCACCCCGACTTCGGGGCCGGATCGCTGGCCAAGACCGGCGACGAGCGCCGCATCGACATCCAGCCGCTCGA
>JAOTVU010000004.1 GCA_029863385.1 Acidimicrobiia bacterium
CTACAACGAACACACCGCCTGGGCCCACCGACAAACCCAACAAATCAACAACGCTGCTTGACGCATACGACCCTGGGGTGTCTAGCCGAGTGCGGCGATGACGTCGTCCGGGGCCTGGACCAGTTCGATCAGCACGCCCTCCCCCGAAAGCGGGAAGTCGTCGTTGCCCTTCGGGTGGATGAAGACGATGTCGTGGCCGGCGGCACCGGGACGGATTCCGCCCGGGGTGAACCGCATACCCCGCTCGGTCAGCCACTCGACGGCGGCCCGAAGATCGTCGATCCACAGACCGATGTGGTTGAGCGTCGGCTCGTGTACCTTGGGCCTCGACTCGGGGTCGAGCGGCTGCATCAGGTCGATCTCGACCGCATGGACACCGTCGCCGAGGCGCAGGATGTCCTCCTGCACGTTCTCCGATTCGCTGGTGTAGTCACCGACCTTGGTCACCCCGAACGTGTCGACCCACAGCGAGCCGAGGGTAGTCAGATCGAGGCCACCGATGGCGATCTGTTGCAGGCCCAGGATCTTGAACGGTCGGTCGCTCATGGGGCGTCATGGTAGTGGCGGACCCGATCGTCGGAGGCATCCGACGACTCGCCGAGCGTTCAACGCCGATCTGCGGATCCCTGATGCCGGACGTCGCTCGGCCCCACGGGTAGATTGGGGTTTCGAACGCCCCGGCCCGGACGCTCGCAATCGTTTCGCACCCGTCAGGAGAATCGCTCGTGACCCAACACGACAACCCGGCCGTCGCCGAGCCGCCCCTCCGTCGCCTCGATCACAAACTGGGACGGGTGCACGATGGCACCTACACCAACAGCGACTTCATCATCGCCGACGCCAAGGACGCCGACATGGCCTACGGTGTCACCGCCGCCGGGCCACGTCCCGAGGCCTACATACCGGTCGGTGATGCCGCGCCCGGGCGGTACCGAACCCGAGCGGAGTACCTCGACGCCATGCGGGCACTCATCGGGCAGGGTGAGATCGACATCCTGCTCACCTCCGCGTCCAACGGCGAGCGGCTGGCCGCCGGCGGTGATCTCGCCGCCGACCCCGACCTGACGCTCGCCGTGCGGGCCAACGACACCACCGACATCTGGAACCAGCGGGGCTCCCAGTACACCTCGCTGCCGTCGCTGCCGTTCCGCACCGCCGACCTGGACGCTGTTCGGCCGTTCTGCGATCTCGTGCTCTACTCGATCACGTTCAACAACGATCTCGACCTCGACCGCAAAGCGCTCGACGAGTACTCACGGTTCCGGGCCGAGGCCGCAGCGGTCGGTCTCCGCCACTTCCTCGAGGTGTTCAATCCCAACGCCCCGGACCGGCTCGATCCGAAGCACACCGGACCGTTCGTCAACGATTCGATCGTTCGAGCGCTGGCCGGTGTGACGTCGGCCCACCGACCGCTGTTCCTCAAGATGGCCTACAACGGCCCTGATGCCCTCACGGAACTCGCCGAACACGATCCGACCCTCGTGATCGGCATCCTCGGCGGCTCGGCCGGCACCACCCGTGACACCTTCGAGCTGCTGCACCAGGCCGAACGCTGCGGCGCCCGGGTTGCGCTGTTCGGCCGCAAGATCCAGCGCAGCGAATCCCAGCTCGACCTCGTCGACCACATGCGGATCGTGCTGCGGGAGGAGCTGAGCCCGGCCGACGCGGTGCGCTCCTATCATGAGGCGCTGGGTGAGGCCGGGCTCTCACCGTTCCGGTCGCTGGAGGACGATCTGGAGATCACCGAACCGGTTCTCCGGGAGGCCTAGCATCGGTGGCCGATACGTCGGAGCACAACCGAACCGGGGCTGCGACCGAGCTGCGCGGTATCGCCTCGGTCGGATGCGCCGTCGTCGACATCGCCAAGGTCATCGACCACTATCCCCAACCGGACCACCTGGCCCTGATCGCCGAGGTCTCGCTCAGCACCGGCGGACCGGCGCTCAACATGGCGGTGAACCTGCGGCAGTTCGAGGTCGACTATCCGGTGTGGTTCCACGGTGCCGTCGGCGACGACGAACACGGGCGGTATCTCCTCGCCGAGTGTGATCGTCTGGGCATCGACCGCACCGGGCTGCTGACGTTGCCCGGCGTGGCGACGTCGTTCACCGACGTCTTCCTCGAACGCGACGGCGGTCGACGCACCATGTTCTTCCACCCCGGTGCGAACGACGCCTACAGTTCGGTTGGCGCGTCGATCGAGCAGTACGGGGCCCGGATTCTGCACACCGGATCGCCGGGCGCTCTTGCGCTGATGGACGCGCCGATCGACTGCGAAGGTTCCGACGTGGACGGGTCCGGGGGAGACGGCACCAGCGGTCGGATCGGATGGTCGCGCCTCCTGGCCCAGAGCCAGGCGGCCGGTATGCACACCAACATGGAACTCATCGACCTCGACGACGACCTGACCCGGACCCTCGTCGGCCCCTGCCTTCCCCATCTCAGCAGCATCGTCATCAACGAACTCGAGGCGGGAGCGATCACCGGGATCACCGCGCCGAGCCCCGACGCCGACGGTCCCGTCGACTGGGCGACGCTCGAGGCCATGGCGCGACGGCTGGTCGAATTTGGGGTGTCGACACTGGCCGTCATCCACTTCCCGGCCGGCGCGGTGGCAGCCGCCCCCGATGGTGGGACGTGGCGCCAGGGCTCGGTCCGTCTCCCGACCGAGCGGGTTCGCAGCGCCGTGGGCGCCGGTGACGCATTCGCCGCCGGAATACTCCACGGCATCCACGAGGGGTGGCCGGTCCCCGATTGTCTGCGGCTCGCCGTCGCCTCGGCCGCCGCGTGTGTGCAGGAGGCCCACACATCGGCCGGCGTCAAACCGGTTGCCGTCTGCCTGTCCGAAGCCGATGAACTGGGATACCGCCCCACCACCTAGCAGGATGCGGTGCGACTACAGAGCGGCGATCACCTCGGTGGCGAACCGTTCATAGGCTTCCCGCCGTTCGGCGGGGGAACGACCGAGCGTGGCGCTCAGCAGGATGAACTCGTCGAATCCGGCGTCGGCGTAGGCCCGGAGTTCGGAGGCCAGCTGAGCCGGCGTGCCGACGAGAGACCGCTCCAGATCGACCTTCTCCCGCCGCTCGGCCAACGCCTGTTCGTCATCGCTCATGAACACCAGCGCCTGCGACGACGTGCGAACCGTCGACGGATCGGTGCCCACCGCCTCGCACGCCTCGACGAAGCGGGCCCGCTGTTTGGCCGCCAACTCGGGTGCACCCCAGGCGTTCCACTCATCGGCCCAGCGGGCGGTGATCCGCATCATCCTCGAACCGGCGGTCCCCACCAGAATCGGCAGCTTGTCCTGCACAGGATGGGGTTCGCAGGGTGCGTCGGTGATGGTGTAGTGGGTGCCTTCGAAGTCGGTCCGCTCGTTGTCGAGGAGCGACCGGACGATCTGGATGCTCTCGGCGAACCGGTCGACCCGGGTCTTGGGCGGCTCCAGCTCGATGCCATAGGCGGCGTGCTCGTTGACCTGCCAGCCGGCGCCGAGACCGAGGACGAAGCGCCCGTCCGAGATGTGATCGATCGTCGCCGCCCGGTTGGCCAGCAAGGCAGGATGGTGGACCGACGTCGGCGAGACCAGCGGCCCGAGCCGAACCCGATCGGTCACAGCGGCCAGACCGGCCAGGACCGCCCACGCCTCATGGCTGTCGCCCTCGATCGGCTTGCCGTCCGGGGTATTGGGCATGTAGTGATCGGCGAACCAGATCGACGACCACGCCGGGTCGCCGTCGGCCAGCCGGGCCAGGTCGACCATCTCGTCCCAGCCGAGCTGGTTGTGAATCCACATCGATACGTGCACGGGAACGCTCCCTTCTCGGGATTCCGGGTTTCGCCCTCAGGAGGGGCCCACCCTAACAGGGTGCGGAATCCGATCTCGGGGGCATCCCACAGCCGAAACAAGCAGCCCTGCGGCCGGCGAGCGGCTCCGTCCCGTCGCACGTAGGCTGGGCTCCATGTTGACCCTGGTTCGACGAGTCGCCGCCGCCCTCGGTTTGACCGGCCTGATCGCCATGCTGTTTCGGCTGCGGGGTCGGGGCGGAGTTCCTCCCCAGACGGGAGGTTGGCGCGAGCTCACCGAAGTCGAGCTGGCCGGCTTTCTCGCCGACGAGGCGCAGCGTGCCGCGGCGGCGGAGGACGGCACGGCTGAAGCCCCCAGCGCCGGCGAATGACGCCGACCATCGCTGTGGCCGGTCTGGGTACCACCGGGGGCCACGTCGTCCGCCACCTCGTTGACGAGCTGTCGCCCCCGCTTGCGCTTCGGCTCCATGACACCGACGCCGACGCCGAGGATCGCGCTCGGAAACAGGTGGGGGATCGGGCACCGGTCGAGGTCGGCCGGATTCCCGGCGGCGAAACGGCCGACGTCACGATCCTCGCCACACCCTGTGGTGATCACGCCGCAGTGGCCTCCCGGCTGTTGGGAGCGGGCGGCCATGTGGTGTCGATCTCCGACTCGCCCGACGACATCGATGCCCTCCTGGAGCTCGACGATCTGGCCCGAGAGGCCGGGCGGTCGCTCGTCGTCGGTGCCGGCATGGCGCCGGGGCTCGGCTGTCTCCTCGCCCGGCACGCAGGCAACCAATTGGACACCGTCGACTCGATCAACATCGCCAAGGCCGGCACCGCCGGCCCGGCGTGCGCACGCCAGCATCACCGGGCGCTCAAACTGCCGGGACGCGACTGGGTCGGTTCCGGCTGGGAGCTGCGGGCCGGGGGCTCCGGCCGTGACCTGGCGTGGTTTCCCGAGCCGATCGGGGCGCGGGACTGCTACCGGGGTGCGCTGGGCAGCCCGATCCTGCTGCATCGTAGGTATCCCGAAGCCAAGCGGCTCTCGGCTCGAATGTCGGCCACCCGCCGGGATCGCCTGACCGCACGGCTGCCTATGTTGCGCAAACCGCACCAGGATGGTGGTCCCGGAGCCGTTCGGGCCGAGGTGCGAGGTTGGCGCAACGGCCGGGTCGAGACGATCGTCTATGCCGTCACCGCCTTCCCGTCGGTGGTGGCGGCCGCGGTGGCCGTGGTGGTCGCGCTACGTCTGGCGGCCGGTCACGGCCCGGTCGGCGCCTCGGGATTGAGCGAGTGGGATGACGCGAACCTGATCCTCACCGAACTCCACCGTCGGGGCGTCCCGATCTCCACCTTCAGCGGCATCGTCGGCGACCCCTCCTGAGATTCCAGCTCGGGCGACACCGGGTCACCTGAGCTCCGCAGAACGGGTGGAGGGTGAATGCGCATGGTCCCACCGAACTGCTCTGCTCAAGTCCGGCGACGATCTGGTCGACATCTGGGCAGGAGATCTTTTCGCGGTTTTCGCTAAAGGTTTCGCCCGTTTCTGTCGAGAACCCCTTTTGTCATGGAGGACTATCGAAGGGTGAGATCAACAAATGGGTGACACAACTCGGGTATCGGGGAAACAGCGGGAGGAGCTCAACATTCGCATCGAAGCGAATCTGCCGCTGGTGAAGCACGTCGTCTACCAGGTGGCCGTGCACTTTCCCCGCCACGTCGACCGCGAAGAACTGGCCCGGGCCGGAGCGCTCGGTCTGGTCGAAGCGGCCCGCCGCTACGACGAGAGTCGAGGAGTACCGTTCGAACGATTCGCCGCCCAGCGGATCCGGGGAGCGATCCTCGATTCGGTCCGGGCCGCCGACTGGGCGCCTCGCTCGGTGCGGCTTCTGGCCCGCCGGCTGGAGTCGGCCGAGCAGCAGCTGGCCAGCGAACTCGGCCGCCTGCCCGAGATCGACGAGACCGCCAAGGCGCTCGGTGTCAGCAAGGACGAGTTGGCCCGGCTGCGGGATCGGCTGTTCCGGTCCGTCGTCCTGGCTCTCGACCACGAGACCAGTGCCGACACGGACGAGGACCTGACCCTCGTCGACATCCTGAGCGACGACAACGCCGTCGAACCATCGGAGGAACTGGAGACCCGGGAGCTGCACAATTATCTCCGGGATGCGGTGAAACTGCTGCCTGAGCGTCAGCGTCTCGTGATCGTCGGCTACTTCCTCGAGGGCAAGACCTCGAAGGAGCTGGCCCGTTTCCTCGGGGTGACCGAGTCGCGGGTGTCGCAGCTTCGCAGCGAGGCCCTGCGCAACCTCAAGTTGGGCATCGAAGCCCAGTACGACTCGTCAAGCGAGGCCGAGGCGCCGGTCGGACGGGTGGCCAAGCGGCAGGCTGCCTACGTCGACCAGATCGGTGAGGCCTCGCAGTGGCGCAACCGCCTCGACTCCTGGGACGACGCATACGAGGTCCCCGAGGACCCGCTGCTGCCGCTCCGCCGGATCGTCCTGACCTGACCTGGCCGACCACCCTGGCCGACCACCACGGCTCTCTGTGCGCCACCCGCCCGGCTTTCCGGGCGGTGAGCGCACAGAATGTACATGGTGCGGGGGTCAGAAGGTGGCGGCGGTTTGCCAGCGGTCGAGGAGCGAGGCGTTGCCGTAGAGTTCGAGCCGGCTCGGAGGGAGCCGGCACCACACCAGGAGCAGCAGGTCCGACGCCGAGCCCCGGGCCGCCACGTCGGACTTGACGTGGGCATGCTCCCAGTCGATGTGGTCGGGGTGGTAGGTGACCACCCACTCGCCGTCGTCGACGTCGGTGGCGTGTAGATGTACGGTCTCACCGTTGCCTGCCAACACGTCGAACTGCATCCGATTGGGAGCGAAGATCTCGAGCACCTCGTCGATCCCGTCGATGGCCTGGCGGGCGTCGATGGGGCTGGGGGTGGCGGTGGCCGACTCGGCGTCCCACCGGTGCATCGACACCTCGTGGGCGATCCGACGCAACCACCAGAGGGCGGGCTGGGGGCCCGTCCACGTCGGGTGAACACTGTCGAGGTCGATCTCCGACAGCGTCTTCTCCAGCTCGTTGCCGCCCTCGGCCGTCCACTCGATCACCTCGGGACCGGGCGGAGGCTCCGGCACCGAACCCCGATTGGGTGGGCTGTCGGGATCGGCGAGCAGCGACATGTTGGCGAATCGATAAACCCAGCCGGTGTGGCCGACCACCGACTGCACCGTCCAGCCCTCGAGGTGTGGGATCTCGACCCGCAGATCACGTTCGTCGACCTGGGTGAGTCGGGCCGCCTCCACTCGGAATAGATGTTGGTAATCGGCTGCCGACAGTCGGGTCACAACCACCTCATTCAAGACGTTGGTTCGGATCTGCGATGACGAGGTCCAAGCGTAGTCCCTGGGCCGAGCGCTATCGAGGGTCCCGACCGTTATCGACCGAATCGATCCACTGATCGAGTTCGACCCATTGTCGGCGCAGCCATTCTTCCCGATCGTGGGGATGGATCGGCACGTTGCTGCGGGCATGAACCCAGTAGCGAACGGTGATCGGGCGCCGCAGCGGCAGCTGACGGCGGAAACCCTGCAGGTCGGCCATGTCCTCCAGCCCGACGTGACCGAGGATGACGACGTCGGCCTCGGGGCGATGGGCCAGCAGCGACAGCGTTCCGGCCGGCTTCGGCGGCAGCAGATGATCGAGCCTTTCGGCGTAGGCCACGACCTCCGTCGGCAACTCGCCGGAACCGACCTTGCGCTGCAGCGAGGCAATCACCCGACTGCGATTGCGAGACGTGGCGTAGGTCCCCTCGGGAAAGATGATGAGGGCTGAATCGGGAAGAGCCCCATTGGCGAGGCGGGCGATGCCGTCGAGAGCGGCGTCGGTGCGCGATCCACGGCCGATGAACTGGTTCCCCAGCCGCTTACCGAAGATGTTGATGACCGGATCCCACAGCAGCTCGTCCTTCAGCACGTAATGGGCGTACCGGTTCAGGTGGCCGCAGATCAACACGATCGGGAGGACGGCGTCGACCATCGACGCATGGCGACTCAGCAGGATGAACGATCCGGTCGGGATGTCGGACAGATCGAGGGGGTCGAAATCGACGCCGAGCAGTCGGTTGGCCCACTGCAGCAGCGAGGTGGCCCACCAGGCCTGCACCTCCCGTTCGGCCGGAAGGCTGCTGCGCCGGCTGAAGCGGGACGTCATCGAGATCTCGACGGCCCGAGCGACCCCGACCCACTGATGGGCCAGGTAGACGAGCCCGAACAGGGCAAGACGCAGGGTCGGAAAACGCCAATGGCGGCTGACAAGGTCAGCCGCCATGGTGAGCGGAACCCAGAGCGGGGCCGTGAGCACGGCCACCGGTAACGCCATGCCGACGGCGGTGATGCTGACCAGTCGGCGAAGCACAGCGTTGCCTTGTTGCGCTAGTCTCCCCGGCGCCGCCGGGAAACTAGAGGCCGGGACCGAAGGTCGACGGCACAACCACCGCTGTCAGCGCTCTTCCTTGAAGATGACGTGCTGGCGGACAACCGGGTCGTACTTCTTCAGCTCGATCCGCTCACGGCTGTTGACCTTGTTCTTGCGGGTCACGTACATGTAGCCGGTGCCGGCGGTCGACCGCAGCTTGATGATCGGACGCTTGTCGCTTGCTTTTGCCATCAGACCTTCACCCCCCGTCGACGCATATCGGCAACAACGGACTCGATGCCCTTCTTGTTGATCGTCTTGATTCCCTTGGCCGAAACGGTCAGCGAGATCCAGCGCTTCTCGCTGGGCAGCCAGAACCGCTGCGTCTGGATATTCGGGTTCCAACGTCGGTTGGTGACTCGGTGCGAGTGGGAAACGCTCCTACCGAACGACGGCTTGCGGCCGGTCACCTGGCAGATCTTGGACATCGTGGGACCTCAGGTCAGTCTTAAGAGGGAGTAGGCTCCAGAGGAGTAACAGACGGTGTTCTCGCGCCGGTGCCGGCGCCGTGTTCTCAGCCGAGGAGTGCGGCGGAGACTCCGTGGGGAACCATTCAAGACTAGCGAGCCGGGAGAAAACCGAAAACCCGGACCCCTACCGGGGGCTAGCGAATGAGCGTGCCCTGGTTCTCCGGGAACGCCACCGCCCGGCTGGCGATGGGCCGTATGTCGAGCAGGCCGCCGCCGTTGGTGCTGAGCTTCTTGGTGATGAACTGAGCCGACACCTGCTGTTGGGTGCTGTTGCCGGTGTAGACGAACGTGGCCTTCGGAGCGAAGAACACGCCCTCCAGTTCGAGTGACGTACCGCCGGCGAACTTGTGCTCCTCGGTGGATTCCGACCATGTCAGGAGATCCTCGAACGGTCCGGTCATCGGGGCCGTCCACGAAACCGATCCGGAGCCGTCGCCCACGTCGAGGCTCGACGAGTCGCTCACGTACATCATCACGTTGTCGAGTTCGAGCACCGACTTGGATCCCTTCGACAGGGTGCCGTCGCGGAGATAGACGAAGGCCGCCTGGCTCGAGCTGTCGCGGATGTCGTAGAACGATTTTCCGACCCAGTCGAAAATTCCGGTGTTGGCCGTGTTGAACGCAAGCGTGGACTGCCCGGACATTTTGACATCGCCGTCGAAGACGATATTGCCACCGGGGAACGTCAGGTTCCCGCCGATCGTCAGATCGCAGTCGACAAACCAATTGCCAACGTCGACGTCGACGTCCTCGTTGTTCTTGATCGTGCAGGGGTAGCTCGCATCGGAGTAACTCTGGAAGCCGGTCGGCCTGCCCGACGTGTCGACGTCGGCCACCAGGTTGTCGATGTAGGCCGTTGGGCTGCTTGCGTCCGGGCATGCGTGGATGTCGAGTTCGGTCGGGTACGACGCCTTGCAGTTGTACAGCCAATCGATCGACGCCCGGGTCAGCGGGCTGGACGACGTGATCGGGTTCGGGGCGACCATGCCGGTGCTGGTGCACGCCGGGTAGCCGCAGTCACCGGAACCGGCGGCCACGATCTCGATGCGGCCGCAACCGGCGCCGGGGGCGGCGGGAAGCTCGTCGGCGCATCCGGCTTCACCGTCGGCCCGGATGGTGGCGGTGTTGCCGTCGGTGTTGATGACCCCCTTGGACTTGCAGCTGCCGGAACCGTCCGAGTCGACCGATATCCGGCCGGGAATGGTTTCGCCGGTCTCGTCGTCGAGGTACGGACCGACGATGATGCCGCCTGCGCCGCCGGCGCCGCCCGAGACGCTCAGAACGTCACAATCCTCCCGTTCCAGAAGGAGCAGGTTCAAGACCCGGCCCTCATCGGGTCCGGCGCCGTTCATCGCCACCGCGTGAATCGATGTCGTCAGCTCGTCGGTGCCGACGACGTGCCCGAAGAACGCCGTGTGGGTCTCGACGATCCGCACCCCGAACCGATCGCAGGGATCGCCATCGGCCGCCACGATGGGCTGGCTCTCCGCACCCAGTGCTCCGGGTGCCATCAGGCCGCTGGCGTCGGGGACCGGATGGACGAACTCGACGGTCAAGGAGCCCGCCGTTCCCTCGGCCACCACACTGGCCGTACTCTCGGTGCAGGAATGGGGAAAGGCGCCGCAGTTCAGGCCGGAGACGGTCTGCCCCGAAGCGTCCTCCAGGTAGCCAACCGCTGCCTGACAGGCGCCGTCGCCGCCGGCGTCGCCGATCACGTCGGCCGCCGCGGTCGCGGCAGCGTCGGCGGCGATCTGGTTGGAGGCGCGGTCGGCTCGGGCCGCGGCGAGATCGACAACGGTGGCGGCGATCGCAGTGAGTGCGACAAGCATGAAAGCCACCATCACGATGGTGGCGCCCCGCTCGTTGCGTGGTTCGCCGCCGCCCACGATCACCCCGTGATCCGCTCGAAGCGGGTGACGGAATTCGCGTTGAGGGTGATGGTCTGCGAGAAGAGCACCGCCTCGATGTCGGTGTCACGGATCAGTTGGACCTGGACCCGTCGCTCGTTGGACGCTCGACCGTCGGTGAAGCAGGTCCGCCCCGTCTGCACCTCGCGGGTTCCCGACTCCTCGATCAGCCGAACGGTCCGGTCGTGGTCGCTCGTTCCGTCGGGATAGACGTAGGCGACGCAGACGAACTGCCCGGCCGCGTCCGAGCCCAGGTCGCCGGTGGCTGATGCGACGGCGACGTCGGCCACGTTCTCGAGCCAGGCTGTGAGGTCGCCCTCGACGGACCGAACCGCGCCGTAGCGCGACGACTCGCGAGCAGCGTTGTTCATCGAAATATTGCGGTCGTAGGCCGTGCCGACGGTGACCGTGCCGAGCAGGAACGCCAAAAGCACCGGCAGAACGAGCGCGAATTCGACCAGAACGGCACCTCGCTCGTCGTCTTTGCCGGGCCGGTTTCGGCCTTCGCGCTGACGGTTCTGTTGCACCTGAATTACATCGGGTCGAGGGCCGTTCTGCTTGAGGGTGGGCCGCAATTCCACCCAGGGCGCGTGAGGCGACCGACCCGGGCCGATCGGACCGGTCCCGAGGCCCTTGACAGCCGTTGAACAGGCCGGGCGGCCGGTGGATCAGTCCGTGGAATCGGGCGGCGGGATTCTGGTTCCCGGCACCCACCGTCGGTCGCTGTTGGCCGGGACGCGGATGGTGGGAACGACCACGAGCAGGTAGGCGACGATCGACACGGCGAGAGCGGCCCCCGGCATCCAGAGCCAAGCCCGCTGTGTGCCGTCACCGATCGCCACCGTGGCGCCGATGCCGACGAGACCGATACCGGCCGCCACCGCAACGGCCATCGCCGACCCGACGAACACCGACGGGTCGATCACGGAATCGCGCCGTCGCATGTAGTTGACCCGGACCGTCTCGTTGTAGGCCAGGGCGCTGGCGCCGCCGGCCGTCAGCGCCAGCGGACCCAGGTCCGACAGCAAAACCACGTAGGCCACGAGCACGTAGAGCAGGACCACCCCCGTGGCCAACCACATCCAGGTGTGGCTCCCGCTTTCCATCGCCACGTAGTGCAGGATCACGCCGAAGACCACAGCGCCGGCCCCGAAGACGAGCCCGGAGTCGGCGAAGGCGACGACCGCCCAGAGCAACATGATCGACAACCCGCCAAGCCACTCGGGGTGGGTGTGGTGGTTGACGAAGTTGCTTCGCCAGGCGTCGACCCGCTCGATGATCCCGGCTTCACGCGACATGGTTGGACCGCCCGACGCTGTGGGTCCGTCCCACACTGTTCCGTTTTCTCACGGCCACCCGGCGCAGCACATGCTCCAGCGAGTCGTCGGGCTTCCAAGGGATCACGACCACCTGGCGCTCCCGCAGCCACCGTTCGTTCAGCTCGTTGCCGACGGTGAAGATCCGTCGGGCCAGCGGGCTGATCGTGTCCTCCGGTTCGGGCAGCGCCGGTTTGATCACCATGATGTCGTGACCCCGGCTCCGCAATGTCACCAGCATCGACAGCGTCCGCTCGTTGAGCAGCGGCGAGATGGCGACGATGGAGGCCGATGACGGCAGGTTGGCCGGCAGGGCGGCCTGCTGCGGATCGATGTCCTGGGGGAACACTTCGGTGGCGAGCAGGGCGTCGACGATCGTGTGGAGGTGGCGCCGCCCGAGGCGGGGTGGAAGCCACCGGATCGTGCGTCCGAGGTCGAGGAGGCCGAGGCGATCCTGAGCCCGCAGATGGCGCTCGCCCAGTGCCATCGCCGCCGTCACGGTCCAGCGCAGCGATGTCTCGATGTCGACGCCGAGGTCCTGTGCCGAGTCGACGAGCAGAACGATGGTCGAGGACCGGTCGGGATGCCGTTCGATCACCATCGGTGTTCCCCGCCGGGCGGTGAGGTGGGGATGGATCATGCGCACCGAGTCGCCGTGCCGGTAGGGGCGGATCTCCGCGAACTCGCTGCCGGCGCCCTTGCTCTTGGCCCGATGTTCGCCCGTGACCGGGCGTTCCCGGTAGAGCGGGATGAGGCTGGTCAGTCGCTCCGCCGGTGGGTGGACCCGCACCGGGGAGTTCACCGGGTATCGGTAGACCCGCTCCGAGAGACCGAGCCTGTCGCGGTTGGTGATCATGACCCATTCCGGCCCGCTGGCCCCCCACCGTCTGGCCTCGAGCTCGATCGGAAACGTTCGGCGGCCGGACACGGTGGCCACGAACCGGGCCGGCGTCACCGGGACGAGCGTCGGGGGGAATTGGACCTCGATGTCGGCCTCGGTCGACTGGTCGGTCTCGACCGTGACCGAGAACGTCAGCAGGTCGCCCTCGACCACACGATCGACGCTCACCTTCGTCGCCACCACCCGAACCTCGGGCCACCAGCCGTCGGCCAGGGAGAACGCCAGAGCGCCGATGAAGGGGGCGGCGAGCGCTGCCGGTTCGAGAGCCCGGAAGAGGAGAGCCGACGTCAGCCCACCGAGGCCGATGACGAGGCACAGCCAGAATCGGTGAGTGAGATGACGGGTCATGGGACCCGTGGAGGTTCCGGCGGTCCGGCCCGCCTCGGCGATTCCCGCTCACCTCTCGGGGCGACGAGCGGGCTCGACGACGACGGTTGTCGACCGGCGGGTGTGGCGACCTGTTCGATGTCGGTCTGCAGAATCGAACGTGACCGAGGCTCGAATCCCTGGCCCCAACTCTGCTCGCCGGGAACGTAGCCGCCCGCCGGGGCACTCGGGGCGGGCTGCGACGGGGCCGTCGAGCGTGAGGTCGGCGTCTGCCAGGTGGCGTTCGGATCGGCGGGCCCACCGGTCTGCGACCACGTTTCCTGCCGGGGATGATTGCGGGCCTGCTGGTCCATCGGTTCGACCGACTGGGGAGCCGGAACCTGACCGACGATCTCCCGCACCACCTGCTCGGTTCGCACGCCCCGTACCCACTGATCGGGCTGGAGCAGGAGCCGGTGGGCGAGGCACGGTTCGGCGACGGCCTTGATGTCGTCGGGCAGCACATGCGAGCGTCCGGCCATGGCGGCACGGGCCCGGCCGGCCTTGAGCAGGGCCAACGACCCGCGGGGGCTGGCCCCGGCCTCGGTTCGGGGGCTGGAGCGGGTGGCCTCGACGAGGTCGACGACGTACTGGGCGACCGGCCGGGAGACGTGAACCTGTTCAACCCGTTTCTGCAGCCCGACCACGTCGTCACGGGTCAGCACCGGTTGCAGGCTCAGCCGGTCACCGACTCGCCCGGCCCGCCGCATCAGCAGTTCCACCTCGTGGTCGCGGCCCGGGTAGCCGACACCGGTGCGGATGAGGAACCGGTCGAGTTGGGCTTCGGGCAGGGGGTAGGTGCCCTCCTGCTCGATCGGGTTCTGGGTGCCGACGACGAGGAACGGTTCGGGCAGCCGACGGGTCACGGCATCGGCGGTGACCTGGCGCTCCTCCATGGCTTCGAGCAGCGCCGACTGGGTCTTGGGCGGGGCCCGGTTGATCTCGTCGCCGAGCACGAGGTTGGCGAACACCGGTCCGGGCTGGAAGGTGGGCTCTCCGGTCGCTCCGGCCAGAACGGTGGCGCCGGTGATGTCGGCCGGAATGAGGTCGGGGGTGAACTGGACGCGGGCGAATCGGAGCCCGGCGGCCTCGGCCAGGGCCCGGGCGATCGCGGTCTTGGCGACACCGGGTACGTCCTCGAGCAGGATGTGGCCGTCGGCCAGCAATGCGGTGACGATCAGCTCCAGCACCTGGCGTTTGCCGACGATGGCACGCTCCAGCTCGTTGAGGAGGCGTTCGGCGGCCATCTGAACATCGGTGTGACTCATTCCGTGCTGATCCTATCCATTCCTGGTCGCCGATCCGGAGGATCGGCTTTCCGAGTTTGCGTGCCGCAAACTCGCTGGCTTGGCACGAATACCCTGAAGATCCATTCCTACTCGTGCCGGAGGTCGAGGCGTGATTCGAGGATGGCGACCACACGCTCGATGTCGTCGTTCGAGGCGTCGAGCGGCATCGGTGCCAGGTCCGTACGGTCCCTGCTGGCCGTTATCAACCGGTTCACGGTGGCCACCAGGTCCCGCCGGGCCGCCGAATCCTTCGGCGAGCGGAGTTGCAGGTCGATGGCCTCCAACTCCCACGGGGTGGCGGTCAGCCCGGCCGGGTTCGGCGGCTCGACGGTTCGCGGCCCGGCCGAACGGCTTCCCCGGCTGACCCGACGATTCAGCCGCACGAGCAGGATCGTCATGCCGATCGCAGCGAGCAACGCGATCGCAGGCAGGGCGTCGGCCAGAACGGTCATGACGGGGAGGTGCCCACGTTGGATTCGGTGGGTTGGGGCGTGTGGGCACCGTGCACCAGTCGCCGGAGGTGGGTGATCATGTCGCTGCGATCCTGCTCGGTCGCCTGTCCGGGCGCGAACCGGGCCTTGGCGTAGAGGTCACAGATGCGGCCGAGGGTCGACTCGACGGCTGGGACGGTGTCGCTGGCCCGGCGATGCCATTCGAACGGTGTTTCCTCCTCGCGTCGAAGCGGCAGACCGCTCAGCCCCTGTTCCACGGCATGGAAGGCGAGGCGGATGGCCCTGGTGGGATCCGGGTCGGCGGCCAGCCGGTCGAGGAAGCCTTCGAAGTTCTCAGTGCCGTCGGTGGCCCAGTCGAGTGTCGTGGTTACCGAGAACGACGGCTCGACGTGGCTGCGGTGCAGCAGATAGCCAGTGAGCGCGCTGGCGACGGCCAGCGCGGCGATGGTGGTTGCGATCCAGCGCCACGGCAGCTCGCGACGTGCGGCGACGATGGTCGCCGTGCCCTCGGCCGGCAGCTCGATCGGGCTGATCGTCGTGCCGTCGTCGAGTGCAACGATGCCGTCGGGTCCGGTCAGCGGTGTGACCGCTTCGCCGTCGAACTGGCTCGCCGACACACCGCCGGTCCGTCCGTCCGGTCGCAACTCGACCGGTGGGTTGTCGGGGGCGTGGAGGTCGACTCCCTGATCGGCCGGCGTCAGACCGAGGTCGCCCGGCCCGATCATCCCTGGCGGGACCGGCTCGAGCCGGCCGTCGGGGGTGAGCCGAACCCCGGAGCCGGTGCCCGGCACGAGGTCGAACTCGCCGTCCTGGCCGTCCACCCCGGCTCGGGCGACGCCGTCGGGATCGAATCGGACCTCGATGGTGCCATTCTCGGTGGTGATGGTGACCGACGGCGGGTCGACCTCCGTCTGGCCGGCGCTCGGTTCCGGCAGCGGATGGTTCTGAGGCGAGGGGTCGGCCTGCTCGCTGGGCTGCTCCTGCTCGCCGGTCTCGGGCCGGGGGGCGGCCGACAGCGCCAGTCCGACCATGACCAGGAGGAAGACCGCTGCCGGTATCACCAGCCAGCGGGCGCTGCGAACAAGACCGGACACGGATACCAGTGTGCCCCGGAATGCGACCGGGGAGCGAGGCTGAGGCCGGTGTTTGGGGAGAGAAACCTACGCGAGGTGTTCAGACCGCGTTTGACCGAGAATCAGGTTCCGTCGTCGAAATTGACCTGGTTGGTCGGCGATACCGGGGTACTGATGGTGCCGTCGTCGAGGTCGGTGACGTCGGTCGAGCGGCTTCTCGAGCCACCGGATCCACCGCCGGCACCGGTCAATCGGCGGAGGACCGAGGGCAGTCGGAACGGCCGCTCGGCCCGGGGTTTGATCGTGACGGCCCGCGAGGCGGCCATCTTCTCCCTCGACAGCGGATCCTTCACCGAACCGAGGGCCGTCGTGGAGAGACTGATGAGGATGTTGTAGAACACGTCGGGCTGGTTGAGGAAGTTGAGCACGCCCAGTGCCTGATCCTGGCCGGCGCTCTCGATGCGGAGCGTGCCGTAGTCGAAGATCTCACCGGGCACCGTGCGCTTGAAGGCGATGTCGGTGATGCGGGTCAGGGGCATGGCGTCGATGTGGGCGCCAAGGAATCCTGCCGACCTGATCACCCGGCGATTGGTGATGAACAGCCGCTCGTAGAAGGCCCACATGGCCGACCGGTAGACGAATCGTCCGGCCGCAACGAGGATCAGGGTGATGGCCATCGTCTCCAGCCCGAGCAGGAGGAACCCGATGACCAGGCCGGCCGCCCCGGCGTAGAGCGACAGTTTCCTCCAGTTCTGCTGGCGGTACATCACGAAGGCCATGGCGGCTGCCAGCAAGAAGAGAAATCCGCCGAGCGCTCCGTCAGGGAGCCCACCGGCGAACATCGTGATGAGTATGAGGATGGCGACCGTCTCGAGGAACGGCTGGATCAGACTCGCCCAGTGCGCCCGCTCGTTGTACTGGACGACCTCGTCGGGGATGAGGACGTCGATAACGTTGAGCGGCTTGAAGAGGGATGATGTGCCGCGTGATCCCCGAGCGGCCATGACCTGCTTACCTCAGCCGTCGGTGATGCCGTGGTAGTGACCGTGGACGAAGAGGTCGGTCGTGGGTGCCGACGGCACCGTGACCTGAGGTCGGATCGTGAGGTTGGCGCCGGCCCCGGCGCTCGTCGATGTGGCTGCGTCGGAGCCGAACAGACCCGAGAAGAATTCACCGAGAGCGCTGATGAGTCGTCCCACGAAGTCGGCGAACGCATGGGCCATGCTTCCAGCCCCCGCAGGATCGTTGTAGATCACGAAGATGAGGAAGACGAATGCGAGTGGATAAACCCATTTAGGCATGTTGTGCCTCCGTAGAGGGTCGGAAAACTAAGCTCGACGACTCCACCCGTCACGACGATACTAACTCCAAGTCGGCCGGAATGTCGATCACTGAAGCATTTCGGTGTCCACGGAAAGTTATCCACAGGCTGTGGACGGTTTGTGGGTATAAGTTGGGGGAGGCGTGGGGTAACCTGCCCGGTCGGATTCGTGATCATGCCGACGACCCCACGGCGACCCGTTCATACAGTGTGGTCCGTTGAGCCACGGTGCGTCCGATCGACGCCGCCAACGCCTCGAAATCGGCGACGGTGACCTCCTGGCCGTGGGTTGCCCCGGCCGCTCGGGAGATGTTCTCGTCCATGAGCGTGCCGCCGACGTCGTTGCAGCCGGCCCGGAGCAACTGGCGCACACTGTCGAACCCGATCTTGACCCACCCGGACTGGATGTTGTCGATCGCACCCCGGTAGGCGATGCGGGCCACGGCGTGGACCAGCAGGTTCTCCCGGAACGTCGGGCCCCGCCGGGCCTTGCGCTGGAGGTAGATCGGGGCGGCCATGTGCACGAACGGCAGACCGACGAACTCGGTGAACCCACCGGTCTCGCGCTGCAGTTCTCTGGTGAGCAGCAGATGGCGGACCCACGACTCGGGCTGCTCGATCGATCCGAACATCATCGTGACGTTCGACCGCAGGCCAACCGAGTGGGCGATGCGGTGCGCCTCCAGCCATTCCCCGGTCGACAGTTTGTCGGGGCACAGGTCGCGGCGAACGTCGTCGTCGAGTATCTCGGCCGCTGTGCCCGGCAGCGATCGCAGGCCGGCGTCCATGGCCCGACGCAGGTAGTCGGCAAGCGGCTCACCAAGCCGCTTGGCCCCCTCGGTCACCTCGAGCGCCGTGAAGCCGTGGACATGGATCTCGGGCGCCGCCTCTTTGACCGCCCGGCACACGTCGATGTAGTAGTCGCCGTCGAAGTCGGGATGGATACCGCCCTGCAGGCAGACCTCCGTCGCCCCCTTCTGCCGGGCTTCGATCACCCGGGCCTGCATCTCCTCCAGCGTGAGCAGGTAGGGCGTGCCCCGCAGGTTGAGGCTGAGCGGTCCCTTCGAGAAGCCGCAGAACCGGCATTTGAACGTGCAGACGTTGGTGTAGTTGATGTTTCGGTTGACGACGTAGGTGATCTCGTCACCGACGATCTCCCGGCGGAGGTCATCGGCCAGCGCGGCCACGGCGGCCACCTCCGGGCCCCTGGCCCGGAACAGCGTGAGCAACTCGTCGAAACCCGGTTCCTGGCCGGCCCGCACACCGGCGATCACCTCGGCCACGGGGCCGGTGGTCACGCCGCCCGCCTGTTCGGGGTCGACGAGCTCGACAGGCGTGACCGGCGCGCCCGAGTACCACTGGGTGGACCGGTCGCCGATCAGGACGACGTCAGCGCCGTCGTCACCGTGTTTCACGAACTCGGCTTTCTGCGGGAACACGGCGCCCGGGTCGTCTCGACCGAGGCCCTCGGCGTCGGAGCGGTCGAGCACTGCGAACCGTAGATTTTCGTCGAGCCACCGCTGCGGGTCGAGCGCGAACTCGGGATGGATCGTGAGCCGGGGGGCGAGGGCGAAACCTCGAGCCTCGGTGGCTGAGCGTAGACGGTCGAGCACGGGCCACGGTCGCTCCGGGTTGATATGGTCGGCGGTGACGGGGGAGACGCCGCCCCAGTCGTCGATACCGGCGTCGAGCAGGACGCCGAAATCATCCGACAGGTTGGGCGGCGCCTGGAGGTGGACGTCGGTCGGCAGGATCAGACGGGCCAGCGCAATGGCCCGGGCGTAGGCGTCGGTGGGGCACGGGTCGGATCGCCACATCGCCGTGCCCGCCTTGGGCAGGAAGTTCTGGACGATCACCTCCTGCACGTGGCCGTGCCGGCGATGGCTCTCGGCGATGGCCAGGAGGGCCTCGATGCGGTCGGCCTCGGTCTCGCCGATACCAACGAGGATGCCGGTGGTGAACGGGATGCCGAGTTCCCCGGCCGCCTCCAGGGTTGCGAGGCGCCGCTCCGGCGTTTTGTCGGGGGCGTTGCGGTGACAGTCGAGGTCGGGTCGGAGCGTCTCGATCATCATGCCCTGGCTTGGCGACACCGCTCGCAGCTTCGCCAGTTCGGCGGTGCTGAGCGCCCCGGCGTTGGCGTGGGGAAGCAGCCCCGTCTTTTCCAGAACCAGCTCGGCCACGGCGGCGAGGTAGTCGATCGTGGACTCGTAGCCGTGCTCGTCGAGCCACTGCCGGGCAGCCGGATAACGCAGCTCCGGTCGCTCACCGAGGGTGAACAGCGCCTCGTGGCAGCCGACCCCGGCCCCCTTCCTGGCTATCGACACCACCTCGTCCGGGCCGAGGTACGGGGCCTCGACCCGGGCCGGAGGCTGGGCGAATGTGCAATAGCCGCACTGGTCCCGGCAGAGTTTGGTGAGCGGGATGAAGACTTTGGGGGAGTAGGTGATGCGTCGGCCGTACCGCTCGTCGCGGCGGCGGGCGGCGCGGCCAAGCAGCTCGTCGGTGGGTGGATCGGAGCTGATCCAGTCGAGTTCGTTCGACGACGGGGTTGTGGTTGCGGTCATCGGCGTCCGTTTCGGAGGGAGGACAGGGTCAGGGATGGCGGCTGGCGATGTGGGTGGGACCGACGGGCTCATCGCACGCCGCGCACCGGACGCTCAGCTCGAGCCGGCAGCCGCACCGGTCGTGATAGAGCTCGACGGGCGGGCCGTCGTCGGCGTACCAGCGATCACCCCAGTGCATGAGGGCGATGAGGGCGGGGGACAGGTCAACGCCTTTGGCCGTCAGGCGGTACTCGTGGCGTAGTGGCCGGTCCTGGTACGGCACCCGTTCGATGACATCGGCGTCGACCAGTCTGGTGAGGCGGTCCGACAGCAGGTTTCGGGCGATGCCGACGTCGTCGGCGATGTCGTTGAACCGGTGGTGGCCTCGGAAGATCGTGCGCAGGATGAGGAGCGTCCAGCGGTCGCCGACGACGTCGGTGGTGGCGGCGATCGAGCAGTTGACGGGCGTCGTGGTCACAACCCGGGCGACCCTAGCCGGAGCGAGTTTCAATTCGCAACTCGGTCCCATTCAACCGTTCCGTCGGCTCCCGATCACCAAGACCGCACCCCGCGACCGCCCGAGGGGTGCGGTCAGTCGGTGGTGCGGGGTGACGGGGTCAGCTGGATGCCACCCCGATGGGCCGGTTGCCGGTCGAACTCGGCCTTGGCCTCGCAGCCGTGCGCCCAAGCGCACGCCGAGCAGGTGAAGCCGGACGGGGTGCGGGTCAATCCGACGGTCGGCCTGGACGCTTCGGGGGTGCGGGCCGTGACCGCATGGGCGGCCCGGGCGGCTGCGTCGACCCCGCGATCGAACAGCTCGTCGGTCGGAAGGCGGTGCAGCGTGGCCGTCGGCAACTCGACCACGAGCACCTCGTCGGGCGGTTTGCGCTGGTTGATGGTCCAGAGGCAGATGTTGAACGCCGCCTGGTCGAGCACGGCGGGATGCAGGGTCGACAGCACGAACACCGGGGAGTGATTGCCGGCAGCCGGTAGGGCGAGGTCCACCCGCCCGTCGAGGGCCAACCCTCGCCCCGGATAGCGCCAGCGGGGCCGGATGTCGAACCGCCAGCCCCTGGTTCGCTGCGGGTCGTCGACGCCGAGCACATCGAGGGTCGTGGTGAGCCAGGTGGTGGCCCGCGCGGCAATGCGGACCCGGACGTCGATCGGGGCCGCCGCCGGATCCGCCAGGTACTCACCGAGCCAGTCGATATCGGGGGTCGGGGCGTCGTCGGACGCATCGTGGTCGGCGCGACGGGCCTGGCGCATGGTGTGGCCGACGGCGTCGACGACCGACCCGGTCCGTCGCAACCACCGCATCGATCGCAGTGCCACGGCACGGCTGGTGGTGAAGATGTTCGGCTCGAACTCCGACGGCATGGCCGCCGCCTTGGCCTGACAGCGGGCGGCGGTGCCGACGTCGTGGTCGGACACCCTCACGACCCGGTTGCGATCGAGGTCGCGAACCTCGCCCTCCTCGCAGCGGAGCGCCGGTTCGGTCAGTCGATCGGCAAGCTCCATGGTCAGCCGTTGGTGCAGCTCTGACCGGGTGGGATCGATGGCGGTCACGACGCTTCGACCTCCGGTTCGTCGAACTCGTCATCGACAGCGCCACCGTGGACAGCGGGGTCGAACTCCGGGTCGAAGCGCAGCGTTTCCAACGGCCGCAGCGACTCGTTGATCTCGGCCATCACGAGGTCGGGTGCGTCGCCGCACTCGGAAACCCGACGGCACCAGCGGCAGTGGTCGCCCGGGTTGGTGGGTGGGCGGCCCCCGGTCTTCATGGTCTCGTCGATCGCCAGGAGACCCTTTGTGGTGTCGAGGAGGCGCCGGGCCGACGTCTCCAACATCTCCATGCTCAGGGTGACCGGAACCACGGCCAGATCGCCAAGGCTGACCGAACAGCCGATGACTCGCCTCGGCGGCTCTCCCGGGTCGGCTCCCGGGTCCGGTTCGCCGGCGGATCCAGCGTGTGGATCGTTGCGGAGTTGCTGCAACGTGGTGATCAACGCGTAATGGGCCAGCTCGTCGGTGATCCGGGGATTGAACCGCCCGCTCTTCACCTCGGCCACCAGGCGGCCCCCAACGGTTCCGTCGATCGTGACATCGAGGGAGATGTCGATTTCACCGGTGATCTGCACACCCTCGACCGGAACGTGGGCGATCCGGTGGTGCACGGTCGGACGATGGGGTCGGAGGTCGCCGAGCAGTTCGGGGAGTGCGCCGCTCAGGTCGTCGACCACGTGGTCGAAGTCGGCGCGGTCGCTGCGACCGAGCCGGTCGACGAACTCGGTCAGGTGGGGGTGTTCCTGTGCGAGGCTGGGACGCAGGCTTTCGAACCAGCCGGCCTGACCAGCCGGCCGGAAGCCGGGATGGAGGGCGAGTACGCCGGCCGCGGCGTCACAGACGATGCCGACGGCGATGTTGAAGTTGATCCCGAAGGGGTTGACCTCGGCCAGCACCTGGGCCGGGCAGATCGCCGCCGTTCGAACGCGGCCCTTCGTCAGCCGCAGCGGCGTGACCGGGCCACGTTCGGGTCCGACGTCCCGGTCGGCCACCAGGTCGGCCAGACCCACCCGCAGGTACCGGTGGAGTGCCCGCAGGTCGGCCCATGTCGGTGGATCGGTGGTCGACTCGCCGGCCGAGCCCGCTGAATCGCCGCCGAGGTCGAGATATGGGGCGGCGTCGGCCGCCAACTCGGCCAGGGAAAGGGTCACCGTCATCACCTTAGTCAGCCCGGATGACACCGTTCGCGGAGATCCATCCGTCTCGCAAGACACGGAGCCTCTACCCTGGGCCGATGGCGGCCATTGCCTTTCCCTCCCCGCTCCCCTCCGACCTGGTACCGCTGCCTTCGCAGCCGCCCGAGGTCGGGTACCCGACACTCGAATGGCCGATCGGCTCACCCGTGGGGGCCGACGAGATCCGGCTGCGAACCGAGATCAACCGGGCCTTTGCCGAGCCCAACGAACCGATCGGCGGTTCGAGCCTCGGGCAATCGCTTGCGCTGGTCGTGGTCCAGGGCGGTCGGATCGTGGCCGAGCGCTACCACCCCGAGTCGGCGTCGACCGAGGCGCTGGTCTCGTGGTCGATGGCCAAGTCGTTCACCCACGCACTGCTGGGGATCCTGGTGCACCAGGGTCGGTTCACCGCCGACCTCGGGCCGGCGCCGGTGGCCGCCTGGGCCGACGACGGACGGGCCGCGATCACCACCGCCCAGCTCCTGGAGATGCGGTCGGGGCTCCGCTGGGTCGAGGAGTACGAGGAAGAAGACGACGGTGCACTCACCGACGTGCTCGAGATGCTGTTCGGCACCGGGGCCGACGACATGGCCGCCTTTGCCGCCGCCAAACCGCTGGCCCACCCTCCCGGTCAGCACTACTACTATTCGAGCGGCACCACCAACATCGTCTCCCGGCTCATCACCGAGGCGGTTGCCGAACCCGGAGCGACGATCGCCGAGCAGGAAGATGCCGTGCGGCGGTTCATGGAGGACGAGCTGTTCGGCCCGCTCGGCATGTCGTCGGCCGATCCCCGTTTCGATCGGTCGGGCACGTTCGTCGGCTCGAGCTTCCTGTACGCCACGGCCCGCGACTTCGCCCGATTCGGGCTGCTCCACCTACGGGACGGTATGTGGGACGGCCGCCGCATCCTGCCCGAGGGCTGGGTCGACGACGCCCGCCGTCCACTCTCGGTCGAACCCGACTCACTCAACTGGTACAGCCGCCACTGGTGGGTCTACCCGTGCACCCACGGCTCGTTCCGGGCCAGCGGCTACGAGGGCCAAGTGATCGTGGTGGTGCCGGGGCTCGACCTGGTGATCGTCCGTCTGGGCAAGACCCCGTTCGAGAACGGCGCCGACCCGCTCTTCAGCCATCTCGCCGAACTCATCGCCTGCTTCGAAGAGGTCTCCGGTGCTCGACCCACCGGCGCCATCCCATAGCAGTTGTCGCTGGTTGGTGGTTGAATCAACCCATGCCCCTCAACGTGCTCGGTGAAGATCTGCAGGTCTGTTCGATGAATCCCCGGACCGGTTGGTTCCGCGACGGTTGCTGCAACACCGACGGCAACGATCACGGTGTCCACACGGTGTGCGCCATCATGACCGACGAGTTCCTGGAGTTCTCGGCCGGCAAGGGCAACGATCTGTCGACCCCCCGCCCGGAGTTCGGTTTCGTCGGCCTGTCCGACGGCGACCAGTGGTGCCTGTGCGCGCCACGGTGGGCCGAGGCGTTGGAGGCCGGTATGGCGCCCAAGGTGGTTCTGGCCGCCACCCACGCCCGCACGCTCGACTGGTGTGATCTATCCGACCTGAAGGCCTACGCCGTCGACAATCCCGACGCGCCCCCCGCCGCCCCGTCCGACGCCGATGCTCCGTCCGACGCCGACTGAGCGTTCTGGGGTTCCACACGCCCCGAAGTGGGACCGGGGAACCCCAGAACGGGAACGGAACGCGCCTCGGCGTCGCTGGATGTCAGGTCGGGGTCGCCGTGACCGCCGACTTGCCCTCCTCGGGGATGATGATCCAGGCGACGATGTAGGCCAGGGGGATGGCCGGCATCGTGACAAGCGACAGGCCCACGAGGATGAGGCGGACGATGGTGGCGTCGATGTCGAGGTAGTCGGCCAGTCCGCCGGCAACGCCGCCGATCATGCCGTTCTTCCGCTCGAGCACCTTGATCCGGGGGTTGACGCTGGTCGACGTGGTCGGGGCCGACGCGTGTGGTTCGGGGGCTCCGGTTTCGAATCCCGGCGAACCGTTCGTCGTGTCGGCGGGAGGAACCTCGTTGCCCTGGAGGGAGGTTTCGATGTTGATGTCGTTCATGGGTTCCATGATGAGGCCTCCGCCGATGATCGGGTATCAGGTCTCACCCTGATTCGACCCTGATTCATCCCTGAGCAGTCGGCCGAAGGGGTACAGCGGCCGAGCCGAGCGAGACCTCAATCGTCGAGCGGATCGACGACGTGGATCGGCCAACCCCGCCTTGCCGCCTTGGCCGCGAAGTCGGCGGTGCCGCCCGAACCCGGGCACTTGCCGCTTCGGACCACGACGGCCACGATCCGATCCGCCGCTGTCCCGTTGATCCGACCGCAGGCCTCGATGGCGCAGTCGTGCAGGAGGTCGTTGCCCCGCCGCCACCAGTCGTCGTACTCGGACAGGTCGGTGGTTACGAGCGTGTCGGCACAGGCCAGTGAATGCTCGAACGCCTCGACCCAGCGATCGCCCTGGTCGGCCACCGACCGTCGACGGAAGTCGTCGACCGGGAGGGGGAGGGCCACGATCCGGGGGATGAACAGATCCTCGGCCACCCGCAGCATCAACAGATCGGCCCCACCGGCCGCTGCGGTCACCACCAGCTGCGGCCGTAGCTCCATCATCAGAAGGTACAGCCGGCGGTACACGCTTCCGCTGCGCTCGACCGGGAACAGCCCGGTCTCCCGACCCGGGGCGTCGACCCGGTGACCGGCGTGCACGACGATCACGATCGGACCGCCCTCACCTGCGGCCCGCCCTCACGAGAAGAACACCGCGGCAAGGATGATCACAACGAGTAACGCCACCGCGATGATGATCACGATCGGGCTCACCCCGTCGCGGCTGAAGGCCGGAGTCGGACGACGGTGGCCGTCGGACCGGTCCCCGTTCTCCAACACCCGCCGCCTGTTCCGTCCCCGTCCTCGAACACTCTCGGGATGGGTGTCCCCGTACGGACTCCCGTAGCCGAGGCCGTCGTCGAACACGCCGCCATCGAAATCGCCGTAGCCCTCGGTCACGGCCTCGATGTCGGTGATCGTGATACCGGTTGGTGGCGTCGGGGGGAGCGTGATCGGCGCCACCCTCCCGGTCGGGGCTGCGGGGGCATCCTCGGGGTGTTCGTACCCGATCGAAGCAGCGTCGTCGGCTCCGTCGGTGAGCACCCTTGGGATCTCTCCCGTCGTCAGCCGGCTCACGTGCTGCGGCGGCGGTGGGAACGAGGCGGCCGGCTCGTCGAGATCGATCACGGTCGGCAGGGTGACCACGGCCTCGATTCCGCCGAACTCGATGACGTCACCGTCGGTCAGCGTCGTCCATCCCACGACCGGCACCCCGTTCACCAGCGTGCCGTTGGTGGAGTTGAGGTCGAGAACCTTCAACTGACCCTTCTGCCAGGTGAAGCGGGCGTGATAGGTGCTGACGAAGGTTTCGGACAGGCAAAGGTCAGCGTCGGCGGCTCGACCCAGAACCTGCTCTCCCTCGAGGATCGTCAGCTCGGTCGGTGTCGACGACGCATTGCCAAACCAAAGAGTAGGCAGCACCGACACGTTTCCAGTCAAGCACTACTCATGATGTCCGTCGAGCCCGTAGAAGACCGTGAGCCGGTGGATGAGCTGGAGCACCGAAACCCACACTGCAATCTCGATCGTCTCCGCCGACGACAGATGTTTGTCGGCGGCTTCGATCGTGGCCTCGTCGACCCGAGCCGGGCTGGGGGCAGTGCGAAGAGCCATCGTGAGGGCAGCCCTGGTGCGATCGTCGAGGAGGGCCGCATCGCTCTCGGACGCGTCGGGGTCGAAGCCGGCGATGGTCTCGATGGTCGACAAGCGACCCCGTTGCGAGCCGCCAGGTTCCCCGATTGGGCGAAGAGATGAGCGTTCCCGGCGTGGTGGGCGAACACCAACCCGACCAGGGCCTTGAGATCGATGCCCAGTTCGGACTGGGTGCCGTCGAGGTTGTGGCGCAGCACGGCGGCCAACGCCCGCCGGATCCGGCGCTGACCGAGTGTGGTGAGCAGCGGTTCGTCGAAACCGTAGGTGTCGGCGATGTGCCGCCGCAGGGCTTCGGCGCCCTTGGGCAGGCCGGCCATCCAGCGCCGTTCGAGACGGACGGCACCCGGAGCGTTGCGGAACACCTTCAGCATCGTCGACAGGGAGTCGGTCGGCGGCAGCTCGCTGCCCTCGCCGTCGCCCTGGAGGCCCACCGCCTTGTTGCCGTCGGCCGTTTCGGGCCCCTCGCCGACGCCGTCCCATCCGTGTTGCCCGATCGACCAGCCCGTCGGGCCGATGAGTTCCGAGACGTCGCTCACCGCCTCGGGTTCGAGTTCAACCCCGATGGCGTCCATGAACTTGTTGAGGAACCCCATCATGGCAACGCCCATGACGATCCATTCGGTATCGTCGGGCGAAAAGTGGCGTTGGAGTTCGCGGCCGAGTTCGGGCGTGTAGTGGTGGGGCATCGTCGAGAGGGCCTCGGCCACCGCCACGGCCGCCGCCTCGCCTGCGGTCCGCGACTCGCCGGTCACCGCCTCGGCGCTCGACCCGCGGCGAAGTGCGAACGAACAGGTGTGGGCCGAGCAGTACATGCAGTCGGCGGCGCGGGATGAAGCGTAGATGGCCAGGCCGACGATGTCCTTCGGTGCGCCCCGCCCGAGAAGCGATTGCGGCAGGTTGAGGAAGTTGGGGACGATGAGGTTGTAGGTCCGGAACCCCGGCGGCCAGATCTCGAGGTACGGGTCACAGTTGGGGATCACCCCGATCAACACGTTGACCAGGTTCAAGACCGGACTGTATTCCTCTTTGAGTTCGCTGAACTCGATGCGGTCCTCGGCAAGGACCTCCGCCAGTGTGGTGGGCACCGCCTACTCCTCTTTGGTTGTTCCCCTGTGGGCTTGACCCACTCCCTCGCGCTTGCGCACGACCACAGCCAAAGCTAGTACCGACCTGGATCACCGACCAAAACGGGTCCGTCCGGCCCCGCCGGCGGCGGATGCTTTTGTTCGCGTCGCCACCCCGATCTACTATCGAGCCGTTGCCATCCGTCAGGGATGTGTCAAATCGAAACAAGGGGTAGCTCATGAGAACTCGAGCCGCGGTACTGCGGGAGTACAACCAGCCATGGAGTGTCGAGGAGATCGAACTCGATCCGCCGAAACACAACGAGGTGCTGGTGAAGATGGTGGCGTCGGGCATGTGTCACTCGGACGAGCACGCGCTCGACGGGCACATCGCCGGCTTGGTGCCGGGACCGCCCATGATCGGCGGCCATGAGGGTGCGGGCATCGTACAGGAGGTGGGCGACGGCGTCGACTGGCTCGAACCCGGCGACCACGTGGTGTTCGGCTTCATCCCCGCCTGCGGTCGCTGCCCGTCGTGCGCCGACGGCCACTCCAACCTCTGCGACCTGCTCGCCACCTTCGCCGACGGCACCCAGGCGCTCGACGGCACCCACCGTCATCACACGCTCGACGGCAAGGACCTCGGCCTGATGTGTCTCATTGGCACGTTCTCCGAGCACACCGTCGTCAATGAGGCGAGTTGCATCAAGGTCGACAAGGACTGGCCTCTCGACAAGGGTTGCCTGCTCGGCTGCGGTGTCGTCACCGGCTGGGGGTCGGCCGTCTATTCGGCCGACGTGCAGCCCGGCGACTACGTGGCCGTCGTCGGCTGCGGTGGCATCGGAGCCAATGCCGTTCAGGGTGCGGCCATGGCCGGGGCCCGTGTCGTCGCCGCCATCGATCCGGTGGCGTTCAAGCGGGAGCAGGCCATGGAGTTCGGGGCCACCCACGCCTTCTCCTCCATGGCGGAGGCAATGGAGAAGCTGGGTGAGACCACCTGGGATCGGGGCTACGACAAGGTGATCATGACCATGGGCACCGGCAGCGCCGAGGCGCTTGGTCAGGGCTTCAACCTCGGCGGGAAGCGGGCCAAGATCGTGGTCACCAACCTGCACTCAACCTCCGAGGGCACGATCAACGTCCCGGCCATCATGTTGACCATGATGGAGAAGCAGGTGATCGGATCGTTGTTCGGCTCGGCCAACATCCGCAAGGACATCCCTCGCCTCTTCGAGCTGTACCTCCAAGGGAAGCTGAAGATCGATGAGCTGATCACCAAGACCTACACGCTCGATCAGATCAACGAGGGCTACGACGCCATGCGCAACGGCGAGAACATTCGCGGTGTGATCCTGTTCGACCAGTAGATCGAATCCTCCCCGAATCGACCCGGCCACAACGGTGGCCGGGTCGTTTCGCGCCTCGTCGGCGCCAACCGTGCACTACGATGTCGATGTTGGCGGGCGCAGGACGGATGGAGGGCTTGTGGTCGACATCATCGACAGACGGAGCTGGGGGGCACGGGCGCCCCGGCGCCGCTCCACGATTCCCCTCCCCACCCCGGAGCTTTGGCTCCATCACACGGCCGGGGGCGAGCGGGGAGCGTCGGGAATGCGCTCGATCCAGAACTTCCACATGGACATCCGTGGCTGGTCGGACATCGCCTACTCCTACCTCATCGACCGCGATTCCCTGGCCGTGTACGAAGGACGGGGGGCAGGGGTGCTCGGCGGCCACACGTTCGGCCGTAACTCCATCTCCCACGCCATATGCGTGATGGGGAACTTCGACGTCATGCCGGTCTCCGATGCGCTGGTCGGTCGGATCGCCGAGCTGGTGGCCCACGGGCATCGGCAGGGTTGGTGGCCGGCAATGCTCACCGGTGGCCATCGCGACGTCCGGGCGACCTCATGTCCGGGCGACAATTTGTATGGGCGGATCGACGAGATCAATCGCCGGGCTGTGGATCCGGGCGACGAGGAGGACAACGTGGTGCTACGAAACGGCGATCGAGGGGAGGCCGTGCGACGGTTCCAAACCGCACTCAAGGGATGGAATGCACGGTCGCTCCCCCGGTTTGGAGCCGACGGCGACTTCGGCAACGAGACCGAGACGTGGGTGCGCAACTTCCAGTCGGCTCACGACCTTGGTGTCAGCGGAGCGATCGACGGGGTTACGGCCGCCCTGCTGCTGGAGTACCGGCCCGACGATGTCGACCATTCGGCCTGACGTCGATCGTTCGGCCTGATTCGGCGGCGGGTCAGGCCCGTTGTAGGCCGACGGCCGGAACCCGTCTCCGCCCGCTGGAGAAGCGATGCCTGGCCCACTCGGCGATGGCGATGCCCAGTGGTGCCGAGAACCAGATGCAGATGAGGATCGCCGCTGCGTTGTAGTTGCGAAGCAGCGGATCGAGCACGAACAGCATCACCCGGAACAGCCAGAACGATCCCCACATGGAGCCGACGAAACGGATCATCCAGATCCGGTGGGCGGCGGCGTCGGATCGGCGGGCGGCGACCACGCCCATGACGGCACAGGTGTAGACGCACAGCGACATGAACCAGAATCCGGTCATCGCCAGATTGCCGCCGTACTCGCTGATCGAGCCATGTTCGGAGGCGAGGATGACCGCGCACAGCGTCCCGATCGTGAGCGTGGTGAAGGTGATGCGGCCGACGAGTCGATGGCGGCCTCGCCGGCGGTCGTCGCCCGAACCGGGTCGGGCCAGCTGCCAGTGCATCAGCACGAACGTCACCGAGTTGAAGGCGATGTGTCCGTACAACAGTCCGTTGCGGAGTCCGGGGCCGTTGACGAATCGGTCGTAGAACGCAACACCCCAGGCGGGGTGCTGAGCGAACCGATCACCCCATACCGAGCAGACGTTGTCCGGGCAGGAGGCCATCGCGGCAACCGTGTCGGACTCGGAGAGACCCAGATTGTCGAGCACATCGTAGATGCCGATGAAGAACGGAATCGCCCCCGAGGTGCCCTCGATGAAGTAGCGCACGTTCAGCGCGAGCAACAGCAGCACACCGAATCCGAGGAAGTATCGGAACGCGCCCCGTCGCCACCCGTCGATCAGCAACCCCGCCCACACGGCCAGAGCGGCGTAGATGATGAGGACACCCCAGGGAAGGTCCATGCTTACTCCTCCGCTCCCACGGTAGTCCGCTGGCGGGTTCCGGGCCAGGTGACCGCTGTCCGCCCGGCGGCGACTAGTCTCGGCTGAGCAGCACCGCGGACGATCAGGAGTGTTCATGACCACATCACGTACCGAGACCGTCACGGTCGACGGCGGCAGCTTCGACGCCCACGTCGTCGTTCCCGATGCCGGGTCCGGTCCCGGGTTGGTGGTGCTGCAGGAGATCTTCGGCGTCAACAACTACATCAGGTCGGTGTGCGAGCGTCTGGCCCGGATGGGCTACGTCGCCCTCGCCCCCGACATGTTCTGGCGGCAGGAGCCCGGGTTCGTGGTCGAGTCGGAGGAGGGCGAGGAGGGCATGCAGTCGGCGTTTGCGATGGTCGGCGGTTTCGACTGGAGCACCGTCGGCGCCGACGTTGGCGCCGCCGTCGATCACCTACGGCGCCTGCCCGAGTGCACCGGCGATGCAGGCCTCATCGGCTTCTGCTTCGGTGGCACCCTGGCCTTCCTCGGCGCCGCCGCACTCGACCCGACCTGTGCGGTCAGCTACTACGGCAGTGGCGTCGCCGGCAACCTCGATCAGGCCGATGCGATCACCTGTCCGATCCTGTTCCACTTCGGCGGCTCCGATCCCTACCTCCCGAGTGAGGATTCCCGGGCGGTGGCCGATCGTTTCGCCGATGTCGACAACGCGGATGTTCTCATCCAGGCCGACGCCGGCCACGCGTTCGACAACCACCTCAATCCGATGTTCTCGAACCCTCCGGCCGCTGCTGCGGCCTGGGAGGCGACGGCAGCGTTCCTGGCGGAGCATCTCCCGGTCGGCTGAGGCGAACCGTGCGGGGGAAGGGGTCAGGCTCGGCCGTCGCGGATGGCTCGGATCGTGCGCTCGGCCTGAGCGCGCACGTCGTCGAGATCGGAAAGCCGGTCGAGGTTGGCGAGGGGTCGGGCCATGCGGTTGTTGTCGGCCAGCCGATCGCGGTGCCGGGCCATGAAGTCCCAGTAGAGGGTGGTGAACGGGCAGGCGTCGTCGCCGGTCCGTTTGCGGGGGTTGTAGCGACATGATGAGCAGTAGTCGCTCATCCGGTTGATGTAGGCACCACCCGACACGTACGGCTTGGTGGCCATCCGGCCGCCGTCGGCCCACAGGGCCATACCCATCACGTTGGGGACCATGACCCACTCGGCGGCGTCGATGTAGCGGTCCGACATCCACTCCATCACCCGTCTGGGGTGGATGCCGTAGAGGTTGGCCATGTTCGACAGCAGCATGAGCCGGGGGATGTGGTGGACCCAGGCCCGCTCGTCGAGTCCGGCGAACGTGTCGGCCAGACAGGCCATCTCGGTGGAGGCGGCCCCGGTGAACATCGGCGGCAGCTCCCGTCGATGGTTCAGGGTGTTCGAGTCGATGTGATCCGGCCACAGCCAGTAGAGACCCCACACGTATTCCCGCCACCCGATGATCTGGCGGATGATGCCTTCGGCCGAGTTGATCGGTACTTGGCCGGCGCGGTAGCGCTCCTCGACCGCATCGCACACCTCGTCGGGCATCAGCAGCCCGATGTTGAGCGCGGGGCTGAGCAGCGAGTGGGCGAGATGCCACGACTCGGAGGTCATGGCGTCCTCGTAGCGGCCGAAGTTTTCGAGGTTGCGATCGAGGAAGTGGTTGAGGCGGGCCAGCGCGGCCCGGCGTGATGTCGGCCAGATCCCGACCGGCTCGGCGCCGTGGTTGTTCGGCCCGTCGGGGAGGGAGGCGAGCACCTCGTCGTCGACGTCGTCGAGGCGGGAGGTGGGTGGTGAAGCGAACATCGATGGGTCGTCCGGCGGGGGTTCCCGGTTGTCGTGATCGAAATTCCAGCGTCCCTCGACGGGTTCGGCCCCATCACCCTCGCCGTCCATCAGGTAGCCGAGGCGTGCCCGGTTCCACCGGTAGAAGTCCTCCAGTTTCATGGTCGAGCGGCCGTCGGCCCAGTCGGCGAAGTCGTCGTGGTGGCAGAGGAACTGGTTGCTCGGCTCCAGCCCGATATCGAGTTGGCGGCACAGCGCCCGACCACCGCGGGAGTTCGGTTCGGTGGCGATCATCCCGTCGGGTTTGAACTCGGCCCGGTGCTCCTCGATCCCGACCCGCATGGTGGCGGCCCGTCGCCGGTCGACCTCGAACCCGGCGTCGGTGAGCTCATCGCCGAACCGACGCATCGCCGTCACCACCAGATGGTTACGTTGACGGTGCCGCCCGGCCGTCAACAGCTGGTCGCTCTCGATCAGCAGGACGCGGTTGTCGTCGGGGTTCGCGTCGGCCAGGGCACCGATCCGCCGGTTCAGCTGGTCGCCGAAGACGAGGATCGTGCTCGACCGATCGCCCATCAGCCGGCCCGGTCGGCCGGATCCACACCGCTTCGCTCGACGACCCAATCCCACAACTGCCGCCGTCGATCGGGGGTGTCGTTCCGCCGGGTCGATCCGAGCTTGTGGATCGGACGGATGCGGCGGTCGAGCCAGAAGGAGCCGTTCGTGTCGAGCGCCTCGTCATCGGCTGCCAGCCACACGAGGGTGTCGGCGCCCTGCTCCGCCGTGCGCAGCAGCGGGCCGACGACCTTGGAGAACGTCGGCAGCGATCGATCGACTCCGGGTGTGTCGGCCCAGCCCGGATGCAGGGCGTGGAAGTGTACGCCCTGTCCGCCGAAGCGCTCGGCCCACATCTCATTGAGGGTGACCTGGGCCCGCTTGGCCCTGGCGTACTGCTCGGTCCCGCGGTAGTCGTCGGCCGGCATCTCGAGCTTGTTGACGGTCAGACCCGTCGAGTACATGCCACCCGAAGACATCGTCAGCACCCGCGACGGTGCAGACTCGATCAGCCGGTCGAGCAGCAGCGTGGTGAGAAGGAACGGACCGATCACCTGGGCGGCCACCGTCGACTCGGTGCCGTCCGGGGCGTTCTCCCGCTCGTTGGTCAGCGCGCCCGCGTTGTGGGCCAGGACGTCGAGACGTTCATGGTCGCTGAGGATCCGATCGGCCAGGGCCCGCACCTCGTCAGGGCGGCCCATGTCGGCCGCCACCTGGGAGACCGCGGGGTTGCCGGTTTCGGCGATGATCTGGTCGACCACACCCTGGTTGCGGTCGGCGCTCCGGCCCACGACGATCACCGTGGCCCCGCAGCGGGCCAGCTGCTCGGCCGCGGCCCGACCCAACCCCGACGTCGCCCCGGTCACCACCATCGTCCGCCCCGTGAGGTCGTAGTCCGACAGATCGGTCCAACCGTCGACTCGCTTCCGGGTCTCGTAGCCGATTCGGGTGAAACTCGGCACGATCGGCACTTCGAGCATCGTGTCGACGACGCCACCCACCGAGAAGTCGTTCAGATCCATACCAACACGGTTCCTTTGTGAACGCCGCCGCGGCGTGCTACTTGGATGCGGGCCACTCGACGCGTTCGCCGTCGAGGGCTTCGATCAGACCGGCGGCCGCTCGGTCGCCGATCCGCTTGAACGCGATCCCGAGGAGCGGGTCGGCGAGACCCAGTGGTCCGCTCAAGGTGAGCTCGGCATCGTAGGTGACGGTCGTGCCCTCGTCGTCGGTATCGACGGTGATGCGATCGAGTGAGGTGAGTAGGGTGCTTTCGGCCAGGGCGACCACGAGGTGGCTTGGATCGAACGTGATGATCCGGTACCGCAGCACCATCGGTTTCGGTAGGGCCTGAACCGTGACGTCGTACTCCGCCCCGATCACCGGCGTGGTGCCCTCCACCTGCTCGACCCCGAGAACGCCGGGGTCCCAGCCCTCGAAGTTTCTCAGGTCGGCCATGTAGTCGAAGGCGGCTGCCTGATCGAGTGGTGTTCGGACGTGAACGACATATCGGGCCATGCTTCGACGATACCCGCCATTGCCGACCGCGAAACGGGGCGTGCGCCCGGTGCCACCATTTGCCGCACAGGTCGCCCCACGTCACTGCGCTAGCCGCGATCGTCCGGTTCGAAGTGGTGGCGTTGCGGCCCCCGGGTGATGAGGTCGCCGAGGCGGACCCGGTCGCTCACACCGTCCGGATCGACGGCAACCACCAGCAGCTCCTCACCCGCCAACTCGAGGGCGACCTGCAGGCAGGCGCCGCAGGGGAAGGTCAACTCGTCGCCCGTACGACGCGATGCCAGGGCCAGGACAACCGGCTTGACCCTCCCGTTGACGGCGGAGAAGAGAGCAACCCGTTCGGCACACATGGCCAGGCCGAGCGACACGTTCTCGACCAAGGCGCCCGACACAGTCCGACCCGCTTCGTCGACCACAGCGGCCCCCATCGGGAAATCGGAGTAGGGCGAGTAGGCCCGACTCCGAGCGGCGAGCGCCAGTTCGATCGCCTCGCCAACACGTTTGTCGATCGTCGATTCGTCGGTCATCGCCGTCCCCTTCCGGATGAGTGTTCGCACAACCGTACCCGCGGTCACCGTCGGCCACCGTGCCGTCGTCGACACGGTGGCGGCACCGGCTAGAGTCGGCGCCGTGATTGCGACCGATGTCGGCGACGGGGTCATCGACAACATCATCATCAGCTCGTCCGCCCATCGTTGGTGGGGTCTGCTGACGCTCGTCGTCCTCGCGGCGTCGGTGGCGCTGCTGGCTTGGGATGTCCGGAACGCCCGTCCGGCCTCCCGAACGACGAGGTGGTCGTTCCTCGCCGCCCAGACAGCGCTGGTCGGACAGGCCCTGCTCGGCATCAAGCTGCTGGATCAGGGGCAGGGCATTCGGCAGCTCTACATCCACTACATCGGCGGCCTGATCCCGCTCGGTGCCTTTCTGGCCGGGGGATGGCTGGCTCGAGGCGACACGTCGCGGTCCGCCCGGTTCCTGTTGGTTGTCCTGCTGGTCGGCTTGGGATCCGGGGTGATGGCCTTCACCATCGGCCGGGCCTACGTCAACCGCTGACCCGGCGCCCGGGGGACCTTCGACTCTTTTGCAACTCATCGAGCATCTCTACGATCTCGATATGAAGGCATTCGCCGAGGATCTCGGTGAGCGGCGGCGACGTATGGTCGAGCGTGACATCGCCTCGCGTGGGGTTGCCGACGAGCGGGTGCTGAAGGCGATGCGGATCGTGCCCCGGGAGCGTTTCCTGCCGGCGGAGATGGCCGAGTTCGCGTACGAGGACACGCCGCTGCCCATCGAAGAGGGCCAGACCATCTCCCAGCCCATGATCGTGGCCGTGATGGCCGAGGCCGCAGGCCTCGACGAGCGGAGCCAGGTTCTGGAGATCGGTGCCGGCTCCGGCTACGGCGCGGCGGTGTTGAGCCGGATCGCGGCCGAGGTCTGGACGATCGAGCGCCACGCCCTCCTGGCCGATCAGGCCGCCCGACGTCTGGCCGATCTCGGCTACGACAACGCCCACGTCATCCACGGCGACGGCACGCTCGGGCTTCCTGAGCAGGCCCCGTTCGATGCCATCGTGGTCACTGCCGGCGGGCCCTCGGTCCCCGAGGCGCTGATCGAGCAACTGGTCGAGGGTGGCCGTCTCGTCATTCCCGTCGGACCCGAAACCCGGGGCCAGCGTCTCCTGCGGGTCCGCCGGGTCGGCGACGACACGGTCGAGGAGGATCTCGGTCCGGTTCGGTTCGTTCCCCTCGTCGGCAGCCAGGGATGGCAGCCGTCGGGGGAGCGGACCCTGGTGGTGCCCCGGCCCCGGTCGATGCCATCCGGACCGGCCACGCTGGTCCGGGAGGAGGCCCAGCCGATGTCGTCGATCGAGGACGCCGAACTCGGCGGACTGCTCGACCGAATCGGTGATCACCCGGTGGTCATGCTCGGCGAGGCGTCACACGGCACGTCGGAGTTTTATCGCTTGCGGGCCCGCATCACCCGAGAGTTGATCCTCCACAAGGGCTTCACCGCTGTGGCGGTCGAGGCCGACCATCCGGACGCCGCCCGGATCGACGCCTGGGTTCGCCATCGGCCTGCGTCGGGTCCGGACTTCGAGCCGTTCTCCCGGTTCCCGACGTGGATGTGGCGCAACCGGGAGGTCCGCGACTTTGTCGACTGGCTCCATCTCCACAACGCCGACGTCGGCGCCGAGCGGCGGGTCAGCTTCCACGGTCTCGACATCTACAGCCTCTACACCTCCCGGGCTGCCGTCATCGACTACCTCGATGGGGTGGATCCCGAAGCGGCGGCTCTGGCCCGACACCGCTATGGCTGCCTCAGTCCCTGGCAACACGACCCTGCCACCTACGGCCGGGCGGTGGTGACCGGGAGTTTCATCGGCTGTGAGGACGAGGTGGTCGGCGTGCTGACCGACCTGCTGAGACGCCGGCTGGAGCTGGGCCCCGGCCCCGGCCGGGGTTCCGGCGAGGAGTACTTCGACGCCACCCAGAACGCCTTGGTGGTTGCCAACGCCGAGCGCTACTACCGGATCATGTACCACGGATCCCGGGCCTCGTGGAACCTTCGGGACCAGCACATGTTCGAGACCCTCAAGGCGATCCGGCTCCGGCGTGGTCCGGCCGCCGGCGTGCCGGCCAAAGTGGTTGTATGGGAGCACAACTCCCACGTCGGTGACGCCTCGGCCACCGAGATGGGGGCCCGGGGCGAACACAACGTCGGGATGCTAGCTCGTCGGGAGTACGGCGAGGGGGCCTTTTTGGTCGGCTTCGGGACGCACGATGGTGTGGTGGCCGCGGCCAGCGACTGGGGTGGCCCGATGGAGCGCAAGCCGATCCGCCCCTCCCACCCCGACAGCTACGAGCGCCTGTGCCACGACACCGGCATTCCCGCCTTCTTCCTCCACCTGCGTCACGCCCACCGCGAGGAGTTGCGTGACGAGCTGAGCCGTCCCCGGCTCGAGCGGGCCATCGGGGTCATCTACCGGCCCGAGACGGAACTGCAGAGCCACTACTTTCAGGCGTCGCTGCCGCGACAGTTCGACGAGTACATTTGGTTCGACCGGTCGTCACCCATCCACCCCTTGGCGGCCCATGAAGTGGCCGGGGTTCCCGACACCTACCCGTTCGGGCTGTAGGCACTGTCTGCGGTTCGGCTGAGGCATCGTGGCAACGAGAGCGTCGATGTGGTCGGGGCCGGCCTGGTGGATCGCATCTGTCAGAATAGCGACATGGCTCTCAGCGCCTTTGATCTGTATTCGGTGGGGATCGGACCGTCGTCGTCGCACACGGTGGGGCCGATGCGGGCGGCGTTGATGTTCGCCTCCGGGTTGGCCGACGATGGACTGTTGACCGATGTGGCCAGGGTGGAGGTCAACCTCTACGGTTCACTCGGCGCCACCGGGAAAGGGCACGGTACACCGAAGGCCGTCCTGCTCGGGCTCGAGGGCGAGGATCCGGCCACCGTCGACACCGCCACGGGCGACGCCCGGGTCGAGGCGATGGCCGCCGATGGTCGACTCCGGCTGCTGGGCCGCCACGAGATCGCCTATGCCCCCGACGACGTGATCCTGCACAAACGGACGTCCCTGCCCGGCCATCCCAACGGCATGACCTTCGCCGCCTTTCGGGCCGACGGCAGCGAGATCCGGCAGCGCACCTACTACTCGGTGGGCGGCGGGTTCGTGATCGACGAGGAGGCGGAGGGTCTCGACCGGATTGTCGTCGACGACACACCGGTGCCGTACCCGTTCAACTCCGGTGAGGAGCTGCTGGCCATCTGCGCCGAGCACGATCTGTCGATCAGCGACGTGATGCTGGCAAACGAGCAGGCGTGGCGCACCGAGGCCGAGGTGCGCGAGGGGATGCTGTATCGCTGGCGGGTCATGGCCGAGTGCATCGAAGCCGGCTGCACCACCGAGGGCATCCTGCCCGGCGGGCTCCGGGTCCCTCGTCGGGCCCCGGCGCTCCACCGCCGACTGGCCAAGCCACCCAACGATCACGATCCGCTCCACATCATCGACTTCGTCAACCTGTACGCCCTGGCCGTCAACGAGGAGAACGCAGCCGGCGGTCGGGTGGTCACCGCCCCCACCAACGGCGCAGCCGGGATCATCCCCGCCGTGCTCCACTACTACGTGCGGTTCGTGCCAGGCGCCGACGACGACGGCGTCGTCCGATTCCTCCTCACCGCGGCGGCCATCGGCATTCTGTTCAAGACAAACGCCTCGATCTCCGGTGCCGAGGTCGGCTGCCAGGGGGAGGTCGGCTCCGCTTGCTCGATGGCGGCCGGCGCACTGTGCGAACGCCTGGGTGGAACCCCGGCCCAGGTGGAGAATGCCGCCGAGGTCGGCATCGAACACAACCTGGGTCTCACCTGCGACCCGGTGGGCGGTCTGGTGCAGATCCCCTGCATCGAGCGGAACGCAATGGCCTCGGTCAAGGCCGTCAACGCCGCCCGCCTCGCCATGCACGGCGACGGTAGCCACAAGGTCAGCCTCGACAAGGCGATCAAGACCATGCGCGACACCGGCCGCGACATGAAGAAGAAGTACAAGGAGACCTCGCGGGGCGGCCTGGCCGTCAACGTCATCGAGTGCTGAGCGGCCAGAACGGCTGCGGGCCGGTACCGCAGCATGATTGGAGTGGAGTTCGCCGCGCCGCTGTGTCAAAATTCGCTGCACAACAACTGGATAGCTTGGGCGGCACCGCCCGTGACCGGGAGAGATGGTTTCATGTTGAGGCGCTTGTTGGGCGCCGGCGTGGTGGTGGCGCTTCTTGTCGTGTCCACTTTCTCGTCGGCCTCCGCCGAAGATGGTTCGGATGGTTCGGATGAGGTCACCCTGGTCGTGGGGCTCACGCAACCATGGGAGACGTTGAATCCGGTGATCGGCTACGCCGTGCCCGAGTACGAGGTGTGGAACATCCAGTACACCGGTCTCACGTCCCGTGCCGCCGACGACTTCAGCCCCACTCCCGGCCTGGCCGCCGAGTGGGCGGAGATCGACCCCGGGATCAGCTACACCTACACCCTCCGTGATGACCTCCAGTGGTCCGACGGAACCCCGATCACCGCCGAGGACATCGCCTGGAACATAAACACCTCCCGCGATCAGGAGTGGGCCAACTACATCGCAACCGTCACCAACCTGACCGCCGAGGTCGTCGACGACAAGACCGTGACCATCACCTCATCGGTACCCGATCCAAAACTCCCGACCGTCGAGATCTACTTCCTGCCCAAGCACATCTGGGAGCCCCAGGCCACGCCCGAGACCATCGAGACCTACGACGGACTCGACGGGGTCGGCAGCGGCCCGTTCGTGATCAGCGACTACCAGCCCGAGGAGTCGTTGACGCTGGTGGCCAACGACAACTACTACGACGGTCGCCCGGCGATCGACAAGGTCATCTTCCGGTACTTCTCCAACCCCGACGCCATGGTCGCCGCGCTCCAACGGGGTGAGATTGACGCCGCCCACGGTGTGCCGGCCGGCTCGATGGAAGACCTCGCCGCCGACGAGAACATCGTCACCGTCAGCGGCATCCAGGGCGGGTTCGACGAGATCGCCTTCAACATGGGGGCGGCCGAGGGCCAGCCCCACCCGGCCATTCTCGATATCGAGTTCCGCCGTGCTCTGAACCACGCAATCGACAAGGTGGGGGCCACGGAGGACCTCTGGTTCGGTCTGGCCGAACCGGCCACCACCATCAGCGTCGGCGCCGACCTCAAGTGGGTGCCCGACATCCCGGCCGAGGAGCAGCTGGAGTACGACCCGGACCTGGCCAAACAGATCCTCGACGAAGCCGGATATGTCGACACCGACGGGGACGGCTTCCGCGAGATGCCAGGTGGCGGCGACAACATCGTGCTGCGCCATGCCGTGAACACGGACTCCGATCTCGGCGGTCCCGTGGGCGAGTTGTTCAGCGGCTGGATGAACGCCATCGGCATCGACGTGTCCCTCGACTCCTACGATCAGGACCAGCTCTTCGGTGTCATCGTCGACGGCACCTATGACACGTTCTACTGGGGTTGGGTTCCCTACGTCGACCCGAACCTGATGTTGTCGTACTTCACGGCGGCCGAGCTCGGCAACTACAACGACGCCAATTGGACCAACGCCCGCTACGACGAGTTGTACGACGAGCAGCTCGCCGAGGTCGACCCCGACCGCCGCCTCGAGATCGTGCACGAGATGGTCCGGATCATCTACGACGACGCCGGGTACGTCGCCCTCTGGTACTCGCCCGACCTCCAGGCCTACCGCACCGACCGCTTCGAAGGGTATGTGCAGCAACCGGCCGATATCGGGCCGGTGATCTTCTCCCAGTCGTCCCCGTCCTACGCCCTGCTCACTCCCGTCGGTGGCGCCGGCGGCGGCGGCGGATCGAACACCGGGCTGCTGGTCGGAGCCGGGGCTGCGGCGCTGGCCGTTGTCGGCCTGGGAGGTTGGTTCGCGATGAAGGGTCGTCGACCGGCCGACGAGCGGGAGTAGCGGGCAGTGGCGTGACAGCCCGCTACGCCGGCCGCAAGCTGATCGGATCGCTCCTCACGCTGGCCTTCGTGCTGGTGTTCAACTTCTTCCTGTTCCGGGTCGCCCTCGGCGATCCCGTGGCCAACCTGTTCCGCGGTCGCAATGTACCCCAGGCCCGCCTCGATCAGATGCGGACCGAGTTCGGGCTGGATCGATCGCTCCCGGAACAGTTCCTGCTGTACCTGCGGGAGACGGCGCAGCTCAATTTCGGGCTGTCGTACCAGACCCGCCAGCCGGTGTGGGAGGAGATCACCGGCAAGATCTGGCCGACGGTGCTGCTGGTCGGGCTCTCCGCCGTGTTGTCGGCGGCCATCGGCATAGCCGGCGGGATCGTGGCGGCCTGGCGCCGGCGAAGCCGGGCCGACTACTCGATCACATCGTCGACCATGGTGTTCTACTCGATGCCCGATTTCTGGCTCGGGATGCTCCTGCTCGTCGGATTCGCCGTTGCGTTGCCCTGGTTCCCGGTCGGTGGCATGTCGGACATCACGTCGACCAGCGGTGGGTTCGACGCCGTCCTCGACCAGGCCCACCACCTCTTCCTGCCCTGCCTCACCCTGACCTTGGCCTACCTCGGCGAGTACGCCATCGTGATGCGTTCGTCGCTGCTCGAGGTGATGGGGGAGGACTACCTCCTGGTGGCCCGGGCCAAGGGGCTGCGCGACGTCCAGGTCCGCAACCGCCACGCCGTGCCCAACGCCCTGCTGCCGGTGGTGACCCTGGCCGCGATCAACCTCGGGTTCGTGCTGTCGGGTGCCATCGCAGTGGAGACGGTCTTTTCCTGGCCGGGCCTTGGCAAGGCGACCACCGACGCCATCCGCGGCCCCGATCTGCCGATGCTGCAGGCCCTGTTCCTCCTGTTCAGCGTGGCGGTGATCGTGTTCAACCTGCTGGCCGATCTGCTGTACGCCGCGCTCGATCCGCGGGTGCGTGACGCATGAGCCGGTTCTGGCGATCACGCCCCGGCCGTATCGGCCTCGTCACCCTCCTGGCCTTTGTGGCCCTGGCGCTGGCGGCTCCGATCATCGCCAGTCGGACAGGCCTCGACACGTCGCTGGCCCGGGCCAACGACGTCCCGCTCTACGCGTCGCCGGCGGAGTTCGCGCCGCTCGGGACCGATCACCTGCGTCGCTCCGTGTGGACCCAGTTCGTGTGGGGGAGCCGCATCAGCCTCTTCGTCGGTCTGGCCGCCACGGTGGTGACCGTGGCCCTCGGGTCGCTGGTCGGGATCGTCGCCGGGTTCGCCGGCGGACGGGTCGAGGCTGCGCTGATGCGGCTGACCGAATGGTTCCTGGTGGTGCCGTTCCTGCCGCTGGCTATCGTCCTCGCCTCCATTCTTGGCCGGTCGATCTGGAACATCATCTTCGTGATCGGTGTGACGTCGTGGCCGTCCACCGCCCGGCTCGTCCGGGCCCAGGTCCTCACGGTGAAGCAGCGGCTGTTCGTCGACCGGGCCCGCTCGCTCGGTGCCTCGGGACCCCACATCGTTCGCCACCACATCCTGCCGAACGTGTCGGGGCTGATCATGGCAAACGCCACCCTGGCCGTGCCGATCTCGATCCTGACCGAGAGCACGCTCGCCTTTCTCGGTCTCGGCGACGTTCGCCGCCCGTCGTGGGGCAAGATGCTGTCGGAGGCGTTCGACGCAAGTGCCCTGACCCGGAACGCCTGGTGGTACTTCGTTCCGCCCGGCGTCGGCATCCTCGTTGTCGTTCTCGCCTTCACCCTGATCGGCCAGACCCTGGAGGAGATGGCCGATCCTCGACTCCAGGGACGACGATGACGTCGCATCGCCGTAGGCGATGCTTACCGAGTTTCGCCCAGGGGCGAAACATCGCCCGCTGGAGTCCCTCGTGTGGGATCGGAAGGTAGACCAGTGACGAGCAGTGAGCCGATCCTCGTGCTCGACGATGTGTCGGTGCGGTATCCGGCCTCCGCTTCCGGTGGGTCGTCCGGGGATCCCGTGGCCGCTGTGCGAGGGGTGTCGCTGACGTTGGCGCGGCGTGGGTCGCTGGGTCTGGCCGGTGAGTCGGGATGCGGCAAGTCGACGCTGGCCAATGCCATTCTGCGCCTGCTGCCAGCGGGCACGACGATCGACGGTCGAATCGAGCTCGGCGGCGACGACGTCGGGGCCATGAACCCCGGCCGCCTCCGGGCCATCCGCTGGACGCGGGCCGCGATCGTGTTCCAGGGCGCTCTGCACGCGCTGAACCCCGTGCAGCGGATCCTCGACCAGGTGGCCGAACCGATGCTGATCCACGACACCGTTCCGTCCCGAGCGGCCGCCGCCGAGCGCGTGCGGACGCTGCTGGAACAGGTCGGCCTGCCCGGCGATCGGGCCGATGCCCACCCCCACCAGCTCTCGGGCGGCCAACGCCAGCGGGTGTTGATCGCCATGGCTTTGGCCTGCGAACCCGACCTGCTCATCGCGGATGAGCCGACCACGGCGCTCGATGTCATGGTCCAGGCTCAGGTGCTGGCGCTGCTGGCGTCGCTGCGGGCCGAACGGAACTTCTCGATGATCTTCATCACCCACGATCTGTCGTTGCTGGCCGACGTCTGTGATCGCCTGGCCGTGATGTACGCCGGGAGGGTGGTCGAGGAGGGCCCGAGCGAGCAGGTGTTGCGTGCCGGTCATCACCCCTACACGCAGGCCCTGGCCGCGGCGTTCCCGATCATCGGCGATCCGGTCTCGCGCCTCGCACCGTCCGGCCTGCCGGGTGATCCGCCCGACCCGGCGGCACTGCCGACCGGCTGCGCGTTCCACCCCCGGTGCCCGATGGCCGTCGATCGTTGCGCCGTCGAGGATCCGGTGCTGAGGGTCACCGGCTCGGAGCGGAGCGCAGCGTGCCTGCTGGTCGGGGAAAGGACCTCATGAGTCGGGATCGGGCAACGAGCGGGCAGGGCGATGTCGAGAGGGCCGATCGGCCCGTTGTCGAGATCATCGACGCAGTGGTCCGGTTCGGGGAGGCCCGAGCAGTCGACGGTGTGAGCCTTTCGGTCGACCGGGGTGAGGTGCTTGCGCTGGTGGGCGAGTCGGGTTCGGGCAAGACCACGCTGATCCGGGCCGTTCAGGGCCTGCAGGCGCTGACCTCGGGACGGATCATGCTGACCGATCCCGCCGCAGTGCAGATGGTGTTCCAGGATCCGACCGGGGCCCTCAACCCGCGTCACACCATCGGGCGTATCGTGGGCGAGGGCCTCGACATCCGGGGCACCAACGGTCGGGATCGCACCGCCCTGGTGGCCGCTGCGCTGGCCGACGCCGGGCTGCGGCCGGCCGAGCGGTTCATCGATCGCTTCGCCCACGAGGTGTCGGGCGGACAGCGCCAGCGGGTGGTGATAGCCGGCGCAATGGTCATGGAACCCGAGCTGCTGCTGGCCGACGAACCGGTGGCCTCGCTCGACGCGTCGATTCGAGGCGAGATCCTGGCCCTGCTCCGCTCGCTCGTCGACGGTCGGGGCCTGGCCATTGTCGCCGTCACCCACGACCTGGGTCTGGCCTGGAACATTGCCGATCGTATCGCCGTGATGTACCTGGGACGGATTGTGGAGATGGGCCCGACCGAGCCGGTCCTTTCCCAACCTCGACATCCGTACACCAGGGCCTTGCTGTCGGTCGTGCCCGAAGCCGGAGGACGGGAACGCCAGATCCTGGTGGGCGAAACCCCCGATCCTCGTCGCATCCCCGACGGCTGCCGGTTCCGGCCCCGCTGCCCGCTCTATCAGTCGGGTGAGGCCGACCGGCTCGGTGTCGCCGCCCGGTGTGAGCGGGATGATCCGGTGCTGACTCGGGTCGCGGTCGCACCACCCCACAGCACGGCTTGCCACGCCGTCGGGCCGGAGTAGGGAGGACCGGTGTCCGACCACCCCCAGACGCCGGCTGATGAGACCGGCCTCATCCCGACTCTTGACGCCGCCGACTACCTCGACGGCGACGTATGGGCCGAGGAGCGGGAGCGGATCTGGTTTCGCCAGTGGGTGCTGGTGGGCCGTGACCACGATCTGCCGTCGCCCGGTGACCGGCTCGTGGTCGACGTGGCCGGCGAGTCGATCGTGGTGGTGCGCCGTGCCGACGGCGGGCTCGGCGGCTTCTACAACGTGTGCCGCCACCGGGGCTCGCAACTCGTCGAGCCCACTGCCGAAGGAGGGACCTGGGGGCCGCCGTCGAATCCGATGATCCGCTGTCCGTATCACGCCTGGACCTACGACCTCGGCGGGCGGTTGGTCAACGCCCCGTTCCTCGACGCCGAACGCACCCCGGCCGTGGCCCTGTACCCGGTCGGTGTCGACTGCTGGGGCGGATTCGTGTTCGTCAACCTGAGCCCGACCGACGCCGAGCCGCTGGCCGCCCAGCTCGGCCCGATCGTCGACCGGGTGCAGCGGTACCCGCTGGCCGACCTGCGGCGGGGAGCGATCCTTCGTTACGAGGTGGCGGCCAATTGGAAGGTGGTGGCCGAGAACTACAACGAGTGCTATCACTGCGGGCAAGTCCACCCCGAGCTGTGCGATCTGGTGCCCGCCTTTCGCAGGGGGGGTGTCGGCCTGGACTGGCCCGACGGGATCCCCCACCGGGACGGGGCCTGGACCTTCACCTTGAGTGGCACGTCGGACCGGCCACCGTTCCCCGGCCTGAACGAGGCCGAGCAGGTGCGACACAAGGGCGAGCTGATCTACCCGAATCTGCTGCTGAGCCTGTCGGCCGAGCACGTGGCCGCCTTCCACCTGCGGCCCCGCGGTCCCGGCGCAACCGTGGTGGACTGCGAGATGCTGTTCCACCCGGACGCGCTCGCCGACCCCGGCTTCGACCCGTCCGATGTCGTCGAGCTGTGGGATCTGGTCAACCATCAGGACTGGACGGTGTGCGCCGGCGTTCAACGGGGCATGGCGTCGCGGGCCTGGTCGGGCGGTTGGTTCGCCCCCGCCGAGGACGACACCGCCGAGATCACCGCCTGGTACCGGCGATCGATGGGGCGATCATGAGCACGGCAGGCGGACATACCGCCGGTGAGTACGGCGTCCGAGAGTACGACGTCGCCGTGATCGGCCTCGGCGGGCTCGGGTCCGCGACCGCCAACACCCTGGCCCGCCGGGGGATGTCGGTGATCGCCTTCGAGCAGTTCGAGCTCGGACACGTCCGGGGAGCCTCTCACGGCGACTCCCGCATCATCCGCCGGTCCTATCACACCGCCCAGTACGTGCGGCTCACCGCCGAGGCCTACCGGTGCTGGCGGGAGGTCGAGGCCGAGGCCGGTCGGGCCGTCATCACCACCACCGGTGGGCTCGATCTGTTTCCCCCGGGCGCCGCCATCGATCCGGCCGACTATCGGTCCGCGCTCGCCGAGGTCGGTGTCGAACACGAATGGCTCGACGGCGACGAGATCCGTCGGCGGTGGCCTGCCTTCGCCTGTGGGATCCTGGTCGACGGTGAGATGCTGGCCATCCACTCGCCCGACACCGGGATCGTGCCGCCCGCCAGGGCGACCGGGCTGCTCCAGGAACTGGCGGTGGCCAACGGGGCCCGGCTTCGGCCCCGGACCCCGGTCGCGTCGCTTCACCCCGGCGGTGGAGAGGTCGTGGTGGTGACCACCGGGGGCCGCAGGGTCCGCTGCGGGGCGGTCGTCGTCTGCGCCGACGCCTGGACGAACCGATTGCTGGCCCCCCTCGGCCATCGCGTCCCGCTCACGGTCACCCGGGAACAGGTGAGCCATTTCCCGATCGGTCACCGGGAGGATCTGGCCATCGGACGGTTCCCGGTGTGGATCTGGATGGACGACCCGAGCTACTACGGCTTCCCGGTGTACGGGGTGGCCGAGCCCACCGGGGCGCCGGGTTCGACGCCGCAGATCAAGGCGTCGGAGGACTGCGGTGGCCCGGTGGTCGATCCGGACACCCGGCGTTTCGACCCCGGCCCCGGGATGGAGCAGCGGTTGACCGGATTCCTGCGTCAGCTGCTCGGATCGGGCCTCGGCCCTCCCCGGTCGTCGACCTGCCTCTACACCCTCACCACCGACCGGGACTTCGTGGCCGATCGGCTCGACGAGCACCCGAACGTCGTCGTCGGCCTCGGTGCGGCCCACGGCTTCAAGTTCGCCGCGTGGTTCGGTGAGGTGCTGGCCGACCTGGCCGTCGGCGGCGAACCGGGCGTCGAGCTTGCCCCGTTTGCGCTCGGCCGGCGTGGCCTGGATGGCGCCGCCGACCGTTCGTCCTGGTTGGTCTGATCGGCGCCGGTCGCGCCGCCCGAGCGGGATCAGCCGGCGGCGACGTGGCGGGCGAACCAGTCGAGCACCCGTTCCATCCGGTCGATCCGCCGGTCGGGGCGCCCCGCGGTCGCGTAGACATGGGACTCCTCTGGGTAGAGCACGTACTCGACTTCCCGACCCAGATGGCGCAGGGCGATGAAGAACTGCTCGTTGTCCTGGGGCGGGCAGCGAAGATCGGCCTCCGCCTGCAGGAGGAGAAGCGGCGTGCGAACGTTCGCCACGTGGCGCAGCGGCGACTGGCGCCACAACCGTTTGACCCCCTCGGGGCTCAACGGATCGCCGAGGCGGGCCTCCCGACAGTACTGCGGGCCGTAGTCGGAGTTGGCCCAGGCCGAGATCTGGTTTGTCACCCCGTTCTCCGACACCGCCGCCGCGAACCGGTCGGTGGTGCCGACCAGCCAGTTGACCAGGAACCCGCCATAACTCAACCCCAGGATCCCAAGACGGTCGGCGTCGGCCCACCCCCGGTCGACAAGATGGTCGGCCACGGCGTGCACATCGTCGGCGTCGGGACCGCCCCAGTGTCCGAGCTGCGGACGGATCCAATCGGCCCCGTAACCGGTGCTTCCCCGAATGTTGGGCAGTGCGACCCGGTACCCGGCCCCGGTCAACAGCATGACCTCCACCCCGGGAGCCGGGGCCCAGCAGCCGAGCGGTCCGCCGTGGATGTCGATGATCGTGGGCAGGCGGGTGTCGTCACCGGCGTCCGGTGGTGCGGCGATCCAGGTCTCGATCGGCCCGGCGGGCCCGTCGATGTCGAGCCTGGTCATCGTGGGTTCGGCGAACCGGCGCTGCCACCTCGAACCGAAGCGGGTGTGGGTGCGGACCGGTGGTTCAGCGAGGGCAGTACCGCCGGCCTCGCCGGTGTCGACGGTCATGACCTCCATCGCCCGACCACCGAGTGTGCCCAGGACGACGACACGCGGTGGCACCGAGCCGGTGGCGACCGCCAGCGCGTGACTGGTCAGATCGAGCTCCGGACCCCTTTCGTGGCGGGGGGCGGTGGCCGGGCCGTCGATCGGCCGGCCGCTGTCCGGGTCGATGGTCCACCGTCGGGGCAGACTCCGGCCCCGATCGGTGACGGTGGCCACGATCGTGTGATCGTCGAGCCAGGCCGGACCGATCCTCGACGACACGGTCCAGCCGTGCAGGTCGGTGTCGCACCAGTTCCCAACGGGCCGATCCAGATCGGGGGTCAATGGCCATGGCGCACCATCGCCGCTGCGGGCAGGGGCCAGGAGCAGGCCGGGGCTGACCTCGTCGGTCCAATCGGGCTCGTGCCGGCCGATCGCCACCAGCCAGCGGCCGTCGGGGCTCCAGGCGGGGTGGCTCGCCCCGCCCGGCGCGTCGAGCGCGGGCCATGGCTTCGATCGTTTTGCGCGAGGTCCGGCGTCGACGTCAACCGCCCAAACGATGGGGCGGGGGTGGAGGTCGGCGTCGGGACGCCGGTCGGCCACGAAGGCGACGGTGCGTCCATCGGGATGCCAGGTCGGTCCGCTCACACCGTGGTCGCCGCTCGTGACCTGCCGTGGACGGGACCGGGCGGTGGTCCTGCCCGCGCCGGTGGCAACCTCCACGATGAACAGGTGCGACCAGTGGTCGACGTGACCGTCCTCGTCCCACCGCCAGTCGGTGCGGGTGACCCTCCGGGCCCGGGGTGGTGGTGCGGCACGGAAGGCGGGGGACCCGACCGTCGGGTGGGGGCCGACCAGCCATCGAGCCGGCTCGGCTTCGGCGGCCATGGCCAGTCGGGTTCCGTCGGGCGACCAGGCGAACTCGCCGATGGCACCGAAGTCCGGTTTGGCAGTGTGGGGCGCCACGGTTTGGATCCGGCCGCCCTCGATTGGCATGACGAGGAGGGTCACCAGAGGTTCGGCAGCAGCCTTGGCGCCGCGGGGCTTCGCCCGTCCGCCGGTGTCGGCGGCACGGCGGAGGAAGGCGACCTGCCGGCCGTCGGGGGAGATGCGGGGATGGCCGTCGACCACCGGACCGTCGGTCAGCTGAACTGTTTTGGCGGGTGATCGACGGGCCTGTGCCGGGTCGCCGAGGTCGACCAGGTGGAGGTGGGTTCGGTACTGGCCTCGCCGCACCACCCGGCGGGCGACCACGGCCCGCCGACCGTCGGGGGTGACGTCGAGTTCCTCGACCACCGCCACCCGGGCGACGTCGGCGGGTTTCATCGGGGGTCGGGGTGCTGGTCGGGTCACGGCTTCTCCGACCCGGTGACCGGTAGCCGGGGGAACGTTCGCTTCCACCGGCGGGAGAAGCCCACCGGCTCACCTTCGTCCACGTTTCCGGCGGCGTCCAGCTCGAGGGTCAGATGGAAGTCGCTGTGGTCGGAGCGAAGGTGGAGCCGGGCCTCGGTCGTGGCGATGACCCCGGGCCAGGCGAGTTCGAATCTGGCCCGTCCCGTGGCTTCGGCCAGCGCCGGGTGGATGGTCGAGACGCTGAGCTCGCCGCGGTACTCCTCCGACACGTGGGCGCCGTGGAGGCCGTCGTAGTCGTCGCCGTAGCGGGTGACGACTCGCGTCCGACGCTCGAGGACGTCGTGCTCGACTCGCCAGGTCACCCCTTCGGCCTCGTGGGGGTTCGGGCCGGATCCCGGCCCGAACGGGTGGGTCGAATCCGGTACGCCGTCGCCAACCGGGAGGTTCACGGTCACTGCGTTCAGGTCGACCTCGAGGGTGAGCGGCCCGGGTGGGGGCCAGCAGTTGGGCCAGTCCGTTCCGGCCACGGCCAGCCGAAGTCGGTGGCCCTCGACGAGGGTCCACGTTGTGGCCTCGAGAACCACGGTCACGTCGTACCACCGGCCGGGTACGAGCGGCGACGGTTCGGTGCCGGGCCGTCCGCCGGGATCGGCGGGCCAGCAGCCCCGGTGGGTGAGATCGAGCATGCCCCGGGTGATCAGCGCCGATGTTCCGTCGGGGAACACGTCGCACAGTTTCGCGCTCACGTGGCCGTAGGTTTGATCGCTGCGAACCTGGAGCCGCACCGTGGGCTGGCCCATGATCTCGATCGGTCGGGCTTCGTCGCCGTTCCTCTCGCCGTCGGCCCAGTCGCTCCGATCCCAGTCGACGGTGATCGACGCCGCATTGTCGAAGCGCTGGTCGAGTGGCTGACCCCAGGGCAGGCCACCGCCGCAGGAGTTCCAGGCCGCCACCCCGACATCGCCCCGGACGGGCAACGCCACCACCGTTCGGTTGCCGGTGTCGGGGGTCAGTGTGAGGGTACGCAGTCCATGCGGCGGCCAGGTCTCCAGCTCGCACCACCGGCCCGGATGGTGTGCGAGATCGGGTTCGGGCGCCACCGGTCCGCGAACATAGATTCGGGCGGGAGCGCCCGGTGGACGCGGGCCTCCTCGCAGGTGATGGTCGAAGAAGGCGATGATCTCGGTGTCGTCGTCGATGTTGGGGCCGGGTCGGGCGCGTTTCGGTGATTTGTGGACCCACGGTCCGGCGATGAGCCGCCAGTCGTCGAGGCGGTTGGCCTCGTACTGCTCGATGACCCGGAAGGTGTTGTTGCGGTAGCCGTCGGCCCAGCCGGCGATCAGCATGACCGGGCAGTCGATGCGGTCATAGCCCTCTCCATCGGGCCCGAGACGGATGGAGCCCCGCCGCCAGGTCGGCCCATCGAGTGGATTGGCCAGCCACTCGATGAGCCATGGTGGAGTCTCGTCGAGCCGTCGCCGCCATTCCTCGACCCAGCCCGGTCCGAACACCGCCGGGACCGGCGGCAGGGCGTTCATGGCCACCATGTAGAGCGGGTAGTCGACGATGTCGAGGGCCCGCAGCACGCCACCGCAGTAGTGGACGTCGTCGGTGTAGCGGTCGTCGGTGGCGTAGGTGGCCACCACCGCACCGAGGGCCGCCGGGCGCCGATCCTCCGCGGCCGCCAGGTGGAGGGAGTTGAAGCCCGAGTAGGAGGTGCCGAACATGCCGACCCGCCCATTGGACCAGGGCTGGTCGGCCAACCACTGGATGGCCCTGGCCAGATCATCCACTTCGGGATCGGGATACTCGTCGTCGGCGATCCCGGTCGACGATCCGGTTCCCCGTAGGTCGAGCCGCAGCACGGCGAAACCGGCGTCGACGTAACGCTCATAGGTCGACCGGTACGATGCGGTCAGGTCGTCCTTGCGGTACGGCAGGGCCTCGAGCAGCGCCGCGAACGGGCCTGGTCCGTCGGGAAGGAAGAGGTCGGCGGCCAGGCGTACGCTGCGCCCGGACCCATCGTCGGATGTGATGAACACCGACCGTTCGGTTGTCACATCCGACAGTTCACCACTTCCGGGCCGCGCCGGCAACGACTTTCGCGCCAGGTCCCGGTGGCCGTCGGGTCGAGATCTTCCGTCTTCAACCGTTCTGGTGCCGTACTTGCCGGTTCTTGGGTGATCACGGGCCCAGAACAGCCTCGATGAGGATTCCCACGTTGGGGATGGCCCGAACGCGGGTAACGATTGAGCACGCTCCATCCTGCCGGGCCGACCCGACCCAACCGAAACGATCGCACCGTGACCGACCCGAATCCGCCCCAAACCGACACGCCGTCCTCGAACACGATCGCAGTCCACGCCCAGCTCGACTACGACCTGGCCACCGACGCCTCCTTCGCCTTCGCCGTGGCCGCGGCACGAACGGCCCGGCAACATCTGGAGAACGAGACCATCAGCCTTGACCCGACGCTCGACTACACGATCGAGTCCTACGGGGAGGCTGGGTCCCATCAGTTGATTCGCTTCGATGCTCCCGTCGGACACATCACGCTGTCCTACGATGCCACCGCCGTCGTCCACCCTCGCAGCGACCGGTCCGAGGATCTGACCCGGACCGCATTCGGTGCCATCCCCGCCGATCTCCTCCCCTTCGTGAACCCCAGCCGCTACTGCGAATCCGACACCCTGACCGCGCTGGCCACCCGTCTGTTCGGCGGTGTCGATCCGGGCTACGCGACGGTGCAGGCCGTCAACGACTGGGTCGGCTCGGAGATCCTCTATCTACCGGGCACCACCGACGCCACCACGTCCGCGGTCGATGTGTTGGTACAGCGGTCCGGCGTCTGCCGCGATTTCGCCCACGTCGCCATCTCGTTGTGTCGGGCCCTTGGCATTCCGGCCCGGTATGTGTCGGGGTACGGCATCGGCGTTGAACCCCAGGACTTCCACGGCTTCTTCGAGGCTTACCTCAGCGGCGACTGGTGGCTGTTCGACCCCACGGGCATGGCCGCGGTCGACCACCTCGTGCGCATCGGTTACGGCCGTGACGCCGGTGACGCCTCGTTCGCAACGTTTGTCGGCCAGGCGAACCTGACGTCCAAGATCGTGACCGTCACCGAGCAAGGGGACCCGAGCGCCAACCCGTCGGATCCGGATACGGCCACGTCGACGGCCTGACCGGTCAGGCGTCGTCGGTTTCGGCCGCGGCGGCCTCGGCGGAAGCGTCGAACAGCTCGGCGGCCAGCGCCTCCACGATCTCGACGTCACGGGGATCGGGGTCGCTCCGGCGGAAGGTGGTGAGCACCCGGTCGACCGTGTCGTCGATCGGCCCGATCGGACCCGGCAGGTTGCGGCGCTGCGTCTCGGCCCGCAGGGTGGCCAGGGTCGTGAGCATGGTGGCCACCACCGAGGCGTTGTCGGCCCCGTGGCGACGCACCGGGTCGAACGCCCGCTCCAGGAACTCGCCGTGGGAGACGAGGCGTCGGATCAGGGTACGGTTGTCGGCCTCACGGGTGCCCGACTCGGTCGGGTACTCCCAGATCGAGAGCAGCACCACGCCGAGGTTGACGATTATGTCGTTGGCGGTGTTCGGATCGTTCACGCCGGGCGACAGAGCCCGGAGCGCGATGTCGGTGAGCTGCAGGATGCCGTAGCCGACATCGGTGTGCAGGGTGCGCTCGTCGCCGATGGCGTAGGCGCCCGCCGCCCGGTCGAGACAGTGCGCTCTGGCCTGCTGGCCGTCGGGGATGGGGTCCACCCAGGCGAGCGGCGAGTCCTTCATGACGAAGGCGCCGACCGGGGCGACGAGGCGGACGACCGAGCCGTCGGGACCGGCGCCGATCAGGCGGTCCTCGTCGATCTGCTGTACCCACCCCGACCGGGGCGCTGGAATCGCCAGCAGCTCCTCCGACGGTGACGGGGCGGCGAATTCGGCGGTCGGCGGTACCGCCACCCGCTGGCCCGGTCTCGGCAGCAGCAACCGATCGGCTCGCTTGTGAATGGCATCGACGGTTTCGTCGGTGATCGACTGGGCCACCGAGCCGATCCGCAGACTGTTGGTGAGCTCGTCGACCGAACGGAGCACGGCGATCAACGACAGCACGCCAAGGGTGACGGCGAGGAGCACCGACAGGTGCGGGACCAGCACCCTGTTGTCGGACAGGGTGCGCGTCTCCCGCAGGACCAGCAGGCAGTAGACGGCGGTTCCCAGCACAAGACCGATGGCGACCTGCTGGGTTCGGTTGCTCGTCCACCCCCGCAGTGTGCGTGGTGAGAACTGCGACGACGCCAGCTGCACCGCCACCAGCACGAGCGACAAGAGCAGCGTGACCGACGAGATGAGACCACCGGCGATGGCGCTCAGAATCGACCGGCCCCCATCGACGCTGGTGGTGAGCGTCGTCGGGAGCGCGGCGTCGTCGAGGCGCCCGTCGATGGCGGTCATGGCCTGGGCCAGCACGACCGCCCCCAGCACGAAGACCAGCGGAACAAACAGCAGCCCGTTGGCGACGTTGTGGACGGCCTGACGGAGTCGAACCATGAGGGGAGACGGTACCCCACCGGGCCGCCGGACAAACGATCGTCCGGGGCTCGCCGGTAGCGTTGGTTCGTGCACCGCCGGTCGGGCGACCCCCGCCATCTCTACTGGACGGTGTTCGTGTTCTCCGGTGCGGCTCTCACGTTGATCGGGCCGGCACTGACCGAGCTGCGGGACAGAACTGGAACCGATATCGGTGACATCGGCGTGCTGTTCGTGGCGCAGTCGCTGGGCGGGGTGGTCGGCTCGCTGGTGGCCGGCCACCTGCTCGATCGGTTCGACGGTCACCGGGTCTACGCCGCAGCCGCGATATCGATGGCGCTGGGCCAGGCGTCGGTGCCGTTTCTCGACTCGATCCGGCAGCTCGCCGTCGCGTTCGCGGTGATCGGGTTCGGGGCGCTGGCACTCAGCACGGCCTCGAACTCCCTGATCATGTGGTGGCGCGGCGCCGACGTCGGACGAGGTCTCAACCTGCTGCATCTGTGGTTCGGGGTCGGTGCCATCATCGCCCCACTCCTGGCACTCATCGCCGTCGACGTCGCCTTCCTGCTTTCGGCCGCCGCCGTCGGCCTGATCGGTTCGGCTACGTTGATGATCGACTCGCCGAGACCGGTCCACCTCAAGAGGGATGACCAGATGACCACCACGGCGCCCGTGATCCTGCTGGCTGCCGTGTTCTTCGCCTTCTACGTCGCCTTCGAGCTCGGCTACTCGGGTTGGCTGCACACCTATGGGATCGAGCGCGGGCTCCCGCCGGCGGCCGCATCGTGGCTCAACTCCAGCTTCTGGATCGCTTTCACGCTCGGCCGGGCCGCCGTGGCCTTCCGTCGGGTCATGCCGGCGCCCAAGGTCGTGGTTGCCGCCAGTCTTGCGGTCGCGCTCGGCGGGAGCTCCCTCCTGGTGGCCGGCAGCGCCGGCGCCGGTCCGCTCATCTGGGTCGGCACGATCCTGGCCGGGCTGGGAGCGGCGGCCCAGTTCCCGATGATGATGACCTACCTGGATCGTCGGATCGTGACGACGGGTCGGTTCACCTCGATCATGTTGGCCGCAGCGGCCGGCGGGAATCTGGCCGCACCCTGGCTCATCGGTCGAGCCATCGATTCGTGGGGTCCGATGTCGCTGATGTGGGCCGCGCTCATCATCGCCTCGGCGCTGTCGCTCGTGTTCGCCGCCCTGAACCGGCTGCTGGGAGCGCCCACGACTGGCCTGGTCTAAGCCACTTGGCTAAACTCGCCTGGATTCAACGATGTCGGCCGAAGGGGGTTCCATGGCCTACGGGGTTGAGCAGCAGCCGGATCTCCCTCCGGTGACCGACTGGGTCAACGATTGGGATTGGCTCGACGACCAGTGGGGATCCAACGCGATCGACATCTGGAACGAGGTGCGTGAGCACTGCCCGATGGCTTCGACGGAGCGCTACGGCCGGGCGTACATGCCGGTGACCATGGAGGCGGTCACCCAGGTCTCGCACGACACCGAGCATTTCTCGTCGGTCTGGGTCAACGTCAGCCGCCCCGACGCGCCCCGGTCACCAGCCCCGCCCATCACCTCCGACCCACCCGACCACCACGGGCATCGCCGGCTCCTCCTGCCGGCGTTCAACCCGAAGAACATCGCCACGATGGACGACGACCTGCGGTCGTTCTGCCGCGATCTGATCGCCGACATCGGTGACCGTGACACGGCCGACGCCGCCGAGCAGTACTCTCAGCACATTCCGGTTCATGGCATCTGCCGCCTCACCGGCCTACCCGAGTCGGACGCCGACCTGTTCCGCGACTGGATCCACCGCAACTTCCAGCTCGCACCCCGTGACAATCGGATCCGGCTCGAGGTGATGACCGAGATGGGGTCCTACGTCGATCGACTCCTCCAGGACCGCCTGGCCAACCCGTCCGACGACATGCTGACCATGATCGCCAATGCCGAGATCGACGGCGAGCCGGTCGATTGGAACCTCAAGGTCGGGTACGTCCGTCTGCTCATCGTGGCCGGGATCGACACCACGTGGAGCGCCATCGGGTCGGGGTTGTGGCACTTCGCCCAGCATCCCGATCAGGTGGCTCGACTGGTGGCGGTCGACAACGACGACATGCTGTGGCAGACGGCCAGCGAGGAGGTCCTGCGCTACTACGCGCCGGTCACGATGGCCCGGAAGATCATCGCCGACACAGAGGTTGCCGGGTGCCCGGTCCGGTCGGGGGAGCAGATGCTGCTGCCGTTCCCGGCCGCCAACCACGACCCGGCCGCGTTCGAGAACGCCGAGGAGTTCCAACTCGACCGGGCCCGCAACCGGCACGTCGCGTTCGGGCTCGGCATCCACCGCTGCGTCGGCTCCAACCTGGCCCGCCTCGAACTGCTGGTGGCGTTGCAGGAGTGGCTGCGGGCGTTCCCGGACTACCGGCTCGACGAATCCCGAGTCACGACGTGGGCCAACGGCCAGGTGCGGGGGCCCCGGAACGTTCCCGTGCTGCTCCGCTGATCGACGGCGCACGGCAGGATCATCCGAAAACGAATCGTTCGATGACCACTTGAAGAAGGGGGAGGCATGGCCGACGGAACTCGCTGGATCATCGAGGGCAGGGTCGACGACCGCTGGCCCATCTACACCAGAGGCAACGTGGGGGAGGTGTTCCCCGAGGTGGTGACCGTCTTCAGCTACCACTACGGGGTGGTGGCGGCCGAGCGAGCCTGGCGTGACGCCTACGATCAGCTCGGGATCCAGGCCAAGGGCGACTTCACCTCGGACGACCCCGTGATCCTCGGTCTGTTCTGTGGCTACACCTACCTGAACCTGTCCTACCTGCGGATGATGGGGGTACGGGCCCCGGGATCGTCGGCCGAGGCCATCGACGTCGCCTTCTTCGGCGAGGGCGATCCGCCCCCGTACGTCCCCCGCAAAGGCGACAGGAGCGTCGGCTCCACCGTCCGGATCCTGCGCACCGTGTTGAAGGGCCTGGCCCAGGACTCCGAGCCCGAACCGGTCGCCGAGAGTTTCGCCCGGGTTGCCACCTTCGAGGCCCGCCGCCCGGCGCTCGACGCTCCCGACGCCGAGCTGATGGCCTATATCCACTCGTTTCCCTCCGAGTTCGAGCCGGTCTTCGGCAACCACATGAAGACCTCGGCGCTGGCCGCCATCGTGTCGGGCGTCCTGTCCGATGCCGCCGCGGCCGCCGGGGAACGCGGTCTCGTCACCGACCTGATCGGAGCGGCCGGCAACGTGCGCTCGGCCCGCTACTCCCAGGCCCTCTACGATCTCGCCTGCCACGTTCGGTCCAGTACGGAGCTGTCGGCCGCCTTCGACGCCGGGATCCCCGGGCTGTCGGACCGGCTGGCCGAATTGCCCGCGGCCGCCTCGTTTCGAGCGATGTTCGACACGTTCATCGCCGAACACGGACATCGGGGTCCCAACGACTGGGAGCTGTCGGCCCGGACCTGGGACAACACGCCCGAACTGGCGCTTGCCGCCATCGACTCGATGAGGCGGGCCGAACACGACCTCTCCCCGGAGGGTCGTCTGGCCGGCGACGAGGCCAGACGCCAGGCCGCCATCGAACGGGTTCGACCCCATCTCGGGTTGCTCGACCGGCTGAACTTCGACAAGGCGATCAAGTCGGTTTCGATCTGGGCCCAGGCCAGGGAGGCGACCCGGGACCGGGCCGTTCGACTCAGCCTGCCGCTCAAGCAGGTCTACCGGGAGTTGGTGCGACGGGCGGCTGAGCGGGGCGGCCATCCCAATCCGGTGTGGGTGGCCCTCCTCGATCCCCGATCGGAGCTGGAGCAGTACCTGGCCGATCCGCCGGCGATGCTGGCCACGGTAACCGAGCGGGGACACATTTTCGAGCGGTACTCGGCAATCGAACCGCCGTTCTTCGTCACGGCCCAGCGCGACGTCGTCACCCTCGAGGAACTCGAGGCCGCGGCTGCCGCCCGGAGGGCCGCCCCGACGGCGGCGCCCGGGGATGTACTCGAGGGCGACGCCGGCTGCAGCGGCGTGGCCGAGGGTGTCGTTCGGGTCGTCATGGACCCGTCCGAGGGTGGCTCGCTCCAACCAGGGGAGATCCTGGTCGCCCCCCTGACCGACCCGGCGTGGACGCCCCTGTTCCTCCCGGCCGCCGCGGTGGTGGTCAACGTCGGCGCGTTGATGAGCCATGCGGTGATCGTGTCACGGGAACTGGCGGTTCCCTGCGTCGTTGCGGTGGACGCCGCCACCGAACGGCTGCGGACCGGCATGCGGGTGAGGGTCGACGGCACGGCCGGAACCGTGACAGTGCTCGACAACAGCGCGGCCGGCCTCGGCGCATCCAGCGGGGCGTCGGGCACGTAGTCTTCACTGGTGACCTCGACTTCCTCTTCTCCGCAGGACATCGCCTCTCCTCTCCCGGAGCGGGTGGAGGTGGTCGTCGTCGGCGCGGGGCTGGCCGGTCTGGCCGCAGCGCGTGTGCTGCATCGGGCTGGACGGGAGTTCGTGGTGCTCGAGGCGTCCGACGGCGTCGGCGGGCGGGTTCGCACCGACATCGTGGATGGCCACCGTCTCGACCGCGGCTTCCAGGTGCTCCTGACCGCCTACCCCGAGCTCGACCGCCAGTTCGATGTCGACGCGCTCGACCTCCGCCGTTTCGAGCCCGGTGGCCTCGTGTGGCTCGGCGACCGACTCCACCTGCTCGGTGATCCGCTGCGTCGGCCACGCACGCTGGTGTCGTCGGCGACGGCCCCGATTGGCTCCCTGCTCGACAAGGCGCGCATACTGCGGCAACGGGTTCGGCTGACCTCGACCTCGGCGCCCGATCTGCTGCGGGGCGACGACATCGGTACGATCGACGCCCTCCGCGGCGAGGGTTTCAGCGACGGCATGATCGAGCAGTTCTTCCGGCCCTTGGTGGGTGGCATCCAGTTGGATCCGACGCTGTCGACCAGCCGCCGGATGTTCGACGTGGTGCTCCGCAGCCTGCTCACCGGCGACGCCGCCGTCCCGGCTGCCGGCATGGGAGCAATCCCAGCCCAACTGGCCGCCGGTCTGCCGCCGGACACGGTCCGGCTCCACAGCCCGGTCACGAAGGTCGAGCCGGGCGCCGTCGTCGTGACCGGCGACCGCCGGGTCGAGGCCGAGCGGGTTGTGGTGGCCGCGGAGGGGCCGGCAGCCGCCGAGCTTCTCGACCTCCCGAAGGTCGGTTCGAATCCGGCGACTTGTGTGTGGTTCGCCACGCCGGACCCCCCTGAGTGTGACCGCTTCATCGTGCTCGACGGAACGGGTCGGGGTCCCGCCTTGAACGTGGCCGTGATGAGTGAGGTTGCGCCCACGTATGCACCGGAGGGCTCGTCGGTCATCGCCGCCGCCTGCCCCGGTGTCGAAGCCCCCGACGCCGAGGCCGCGGTTCGGCAACAACTGCGGGCGATCTGGGGTGACGACGTCGACCACTGGCGCCACCTCCGGACCGATGTCATCAGCCACGGTCAGCCCGACCAACGACCGCCGTTCTCGCCCAAGCAGCGTGTGGCGTTGGGCGACGGCCTCTTCGTGTGTGGCGACCACCGCGACACCGGCTCCATCCAAGGTGCCCTGTACTCGGGGCGGCGTTGCGGCGAGGCCGTCGTCGCCGACCTGACATGATGGAGCAGCCGCGGGGCGTGGAACCGGTGATGGCCGAACCGCCGCCGCTGCGCCGGCGGCCGGTCCTCCAGCAGCGATGGTGTGAGCTCGCCTACTTCCACTGGCGCTACGATCCGGCCGAGGTCCAGGCCCTGCTGCCGCCGGGCGTCACCGTCGACACCTACGATGGCAGCGCCTGGGTCGGTCTGATCCCCTTCGTCATGCGAGACGTCGCCGTCGGGCCAACGCCGCCGGTGCCTTGGCTCGGGACGTTCATCGAGATCAACGTCCGCACCTACGTCGTCGATCCGACGGGACGTCGCGCGGTCTGGTTCTTCTCGCTCGACGTGCCCCGCCTCGCCATCGTGGGGGTCGCTCGATCGGTGTTCGCCCTCCCGTACTGCTGGTCGGACGCCAACCACGTCCGGGAGGGCTCACATCACGAGTACCGCATGCGCCGACGCTGGCCGGGCGCCCGCCCTGGTAACCGGCCGTCGGCCGACATCCGATTCACCGTCGGCGACCCGATCCCGCCGGCCGAGGTGAGCGACCTCGATCACTTCCTCAGCGCTCGGTGGGCGCTGCTGACCACCCGCGGCGAGCAGCTGCTCTACGGCCGGGTCCACCATGAACGCTGGCCGTTGCACCGCATCGAGGACCACCGCGTTCACCAGGACGTCGTCGAGGCCGCCGGCCTTCCGTCTCCAGAGGGTCCGATCCACGCCCTGTACGCACCGGAGGTCGGGGTCACCATTCCGTGGATCGACAAGATCGAACCGCCGACACCGGCGGGAAAGGACATCCCATGAATTCCGAAGCAGCGAACGAACGAACCATGGACATGGAGGGCCGGTCGGTTCTCATCGCCGGGGCCACCGGCGGCCTGGGCTCGACGATCGCCGCCGATCTGGCCGCCCGGGGCGCAACGCTGACGTTGGTCGCCCGTCGTCCGGATCCACTGGCGGACCTCGGGATCGACGGGCACACGGTGGCCCTCGACCTCCGAACCGCAGCCGCCTGCCAGGCCGCGGTCGACGCCGCCGTCGAGCACGGAGGCGGCCGCCTCGACGTGGTGGTGAACGCCGTCGGCGTTGTCGCCTTCGGCCCGATCGATGAGCTGTCGGTCGACGCCATGGAGGAGCTGTTCCTGACCAACACGTTCGTGCCGATCATGTTGGCCCGAGCGGCCCTGCCGGCGATGGGCGAAGGTGGAGTGATGGTGAACATCTCCGGTGTCATCGCCGAGAAGAACCTGCCCGGCATGGCCGCCTACGGTGCGTCGAAGGCCGCCGTCCGGTCGTTCGACGAGGCGCTTGGCCGTGAGGCCCGCCGGCGGAAGATCCGGGTGATCGACGCCCGGCCGCCCCACACCGAAACCGGTCTGGCCGACCGGGCGATCGAGGGTCAGGCCCCATCGTTCCCGGAGGGTCTCGCCCCGGGCGCGGTGGCCGCCCGGATCTGCGAGGCGATCGTCACCGACGGTGTCGCCGATCTTCCCAGCGAGGCCTTTGCCGAATGACGGTTCTCGTCGCGGGAGCGGCGGCGACCTGGGCCATGGTGGGGCTGATCTGGCTCATCCAACTGGTGCACTACCCGATGCTCGTCGGGTGGTCGACGGCCGATCCGGTCCGGGCCGCGGCCTTCCATCAACGCCGGATCTCGTTCGTCGTCGGACCGTTGATGGCGGTGGAGGGTGTCACCGCGCTGGTGCTGTTGGTGAGCCGCCCCGACACCATGGGAGCGGTCTCGGCCTGGGCGGCGGCGGCCTTGCTCGGGGTGGCGTTGGCATCGACCGTGCTCATCCAGGTTCCACTCCACGGCCGTCTGGCCGCCGGGCCGGACGAGGAGGCCGCCGATCGGCTGTGTTCCACCAACTGGATCCGCACCGTGGCATGGACGCTCCGGGGGCTTGTCCTCGCCGCCGTCCTGATCGCCTGAAACCGGGCCCACGAACCTGCTCCCTGCGAAGACCGACCGGATTGTCGCGAACCGTTCGGCTGGTCGGCGACGTACCCACCTCAGGATCACTGTCCAGTAAGGGATCAAGGAGAGATCATGAGTTCACGGACGACCTGGAAGCCGCTGTTGGCGTTGATGTTTGCGCTGGCCCTGCTGGCCACCGCATGTGGCGGTGACGATGATGGGGGTGACTCGGCGTCCACCGACGACGCATCCACCGACGACGCGTCCACCGACGACGGCGCAACAACCGACGACGCAGCCGCTGCGGCTGATCTGATGTTGTCGACCACGGACCTCGGCGACGTTCTCGTCGACGACCAAGGCAACACCGTCTATCTTTTCGTGCCCGACGCTCAGGGCGACAGCACCTGCTACGACGAGTGCGAGGCCAACTGGCCCATCGTCGGTGAGCTGTCGACGGTCGGCGACGGCCTCGACGCCTCGCTGCTCGGCACCACCGAGCGGACCACCGGCGACGTGCAGGCCACCTACAACGGATGGCCGCTCTACTACTTCGTCAACGACGCCGGGCCGGGCCAGACCAACGGCCAGGGCGTGAACGATGTGTGGTACGTGATGGACGCAGCGGGCAACGCCATCGAGGGCTGACCGGCCTCGTCACCGTCTATTCACTATCGGCTGCGGCTTCTCAACCCCAACCCCACGTCACCGTTCCAGGCGGATGAAGGGGTCGGGGTTGAAGTTGTACTCGAAGGCGGTGTTCCGGTCCTGGCCGGCCAGAGACGGGTCGAAGACCCAGGCGTCGAAGGCCTGCACCTTGGTGTTGTTGCCGTAGAGGTCATAGAGATAGGCGTACCAGAATCCGGTGATCGGGCTGGCCTTCGTGCCGCTCTCCGGCCAGTCCAGGATGATCGGGATGGTGGCGAAACGGACGTCGGTCACCATGTCCGGGTCGAAGATCGGGCCCACGAGTGGATCGCTCGATGCTGGTGTACGGGTATACATGTCGATCGTCAGGTTCGAAGCCGTCATCTGACCCTGGGTGCCGCTCCTGTCCTGGGTGCGGCGGTAGCGAAGGTGGATGGCAGGTGCACCGCCGGTGCCGATGGTGACGTCGTGGTCCCTTTGTCCTTTGGTCTCGATGGCGGCCACGGTGTCCCAATTGACCTT
>JAOTVU010000262.1 GCA_029863385.1 Acidimicrobiia bacterium
AAGAAGAACGTGGACCTGGACGCCCCGTTTCGCCGCGGTGAGAAGGTGATGGCCACTCGCGACATCCGCGGCGTTCCGAGCGGCACCAAAGGCAAGGTCCAGTTGCATAACGGCCTTGGAAGCTGGGACCGCTATTGGGTCATGTTCGGGGACCAGCAGGTCGGTCAGGTCGATCACAACGACCTGACCCGCCCCTACCAGCTCGACGAATGGCTCCAGCGGGAGAAGGAGAAGGCCGAGGCCGCCCTTCGCTCCGAAGAGGAGCAGGAGCAGGAGGCCGACGCGGCATCGTCCGGCGGAGACGGCGGTGGCGGCATCGCCAGTCAGATTCCCGCGCAAATCCTCGAGCGGAGCAAGGCGGCGAAACAGCGGTTGCTTGGCTAGGTCGTTGGAACGACAACACCAACTAGGCTGAAGGTTGTGGCTGCTCAGTCGCCCCGGGCCCAGGAGGCCCTGCATCATCTCAAGCGAATCTGCCTCCCGTTGCCGGAGGTCTCGCTGCGTCCGTCGCACCAGACGCCGACGTTCTTCATTCAGGACAAGAGGGTGCTTTGTCATCTGTGGGACAACCACCACGGCGACGGGCGGCTCGCCCTTTGGTGTCCGGCTCAACCCGGCGTGCAATCCGAACTGACCGAGCGGGAGTCCGACCGCTTCTTCGTCCCTCCCTACGTCGGGCACCGGGGATGGATTGGCGTGCGGCTCGACGTCGATGTCGACTGGGACGAGATCGATGGGATCATCAACGAGGCCTACCGGGTGGCGGCTCCGAAAACGCTGGTCAAGGCGCTCAATGAGAACCTCGATGAGCAGCTCGGCAGCGACGGCTCATGAGCGGCGAGTCTCCGGCCGGCGTCCGACACTTCGACTACGAACTCGATCCCCGCTTCAAGTCCATCTGGTGGCCGCTCGGGGTGCGGGCCGGCCAGGGCGTCACGATCGACGACGACCGGCTTACCGCCCGATACGGCCTCTTCGAGCTGAGCACACCGCTCGACAATGTGGTCGGCGGCCACATCACCGAGAACTACCGGTGGTACACGGCAATCGGCGTTCGGCTCTCGTTCGCCGACGACGGACTGACGTTCGGCACCGCGACACGGCGCGGCGTCTGCATCCACTTCTCCGACCGGGTTGGCGGGGTCATTCCGGGCAAGTCCCACTCGGCGCTGACCGTGACCGTCGCCGATTGCGCCGGACTCATCGACGTCATCGGCGACGACACACCGGCCTGAGCCCCACGTGACCGACGTCTCGGCCGACAACCGCGTCATCTTGGTTACCAGCGAGTAATATACATGGGATGACCTCCACCGCGACCGGCCTCGATAGCTGGCTTCAGGATCAGACGCAGCGTTTCTTCCGCGGGCTCAACGCCGTTGTCGAACCGATCGTCGACATGGGCATCGGCAACCCGCTCCCCTTGGGCTTCGGGGCGGTCGTGGTGGAAACAACAGGTCGTGTGTCGGGTAAACCGCGGCGCGTACCGCTGCTGTCGGCCCGCATCGGCGACAACGTCGTCGTGTCCACCGTGCGCGACAATTCTCAATGGTTGCGCAATCTGGAGGCCGACCCGTCGGCCCAGGTCCGGCTCTTCGGGCGCGATCGGGCGGCGACCGCCCATGTCAAGCGAGGGCCGATGAACCTCGTCGCCCTCTCGTTGGCCGATTGATCGGATGTGTGCGGCCGGCGCCCGGATTCCCGGGCGCCGAGCGCACAGAACCCCAGGTCCGCTCCAAGTGTGCGCTCCAGGCCCGGTTTCCGGGGCCGGGGCCGCACGGATCGAGTTGGGTCAGGGCGTAAAGAACGGGGCGCAACCATCGTCTTGCATCGGATCATTCCTGGTGCAATGCTGTGGCCCGGGTTGATTCGGCCCGTCGAACATGGTCGAGGGGGAACCTGACGATGAAGGATTCGCGTGCTGTGGGTGTTGTCGCCAACCCCGCGTCGGCTCGCGACATCAGACGGCTCGTCGCCCACGGATCCACCGTCACCGCCCACCAGAAGCTCAACCAACTACGACGTCTGTTGGTCGGCCTCGGCCGCACCGGCGTCGAGCGCGTCGTCGTCATGGGCGACCGATCCGGTATCGCCACCGGACTTCTCGAAGGGGCGGATCGACCGTCCGGGGCGGCGTGGCCCCGGGTCGAGATCGTCGACGAGGACCTGACGGGAACAGCGGCCGACACGGTCAACGCCACCCGCTTCATGGTGGCGGAGCGTGTCGGGGCCATCGTGGTCCTGGGCGGCGACGGCACCAACCGGCTGGTGGCCGACGAGTGCGGCGACACACCGATCGTCGCCATTTCCACCGGCACCAACAACGCCTTCCCCAAGCCGCTGGAACCGACGGTGGCCGGGATGGCCGCCGGGTTGGTGGCGACCGGCGGGCTCGACCTGGATCGGGTGGCAAAGCCGGCCAAGATGCTCGAGGTTTCCTGCCCGGCCCGGCAACGGACCGAACGAGCCCTGGTTGACGTCGCCATCCTCAACGCCGAGCGGGTCGGATCCGGTGCCATCTGGGAACCCGGAACGGTGGAGGAGCTGTACCTCTGCTTCGCGCCGCCCGACGGCATCGGCCTCTCGGCCATCGGCGGCCACCTCCAGCCGGTCGACCGTCACGAACCGATCGGCCTGGCCATCCGGTTGACCACGGCCGAGGGAGCGTCCGCCTCGGACCCACCCACTCAACGGGTGACGGCTCCCATCGGACCGGGCCTCATCGCCGAGATCAACGTGGTGTCGTGGTCGAAGCTCGCTGTCGACCAGACCATCACGGCAACAACCACATCGGGTACGGTTGCCATCGACGGCGAGCGGATGTTCCGCTTCGACTCGGAGCTGACCGTGACCCTTCGGGCCGACGGCCCACGGGTTGTCGACGTTGCCGAAGCCATGGACCTCGCCGCCCGCACCGGCCTGCTCGCGCACGCACCCGCGAACGGTCCCGATCCCGCGCAATCGAGCCCAGAGCAAACGACCAACTGAAGCCAAGAGAAGAAGGGGATTCCATGACCGAACTCAACCAACTCGACCTCTACAAAGAGATGGTCAGAATCAGACAGTTCGAGGCCAGGGTGCTCAACGAGTACCACGCCGACAAGACACCGGCCTGGGACATCGGTGCCGGGCTCATCCCGGGGGAAATGCACCTGTCGGCCGGCCAGGAACCGGCGGCGGCCGGCGTGTGCGCCCACCTCAAGAAAGGTGACGCCATCACCGCACCCCACCGCCCCCACCATTTCGCCCTCGCTCACGGGGTCGACATGAACGCCATGATGGCCGAGATCTACGGCCGCACCACCGGCCTGTGTAAGGGCAAGGGCGGGCACATGCACTTGTTCGACCCCGAGAACCACTTCTCCTGCTCCGGCATCATCGGCCAGGGCTACCCGGTGGCCTGTGGACACGCCATGGCCTTCAAACGCAAGGGCACCGATCATGTGGCCGTCGCGGTGGCCGGCGAGGGGGCGGCCAACCAGGGCGCGTTCCACGAGTCGCTCAACCTGGCGGCGCTCTGGAACCTGCCGGTGGTGTTCGTGATCGAGGACAACGACTGGGCCATCTCGGTGCCCCGCTCGGCGTCGACCGCCAACACGTCCAACGCCGACCGGGCCGCCGGCTACGGCATGCCCGGCGTCCGGGTCGAGAACAACGACGTCGAGGCCGTGTTCGAAGCAGCCGGAGCGGCCATCGAGCGGGCCAGGGCCGGCGAGGGACCGAGCCTGCTCGAGATCCACACGGTTCGCCTGTGGGGCCACTTCGAGGGTGACGCCCAGGCCTATCGGGGTGCCGAGCTCGAGACCCTCGATGAGCGGGATCCGATCCCCGCCTATGCCGCGACCATCGGCCTCTCCGACGATCAAATCGCTTCGATCAAAGCCGAAGCCGACGCCGAGGTCGACGCCGCCGTGCAGTTCGCCCTCGACAGCCCCGTCCCAACCGCCGACGACGCCCTGCTGCACGTTTTCGCCTGACGATCTGGAGAAAGAACATGACTGCAACCGAAACCCCAACCAGTGAGGGCACTCGCCGGATCACCACCGCCAAAGCCATGGCCGAGGCCATCGCCCTGGAGATGCGCAACGACCCCAACGTCTTCGTCATGGGTGAAGACGTCGGCGCCTACGGCGGCATCTTCGGCTCCACCACCGATCTGTTCGCCGAGTTCGGCGCCGATCGGGTCATCGACACGCCCATCTCCGAGACCGCGTTCATCGGCGCCGGCATCGGGGCCGCCACGGAGGGCATGCGACCGGTCGTCGAGCTGATGTTCATCGACTTCTACGGCGTGTGCATGGATCAGGGCCACAAC
>JAOTVU010000263.1 GCA_029863385.1 Acidimicrobiia bacterium
CGATGATACGAAACGGCAGGCTCAGCAGCCAGACGATCGGATAGAGGATCAGGGCCAGCAACGCCAGCGGCCACGCCACGACGAGCAGAATCAACCAGAGCAGAAACGTGAACACCGGTCACCTCCTGACGGCCTTTCGAGAGGGCACCGCCGGAAGCGGCTCCGTCGATGCGACCTTGCGCCAGGCCATGCGAACTTGGATCTCACTGTAGAAGACCGGTGGCCGGTGGGCGTAGGGTCCGAGGTCCCATGGCGCCACCGGCTGCGACGATCTGAGCTGGCTCCTGTTGGCGGTCCGTCAGACCCGCCGACGGTCGCCGGGTCGCAGTGGTCATCCGCTCCACCTAGGTTTCCTCACGACCGCCTCGAATCCGTTGCTCGGCCATCGGCACTGCTTCGGCCATGTCGTGCTTGTCGTCCATGGCCGCCCACCATCGACCGTAGGCTGCGGCCCCGGGGGTCGCCGTGACGCCGTGGGCGACGATCGATGCGAGCACCGTCCACGAGACGACGACGAACATCGGATCGAGTTCGGCTTCCGTCGCTTCGGCCAATGCGGCCAAGGCGAACAGGATCGACGCCAGGCCCCTCGGTCCGAACCATCCGAAAAACAGCACGGTCGGAGTACGGAGCCCGGCACCGACCAGCGACAACGCAATCGCCAGCGGCCGAACGACAACCAGACTGCCGGTCGCATACAGGGCGACGCGCCAGTCGAGCTCGCTCAACGCCGGACCGACCACGATGGCGCCGAAAACGATGAAGGCAACCATGGCGAGCAGCTGGGCGGTGTCCTCGGTGAAGTCCTCCACGTGCCGGCACGTTTCCCGGGCCGCCGTCCCGAAGGCGAGGCCGGCGACAAACGTGGCGATGAAGCCGTTGCCGCCGACGGCCAGCGCGAGGGTGAAGGCGGCGAGCGCAACCCCCAGGACCGCGATCTGGCGGAAGGTGGCATCCATCCAGTCACGGTCGCTGCACCACCGCACGACCACACCGCCGGTGAATCCGACCGCCAGGCCCACGGTGACGCCGTACCCGATCTGTTCCGCGGCGAAGCGGATCCACGATGCCGCGCCCGAGAACTCCTCGTCGAGCACAACGATGGCGATGAACACCGTGACGGCCGGGAGGGCGATCCCGTCGTTGAGGCCGCTCTCGACATTGAGCGACTGACGGATCCGCATCGGGACCTGTTTGCTCGTCACGACCGTTTGGCCGAGCGCGGCGTCGGTCGGAGCCAGGATGGCGGCGGTGAGCGCAGCCAGCGCCGGTGTGACGTCGAGGACCACGAGGGCGAGTATCGTTCCGATCCCGATCGCCAGAGGGAGCCCGATGGCCAGCATGCGCAGCGGGAGGGCGAAATCAACCCGAAGCCGTGAGAGGTCCACCCGGATGGCATCGGAGAAGAGCAGCAGACCGAGCGTGAGCTCCGCCAGCAGTTCCACGCCGCTGTCGGTGAGTGGCACGTCGAGGACATCGAATCCAGGCGAGCCGACCGCGATGCCGAAGCCGACGAAGAGCATCGGGCCGGTCAGGGGCGTACGTTCGACGACTTTCGAGAGTGCTCCGTAGCCAACTGCGAACAGAGCGACTATGGCGACATCGATCGCATCCACCGTTCCACCTTCCCACGGGGGCGACGACGCTGCACGGCCTGCGCCCTGCGACGGCCAGCACCGACTCGACAAGCTTCTCTGAGGTGTGCCAGTTCGACTACTCCGATCTCACCGCCATCTGCCCGACATGAGCGAGCACGGCTGGGAACTCGACGACCGGCCGGAGCTCCAGGAGCGGGTCATGGTCAAATGCCGAGTAGCCACTGGACGCGCGGCCAGGAAACGGCGTAGTGGAAGATGATGACCGCCCCATGGGCCAAGCCGAGGTCCTGGCGCCCGGCGAGGAAGATGGCCACGGCACCGGCGCCGAGGACCGCCAACTCGATGACGAGGCGGGTCCATCCCGGTACTTCGACAGGAGCGGCACCCGATCGGCTCGGATCGCCGACCACGTTGAACACCGTCCACAGCGTCGCGGCGAAGACCGGGAGTATGACCACAGCCGCGGGTCGCACCGGTCCACTCGTCAGTTTCCAGGCGGCGAATCCCAGCCCGAACAGGGCGACGAGCTCCAATCCGAACCGCAGGGCCAGGTTCCAGCCGGCCATGGTGGGGGGAGCGACTTCGGGGCTCATGGCCCGACCTCGACGTCGACCGGTGCCTCGGCTTGGTCCTTGAGGGCCTCGTTCATGAGTCCGAAACCTTTCAGCGTTTTGGTGTCGAGTATCGAGCGCAGAAACGGCGCCAAAGGGCCGTTGAAGTACTCGGCGGGCGGGAGTCGGGTGCCGGCATCGACGGTACCCGACACGGGTGATTTTGGCGAAGATCTCCGGATCTTCGCCAGGGAGGTTGCGGCCAACATCGGATCGGAGGGTGGGGCGAGACGATCTGGTGCTCCGTCGCCTTGAGCGGCCGGTCGACCGGCGTTGGCTGCCGCGGTGAGCGCTGCGGTAGGCTCCGCTGGTGAAGACGGGGCTCCGTATCGATGACGTGGCCAAGCGCTACGGCGAGGTGGTGGCCATCGACGGGTTGACCATCGACGTTCGTCCGGGCTCGATGATCGGGTTTCTCGGACCAAACGGGTCCGGGAAGACCACCACCATGCGGGCGGTCATGGGCATGGTTCGGCTCGACCGGGGCACCATCACCTGGGATGGGGCGACGATCGACGACAAGGCCCGGTCCCGGATCGGCTACATGCCTCAGGATCGAGGCCTGTACGCCCGCATGAAAGTGCGAGAGCAGGTGGTCTACTTCGCCCGGCTCGCCGGACTGTCCAAGGCGGTGGCCGCCGAGCGGGCCGACCACTGGCTCGATCGGGTCGGGCTGGCCGACCGAGCCGATTCGCTGACCCAGGAGCTGTCGGGCGGGAACCAGCAGCGGGTCCAATTGGCCGTCGCCCTGGTGCACGATCCTGATCTGTTGATTCTCGACGAACCGTTCTCCGGCCTCGATCCGGTGGCCGTCGAAGCGCTTCGGGCCATCATTTCCGAGCGGGCCGACGACGGCGCCGGCGTGCTCTTCTCGTCTCACCAGCTCGATCTGGTGGAGGGGTTGTGTGATGAGGTCGTCGTGATCGCTCAGGGCCGCCAGGTGGCGGCCGGGCTGATTCGGGACCTGCGGGCCGCCTCGCCTCGACGGCGTCTGAGGGTCCAATGGCGGGAGCCGGTTGGTGACTGGCGGCCGGTCATCGGGTCGCTGGCCGAGTTCGACGGCGTGACGGCCGACGTCGACCTCTCGGCCGATGCCGATTTCGAGGCGGCCATGGTCCAGGCGATGGCGGCCGGACCCGTCAGCGAGATCGGGATCGAACCCCCCGGGCTCGACGAGTTGTTCGCCCACTGGGTTGCGGCGTCGTCGTTGCCCTCGGACCCGGTGGATCTCGGGAGCGCCCCATGATCTGGACCATCGCCCAGCGGGAGCTGGTGACACGGATTCGATCCCGCGCCCTGCAGGCGATCACCGGGGCCATGTTGCTCGGCGTCATCGGGATGGTTGTGGCACTGTCGTTCTTCGATCCATCGGACGACAAGCGGGAGGTCACCGTCGGTTTGACCGGTTCCGGTGCCGACCTGGCTGCGGCCTTGGAGGTCGGCAACGACCAGCTCGATGTCACCACCGTGCCGGTCGACCTCGCCGGCACGACGGGGCCTGGCGGCGAAGACCAGGCCGTCGAGACGGCTCTGGCCGACGGCGAGGCCGACGTGGTGTTCGACGGCGCCTCGCTCATCTGGGAGGGCGCCACCGACATCGGTCTCGATCGTTACGTCCGCGATGTCGCCCAACAGCAGGCGGTGGCCGGCCGGGCCGCCGAGCGGGGATTGACCGGCCAGGATCTGGCCGAAGTCTTCGCTCCGGTCGAGATCGAACAGGTCCGTCTCGACGGTGGCGACGACCAGCAGGAGATTCGCATGGTGGCGGCCGGTGCATCGGCGTTCGCCACGTTCATGTTGCTGCAGATCTGGGGCTCGTTTCTCATGATGGGGGTGATCGAGGAGAAGTCGTCGAAGGTGGTCGAGATCCTGCTGTCCCACGTACGGCCCTCCACCCTGCTGTCCGGAAAGGTGCTGGGGCTCGGCATCCTCGCCGTCGGCCAGATGCTCATCGTCGTTCTCGCCATGATCATCGGCTTGATCCTCGCGCGCGACGTCGAGGTCCCGTCGGCGGTCTGGGGCACCATCCCACTGTTCGTCGTCACGTTCCTGGCCGGCTTCGCCTTCTACGCGGTCGCATTCGCCACCATCGGCTCGAT
>JAOTVU010000264.1 GCA_029863385.1 Acidimicrobiia bacterium
CGAGATCACGGCTGAGCGCGGCGTCGTGACCACCGGCCACCAGCTTCGGGCCGAAATCCGCCGCGACGGCTTCCGGATGGCCGAGGAGGGAGCCGACTGGTTTGCCCGCTTCGACCAGGCCTACCGAGCCGAACTCGCCGACTGGGTGGTAGCTGCTCGAGCAGGTGGCGCCAGTGGTCCGACTGCGGCCGATGGTCTGGCCTCCCAACTGGTGGTCGATGCCATCGTCGAGTCCGTCGACCGAGGCACCCGGGTCGCGGTCGGCTGATCCCGGGCCCGCCCGACTCAGCCGAACAGGTCCTCGACGTCGTCGGGCACCATCGGGTCCGCACCCGTGCCCGGCTCGGCAGGGAGCGACATCGTGTCCAGCGTCCCACCGGCGACGTGGTAGGCCTCGGTCAGCCAGCCGACGATCTCGCCGTCGATCTGATCGGCCGACTCGACGTTGACGACGTGCCAGAACTTGTTGCCGTACTCGACGACCTTTCGGGAGAGACGGCCGCTCACCAGCTGTCGGTCGAGGTGGAAGCCGAGTGCGGTCCAGCGCTTCATGGCCCGCAGCTCGCACAGCATCGGCCCGTTCTTGAAGAGCACGCCGATGGCGATCGGGTCGATGATCACGTCACCCAGACTCTCGAGGTGGTTGGCCACGACCTCGAAGATCGGGCGCTCCCAGGGCTGGGCGGTGGCGAAGTACTCGTCGACGCCGAGGCCTGGGCTGCACATGTGCGACTGGCCCCGCTTGCCGAAGTCGCGCCGACACTCAGGGCAGGTCCAGCGGTCCACGTCGGGGGCTCCAGGTCAGGGCTCGGCGTCAGTCGATCTCGAACTGAGCGGCTGCCCGCTCCGTTATTCGACCGGCGATCAGCTCGGCGATGAACTCCTGGTGGACCGGGTGATCGCGGTAGACGACGTAGTCGTCGGACGAGTCGAAGTCGCCGACCACCACGTAGTCGAAGTTCTGGTCGCTCAGCCCGACGTCGGGACCGTGCCGGTACTGCTTGATCTGCTCGATGCTGGCCGCCAGGTTGTCGAGCCCGTCGGCGACGGCGGCCACGTGGTCGGCGTCGACGCCGTCGGCCCACTTGAACATCACGACATGTCGAAACATTGCCTCTCCTTACGCCGGTCCGGTGCCGGCACTGTAGCTGTGCGGACTACGACCGATCCAGATCCGGACCGTCCAGCTGAGGACCGGGCAGATCGGGCGGGCGGGGAATCAGCGTCATCAATCCCTGGCCGATACCGCCGTCGACGTAGATAACCTGTCCGGTCACATAGGCGGCATCGTCGGAGGCCAGGAACGACACGACGCCGGCCACGTCGTCCGGGGCGGCGAGGCGTCGCAACGGCACCGCGCCGGCCCGCACGGCACGGACTCGTTCGTCGCTGTAGACGGCTCCGGCGCCGGGAGTCGGCACCAGGCCCGGGCCGACGGCGTTGGCCCGTACTCGCCGTGGCCCCCACTCCAAGGCCGTCTGCACGGTGAAGGCCAGGAGCGCCGCCTTCGACGGAGAATAGGCGCCAACGCCGGGGCTGGCGGCGGCCGCCGCAATCGACACGATGTTGACGATGCTTCCACCCCTGTCGAGCATCGACCGGCCGAAGGCCTGGGTGCAGTTGAAGGCCCCGCCGAGGTTCACCGCCAGCACCTCATGGAAGTCCTCGGGATCGACATCCTCCAGCGGGCCGAATCGCCAGATGCCGGCATTGTTCACCAGCACCTCGACGGGCCCGACGTCGGCGGCAACGGCGTCGACTGCGGCGTGGTCGGAGACGTCGCAGGTGACGATGCCCGGCCCGTCGACGGCGTCGAGGCCGACTACGTCGTAGCCGTCGGCGGCCAAGCGGCCGACGATCGCCTCGCCGATCCCCCGGCCGGCTCCCGTCACCACGGCGGTCGGCATTAGCATGCCTCCATGGGTGGAGACACTGCTGGATATGAAGTGACGGTCGTACGTGATGAGTGTGTGAGCGCCGGGAAGTGCGTGGCCTCGCTGCCCGGGTACTTCGTGTTCGACGACGAGGAGCTTTCCACCATTGCGCCCGACGGGGCCAGACCCGACGACGAAACGCTGCTGCGGGTGGCCCGGGCCTGCCCGAGCGGCGCCATCCACCTGTTCGCCAACGGCAACGAGATCGACCTGTAGCGCTCGGCGATCATCGACCTAGCCGAGCCGCAGGAGGCGGCGGGCGTTGGTGTCGTACTCCGGGACATACGGGATCTCCTCCGGTTCCTTCGGCGCATCCCAGCCGGCCAGGTTGGTGCCGACCACGATCCGATCCCGACCGACCTTCCGTTCCAGGAGGGCGAGCGAGTCGCTGTCGTGCACGTGGTTGTCGTACCACAGCCGCCGCAATCCTCCGAGGAAATCGATGGGATTGTCGCGTGCCCACGGTCGGGTTCGGCCCTGGTGTTCCAGGCGACCGGCCATGTACGCGGCCGCTCCCCCGCCGTGGGAAAAGCAGAGGTCGAGGTCCGGATGACGATCGAGCACCCCGCCGTAGACAACACAGACCAACGCCAGCGTCTCCTCGAACAGGAACCCGACCGAGAGGTCGAGGTCGTAGCGGCGGATCCGGGGATCGCGGAGTGGTCCATCGATGCCCCACGGCGCCGGGTGCACGAAGATGGGCACGTCGTGGTCGACCGCCGCAGCCCACACCGGATCGAGTCGTTCGTCGTCGAAATCGATCCCGAAGTCGGTGCCGATGTAGGCACCGATCAGGCCCAGATCGCCGACGGCCCGTCCGAGTTCGGCGACTGCCGCCGACGGGTCCTGCATCGGCAGCTGGGCAAAGCCCCCGAAGCGATCGGGATGGGTGGCCACGACCCGGGCAAGCTCGTCGTTGTGCCACCGGCAGAACTCGGCCGCAACCTCCGGCTCGACATGGTGGAAGTAGGTGATCGGGTTCGGCGACAGCACCTGGAGTTCGATGCCGAGATGGTCGTTGAGTCGAAGCCGGATGTCGGGATCCATGAACGGTGTTCCCGAATAGTCGACACCGTCGAGCACATAGTTGCCGACCCGAAAGCGGGGCCGTCCCTCCGGCCCGGTGCCCAGCTCGGGCCCGTAGTTGCCGGCACACCCCATGACGCCGGGTAGCACCGTATGGGCGTGAACATCGATCATCGTCATCCCCCTCGGTGTTCGGTCGGTGGCCGTCCAGCCACTCCTCGGTCGCGTTCATGGACCATAGTAGTTGCAACCCTAGCGACGATTGGAGTCCGGTTGAGCGCCAAACCCGAGAGCGCCAGGCGACCGCTGATGCTGGCCGCCGGATCCCTGCTCGACCACGACGCCCCGACGCTGCTGCGGGCGGCGGCCTCGGCAGGGTTCGACGGGGTTGGCCTCCGGTTGTCGGGCGAGCATGCCGTGCCGGCCGATCGACAGGCCGGCGAGCTGCGCAGGATGAGCGACGACCTCGGCCTGACGATCCACGACGCCGAGGTGATCCGGATCGACGACACATGGGCGCGACCGGGCGGGTTGCCCGACTCGGCCCGCCGTTTGCTGGAGACCTCGGCTCGGCTCGGGGCGTCGTCGATCCTGGTGGTGTCCGACGTTCCCGATGCGGCCGCGACAGCCGACGCCGTCGCCGGACTCGTCGAGGCGACATCGGTTGTCGGGGTGGCCGTCGGGCTCGAGTACATGGCCTGGACCACACCGGCCACGCCGGCCGGGGCGCTCGCCATGGCCGCGTCGACCGGGTGCCGTATCGTCGTCGACGTCCTCCATCACGTGCGGGTCGGCGCCGGTGTCGAGGAACTCCGGACCCTTGTCGACGCCGGCCACCTAGGGTGGATGCAACTCTGCGATGCCGCCACGGCTGATGCGGTTGATCTCGGCGATGTCGACCGGGAGGCCGTGATCCACGAGGCCCGCCACGGCCGATTGCCGCCGGGTCAGGGTGCGCTGCCGCTGGCCGAGTTCCTGGCGGCGATTCCGGCCGATGCCGTCATCAGCGTCGAAGTCCAGAGCGACGACCTCGCCGGCCTCGGTGCGCAGGAACGGGCCGAGCTTCTCGCCGCCACCACCCGCCCGCTGTTGCCGCTCTGACCCTCACCGAACCCGGGCCGGTCAGTCCTGACCGCCGAGAAGCACCGGGTAACGGCCGAAGTAGGGCCGGGTGGTGGAGTCGTCCATCACCGGTCGATCGTCGGGGTCCGGACGGGGGTTGTGGTCGAACAAGGCCTGGACCGCCTCGGGGACGAGGCCGAAGATGTGGTCGTCCATGCCCGAGTCAGCAGTGGAGTCCGCGCTCGAGTCGGGTTGGAAGAG
>JAOTVU010000101.1 GCA_029863385.1 Acidimicrobiia bacterium
TCGAGCGGCTCGAGGTCATGCAGCGGGTGGTCGCGCAACTGGGCGCCGAGGCGCCGCTTCCCGGAGGCGGCTTCTACCTCTGGGTGCCGGCACCCGGGGGGGACGCCTGGGCCTTCGCCCGCCGCCTCGCCAACGAAGCCGGTGCACTGGTCAGCCCCGGCGAGTTCTACGGGGAGGCCGCCGCCGACCACGTCCGCGTCGCCGTCGTCCAGCCAACCGATCGGATCGAGCTCGTGGCCAAACGGCTCGGCTTGTGACCGGGCTCGTCGCATTAGGCTGTAGGCCATGACCGTGACCGCAACAGGACACAGCTACGTCGACATCGAATCCGGAGCCCGCCTCGATGTGTGGTATCCGCCCGAGGGTATCGAGCCCAAGCGGACCTGCCTGGCCGAACAGCTCGGCCTGACCCGGGGCGAAATCATCACCACCACAATCGAGGACCTCGACCAACCCCCGACCGACTCGGCTGATGCCTACCTCCGGCTTCACCTGTTGTCCCGGCGAACCGTCGCCCCGAACTCGATCAACGTCGAGGGAATCTTCGGTCACCTGGCCAACGTCGCCTGGACCAGCGCCGGACCGGTACCGGCCGAGCGGCTCGACCAGCTCCGCGCCGCCGCCGGTGGCGAAGGACATACGCTCATCGTCCGCGGTGTCGACAAGTTCCCCCACATGGCCGACTACGTCGTTCCCCCCGGTGTCCGCATCGCCGATGCCACCAGGGTGCGGCTCGGAGCCCATCTCGCCGAGGGCACCACGGTGATGCACGAGGGATTCGTGAACTTCAACGCCGGAACCCTCGGCCCGGCCATGGTCGAGGGCCGTATCAGCCAGGGTGTCGTCGTCGGGGCCAACTCCGACGTCGGCGGCGGAGCCTCGATCATGGGCACGCTCTCGGGCGGCGGCAAGGACAAGATCTCGATCGGCGAGCACTGCCTGCTCGGCGCCAACGCCGGCCTCGGTATTTCACTCGGCGACGGCTGCACCGTGGCGGCCGGTGTCTACATAACCGCCGGAACCATCGTGACGCTCCCGAACGGCGAGCAGGTCAAGGCCCGCGAGCTGTCGGGTCGCCCCGGCCTGCTCTATCTGCAGAACTCGGCCACCGGTGTCGTCGAAGTCCGTGAATCCGATCCCTCACGCTGGGGAGGTATCAACGAGGCGCTCCACTCGAACCAGTGACGCCCGGGTTCGGCGAGGATCCGCCGCATCCGATGTCGTGTCGGTTCAGGAGGCCGAGACGGCGCGCTCGGCCCTGACCCGTTCCGACGTCGGAATGTGGATGCCGACGAACCAGACACCCACCGCACCGAGGAGAGCGACCAGGATGCGGACCCAGATGATGCCGATGGTGAACCCGGCGCTGAACACGCAGGCGGCGACGATACAGGCGACCGCAATGATCTTGGCTCTGCGGGGCATGCCAAGCCCGTCGCGGTAGTCCGACACCAACGGCCCGACCCCGGGCAGCTGCAGCACCCACCGTTCGAGGCGAGGGCTGGACCGTGAGAAGCACCAGGCGGCACTGACGAAGAACACCGTCCCGGGGAGACCGGGCGTGACCAGTCCGATCCAGCCGATTCCGACGAACAACAGACCGGCGAGGAGGAACAGCGGTCGCATCAGCCGATCAGCTCGATCACGTCCTGCACGACGAGGACAACCAGCAGGGTGATCACCGACACGTGGATCACGGTCACCGGAACCTTCCAGCGATGATCGGCCCGCCAGAAGCGGCGAATGCTGAAGAGATTGGCGGCGATGGCCACGAGGCCGATGATCAGCCCGAATCCTGCGCCGACGCCGGGGGCCAGTCCGATGAACGGGGTCACGAACGGCAGGATGAGGTAGGCCAGTACGCAGCGGATCCCGGAGATGACGATCGACTTGCTGAAAAGTCGCTCCGCCGTGCCGTCCGCCGCCTGAGGATCGGGGGTCGTCGTTGTTGCCATCACGGTTCAGGCTACCGGGTACCGTGGGGCCATGGTCGACCTGTTAGCCCTCACGTCCGACTTGATCGCCATGCCGTCCGAGTCGTTTTCGGAAGGGCCGTTCGTCGACTGGCTCGAGGCCGAGCTGGTGAAGCTCGATCATCTCGACGTCGTTCGGGTGGGCGACAACATCGTAGCCCGTTCCGACCTCGGGCGGGATCAACGGGTGCTTCTGGTCGGTCATACCGACACCGTGCCGGCCAACGGCAACGCACTGCCCCGCCTCGACGGCGATGTGTTGTGGGGTCTGGGGGCGACCGACATGAAAGGCGGCTTGGCCGTCTTTCTCGATCTGGCCCGCACGGTGACCGACCCGGTGGTCGATCTGACCTTCGTGTTCTATGCCCGGGAGGAGGTGGCCCAAGCCCACAACGGACTCAACGAGATCCTCGCCGAACGGCCCGACCTTCTGACCGGCGACTGCGCGATCGTCGGCGAGCCGACCGATGCCGCGATCGAGGCCGGTTGCCAGGGCGCGATGCGGGTCGAGATCGTCCTGGCCGGAGCCCGGGCCCACACCGCTCGACCGTGGATGGGGCGCAACGCCATCCACCGGATGGCCGGGATTCTCGAGACCCTGTCAACCTATGAGGCCAGAACCCCGACGATCGACGGTTGTACCTATAGGGAGGCGGCACAGGCCGTCTCGATCGACGGTGGGGTGGCCGGTAACGTGGTGCCCGATCGCTGCGTGCTGCACGTCCACCACCGCTACGCACCGGACCGCAACGCCGAGCAGGCCGAGGCCTTCTTGCGGGAGCTGCTTGCCCCCCACCTCGAGAACGGGGATTCGTTCACGGTGCTCGACGTCTCACCGGCCTGTGCGCCGTCGCTCGGTCACCCGTTGTTCGACCGGCTGATCAAGGCCAACGACCTGCCGGTCAAAGCCAAGCTCGGATGGACCGACGTGGCCCGGTTCGACCAGCTCGGTGTACCGGCCACGAACTTCGGGCCGGGGGATCCCGCGCTCGCCCACAACGCCGATGAGCGCCTGGAGCGCCGATCGATCGAGACGGTGCACGCCGCGCTGGTGGGCTTGATCAGCCGCGCCGGGTAGGTGATGGCCGCCCGCTCCGCTCTGGATCGCGAGGGTCAGCTTCCCCCGCCGTTGAGGTCCCGCCTCGGCCGTCGCGTGGCAACGCCTCCCGAGGCCGTTGCGCATGTGCCCGACGGCGCCACGGTGTATGTGACCGGGCTCATGGGTACACCGACGACTCTGGTGTCGGCGCTGGCCGATGGCTTCGCTGCCTGGCGGAACGTGACGACCACGTCGGATTACCTGCTGGAGCCACTGGCGACCTTTGACAGACCGGACGGTGTCGATCTCGAGGTATGGCCGTTTCACCATGTGACGGTGCAGCCATCACGGGCCACCGGCCGGCTGGCAGCCGATCGACTGCGGATCGTGCCCGCCCACTCGTCGCAGTTCTACCGGCTGTTCCATCCCGGCGGGCATCTGGCCGTCGACGTGGCACTCGTTCAGGTCAGCGAGCCCGGCCCCGATGGCCGGTTCAGCCTCGGGGTCAGTGGGGGAGCGGCCCTCGAGGTCATCTGCCGAGCCGAGTTGGTGATTGCCGAGGTGAACCCGGCCATGCCCTGGATAGGCGGTCCGGCGGCGTTCGACCGGGATGCCTTTGATGTCCTGGTGGAGGTCGAACATCGGTTGCTCACCCTGCCGGGACCGGTGTCATCATCGCCGGTCGACGACGTGCCGGCTCGGATCGGTGCCCACGTTGCCGCGGAGGTAGCCAACGGGTCGACAATCGAGTACGGCATCGGGGCGATCCCCGACGCCGCGGTCGAGGCGCTCGCCGGTCATGAGGCGCTCGGGTTGCACAGTGGCCTGCTCGGTGATGCGGCGATGGCCCTCATCGACGCCGGTGTTCTCGACGGTTCGGCCAAGAGCGTCGACGCCAGCCTGCATGTAGCGAGCGCGGTGCTCGGAACCGAGCGTGTCGTCGATTGGGTCCGGGAGCGGGACGACGTGGTGATCGTGGCGTCCAACTACAGCCACGGGGTGCCGACACTCAGCCGGCAGCAGCGGTTCGTCGCCATCAACTCCGCGATCGAGGTGTCGCTCGACGGGTCGGTGAACGCCGAGCAGGTCGGTGATCGAATCGTGTCCGGTCCGGGTGGGCAACCCGACTTCGCCGCCGGAGCGGCATTGAGTGTCGAAGGTCGGTCGATTGTCGCCCTGCCGAGCACGGCGCGTCCGAGCCGTCGCGACGCGGACGGGGCACCGACGTCGCGCATCGTGAATCGGCTGTCCGCGGGGGTTCCGGTGACCGTGCCTCGGTACCTCGCCGATCGTGTGGTGACCGAGCACGGCGTGGCTCGACTCCGAGGAGTCGACGGTCGCCAACGTGCTGAGCGGCTTCTCGCTGTCGCCGATCCCGACCACGGGCCGGCGCCCCGAAACCTGTGAGGCCTCGAAATCAGGTGGCGACACGGAACTGTAATGAAACGATCGGACCGGTATCGGGCCCGAGATCACGCCATTTCGAGGTACTCGCACCCGCTCGGACCAGTCAATATCCGCGAAAGATCCGGTTCGCTCTGGATTCGCGGACGTGACAGCGGTAACATTTGCGCATTCCGCTCTCGGCGATCCGACCGGCGAAGTCAGACCGTCGAAGCGGGCCAACGTTCTTGCTTGAGGGGGATGTGGGTTTCAGGCCCACTCGGATGAATTGGCTCAGATCCTACTCTGAGCCAATTCACCGTTTTCCGTGGTCCACGGTGCGGGTAGGGACCGACCTGTCGGAACCGCCTGGCTAGAGGCGTCGCATCACCGTGACGACCCGACCGAAGATCTGGACCTCGTCGGGTGAGAACTCCATCGGCTCGAGTGAGGAGTTGGCCGGCAGTAGCACGATGCGGTCACCCGAACGGGTGAAGGTTTTGACGGTGGCCTCCTCGCCGGGGATGCCGGCGATGACGATGTCGCCCTTGGCCGCCGTGTTCTGGACCTCGGCGACCACGTAGTCGCCGTCGAGGATGCCGGCCTCGATCATCGAATCACCCCGGACCCTCAGCATGAACAGATCGCCGTCACCCGTGAAGTCGGCCGGAACCGGCAGGGTCTCCTCGATGTGCTCCTCGGCCAGCACGTCGGTGCCGGCGGCGACGTCGCCGACCAGAGGAACGTGGCGAACGGGGCGACGTTCGACGTCGGCCGCTCCGCTCATGGAGTCCCAGCGGACACGGATGGCTCGGGTCTTGGCCGGATCGCGCTTCAGGTAGCCGTGGCGTTGCAAGGTTGCCAGCTGTGAGTGAACCGATGACGGCGAGTTCAAGCCGACCTCGGCGCCGATCTCGCGGACCGAGGGCGGGAAGCCGTTCTCCCGTACCTGATTCTCGATGAACTCGAGGATGGCAAGTTGACGTTTGGTGAGTTGGTGCTCGCCCATGGCGAATCTCCCATGTTGCTGTGGAGCCGATAACTCGCCCGCAGGGCTCGGTCGTTGCTCCGTGATGGTCACGGGACCTCGTCGGTCCGAACAGGTGTTTGCATCGTCCACTATGCCACAACCGGCGTACGGGTGTTCGGTTTTCCGGAAATTTTCTCGACGAGGGCGCCTCGAGGGCCTTCCGTCGGGGTAAACATCCGTTCGAAAAAGTTCGGCGTCGGAGTTTGCGGGCGAACGCTCGTTCGCTACTCTTGGTCATCCGATCGAACACCCGTTCAGGGTCGCCGGCCCGGTCGGAGCTTCACTGTCACACCCCCTGAGGAGAATACGGACATGGTCGCATCCCGTCATCCAAGCTCCCGTTCCGCCGGTACCCGCCCCCTGGATCGGATCGGCACCCGCCCGGTGCTGCACCGATCGGAACCGGGATCGACGGTCGGTGGCTGCAGCGGTCGGCGTCCTCGACTGCGGTTGGTGGTCGACAACACGGCCTGCCGGCCCGCTGAGGCGTTTCCTGCGCCGGCCGGTGCGATGGTCGGCGGGGGAGCGGACGGACTCGAATCGGGGGTTCCACGGTCGCTCGCAACCGAACTCGGAGCGTGGCTGATCGCTTCGGCCCGGCTTGTCGAAGCCCGGTGGCGGCTGGCCCGGCAACGATGGATCAACCGATACGGGAGCCTCGGGCTCCTCCATCGAATCGGAGGCCTAGCGCCGGTGATCGGTCTGTTCGCCGTCGTACTGTTCGGCGCGCTGTTCGGCCTCCGCCTCGCTCAGGAGTCCTCAACGGCCGACGGGCCCGACGGTTCCATCGGCTCGGTCGCCGCAGTGGCCGCGTCCACACCGGATCCGGTCACGGCGTCGGAAGTCGGCCCACCGGCCGGGTCCGGTTCGGCCGTTTTGGTCGTTCACCCCGGTGACTCCCTGTGGTCGATCGCCGTCAGCCGGTATCCGGAGCGCGATCCGCGAGAGGTGGTCGACGCCTTCGTCGAGGCCAACGGGGCCTCCATGATCCGTTCGGGGCAACAGCTGGTCGTTCCGGCCGCCCTGCTCGGAGACTGATCGTTCGATCCGTTTGGATCTGGTGCCCCTAGCTTCATGTTGGCCGCTAGTTTAGGAGCTATGCGGTGCCCAGTTTGTGTGCAAGCTGATACCCGTGTCGTCGATTCCCGTTCCGCCGACGACGACACGAGTATTCGGCGACGCCGCGAATGTGGCCAGTGCGGCCATCGGTTCACCACCTTCGAACGGCTTGAAGAGATCCCGCTCATCGTGGTGAAGAACTCCGGTGAGCGTCAGCTGTTCGATCCTCGCAAGATCGTCACCGGCCTCGTCGCCGCATCAAAGGGGCGACCGCTCACCGAGGTCGACTTCGAGGGCCTCGCCGCCCGTGTCGAGGAACGCCTTCGCCACGAGGGAACCGAGATCACGTCGGAGGCCATCGGTCTGGCCGTACTCGACGAATTGGGCCGGCTCGACCAGGTCGCCTACCTGCGCTTCGCCAGTGTCTACAAGGACTTCGAGAACATCGACGATTTCGAGCGTGAGGCCCGGCTGATCAAGGTCGAACCGCGCTAGTCGGAGGTGGTGGATTCGCCGGGCCGCGACCGGTCGCGCCGAATCCAGCGGCAGAACAGGTACTCCTCCCGCAGCCACACTCGATCAAGCCTCATGCCGGGTGGGGGGCCGCCCGGCATCGGTCCGACCGCCGCCCGGGTCGATTCCCCGCCGGCCAGCAGGGGGGCGATCGTGAGGTTCCATTCGTCGATCAGGTCCGCGGCCACCAAACGGCCGTTGAGGCTCGGCCCCCCCTCGCACAGGACTCGGTCGAAGCCTCGCTGCTTGAGCTGGCCCAGCGCATCGCCGAGATCGACGTCCTCGTCGCCGGCCACGATCGGTTCGGCCCGCTCTGACAGATCGCCCCCACGCTCGGTCCACGACCGTTGCGAACTGATGATCAGCGGTCGGGTCTCCGGGGCGTCGTCTTCGAAGATCGCCAGGCCGGCGTCGAGATCGAGGCTCCGGGTGACGAGTGCGAGTCGAGGTCTGGCCCGCTGTCCCCGATCAAGGCGAAACTCCTGGGCCACCTCGTAGCGCTGGGGAGGCCGGTATCCCTCGGCCCGCGCCGTTCCGGCCCCCACCAGAATGATGTCGGCCTGGGCTCGCAGGGCACGGAACATCATGCGGTCGCCGTCGCCGCCGAGTTCGCCCGACAGCCCGTCGACTGTGGTGGCGCCGTCGGCGGCCACGATCATGTTGGTGTAGACCCAGGGTCGATGCGGGCCGGGTTCGCGGGATTCGCGGGCGACTCTGAGCATCACGCCGGTTGCTTCGTCGTGCTGGTCCACAGCGCCCGACCCGGGGCTGGTGTTGGGGTCGGCGGTCGAAGAGTCGGCTCTTTTGTCGTCGGTTGAGGGGAAGAGTTGAATCATGGTTCTGCTTGTCTCGTCGTCGGGAGGGTGATTCGGGCGCTCGATCGAGTTTGGGTCGCAGGCGACACTAATCCCCACCTCGTCCACCGAATCCGCACAAAATCCACAGGTCGTCCTCTTTCGATCCACAGACGGCGGTCGGTACTGTGGTCCTTGCGCCCGTCGTGGGGCAATGTTGTGACGGAGGTCGGAGAGGGCATCAGTATGGGAGGGTCACCGAACCGGGACCCCTGGGTTTGCAAAGCCACGTCCGGTCATCGGCGTTGTGCCGTGCCCGACCGGGCTCGAACCTCGACCTGTTCGCCTTCAATGGCCGATCTCCGTCACGCAGCGCCCCATGTCGCCCGGGTGGGGAGACGATCTACCCAAAGAGGCTGGGAGGGGCTGCGTTACTGGGCCAAGTCATCGATATTCTTTTGAGGTCAGTGTTGACACGGTCGTAATTACAGTGGTGTAATGAGACTACATCTTGTGCGTCGCTCGGATTCGAGCTGGCGGCAGGCACAAGATCTAGTGGCTGGTTGTTTGCGGCTCATCCGCCGAAACCAACTCACAGCACGCTCCAGTAGAAACCGAAGGCCAAGCTTCGCTCCCAGCAGGCGCCGGCCCGGAGGCGAGGAACGGAGCGAGCGACGAGAGGTTGAGGGTGGGCCCGGACGAAGGCGCTGGATCTTACTGTCCTGCCGGAGGGTTCACCCGCCACAGGCTCGATACCCCACGACGACCCCGTTCGATTCACAGGATCAACACTCAATTCAATCAACACTCAATTCAATCAACACTGCATTCAGTCACACTGCATTATCAATACTGCATTATCAGCAAGACCAGAGGCGCAGGGAACGGACGTCCGTAGCGGGCGGAAGGTGGGCGTTCCCGTGCTGACCACATCACCAGTGATGGTGCGACGGTCGGGTGTGCAAACCGGGGCGGATGATCCCACGGACAAGCACAACCGACCCGGGAAACTGTCACAGTCACCGAGTACAAACAAATCCACCGGTCCGGAGATTCCTTCCGGGCGACACACAGATCACAGTCAGAAAGAGAAGACTAGGAACATGGCCCTCGCATCCGAGCAAACACGAATCGGCCTTCGTCGCTACTTCACCACCGCAGGAGTCGACCCGTACGACACGGTCACCTGGGAGAAGCGGGACGCCCGAATAGCCAACTGGAAGACCGGCGAGGTTGCCTTCGAACAGCTCGGTGTCGAGGTACCCGATTTCTGGTCGGTCAACGCCACCAACATCCTGGCCCAGAAGTACTTCCGTGGAACGCTCGGCACCCCCGAGCGGGAGACCTCGCTCCGCCAGGTCGTCGACCGGGTGGTCAACACGATCACCAAGTGGGGGATAGAAGACGGCTACTTCGACGCCGCCGAGGCCCAGATTCTCAACGATGAACTCAAACATCTGATCATTCATCAGATGGGTGCCTTCAACTCACCGGTGTGGTTCAACATCGGTGTGCGGGGTGTACCCCAGCAGGCGTCGGCCTGCTTCATCCTCTCGGTCGACGACACGATGGACGACATCCTCAACTGGTACGTCGAGGAAGGCATCATCTTCAAGGGCGGATCGGGGGCCGGCATCAACCTGTCCCGTATCCGCTCGAGCGCCGAGCTGTTGCGGGGTGGTGGTACCGCTTCGGGCCCCGTGTCGTTCATGCGCGGCGCCGATGCCTCGGCCGGCACGATCAAGTCCGGAGGCAAGACCCGCCGGGCGGCCAAGATGGTGATGCTCGACATCGATCATCCTGACATCGAGGAGTTCATCTGGTGCAAGGCCACCGAGGAGCGCAAGGCCCGCGTGCTGCGTGAGGCCGGCTTCGACATGGACCTCGACGGCGCCGACAGCCACTCGATCCAGTATCAGAACGCCAACAACTCGGTTCGGGTGACCGACGAGTTCATGCAGGCCGTCGTCGACGACGGCGACTGGAATCTGGTCGCCCGCACCACCGGTGAGATCGTCCGGACCGTCAAGGCGCGGGATCTGATGCGCCAGTTCGCCCAGGCCACCTGGGAGTGCGCCGACCCTGGCATGCAATACGACTCCACCATCAACCGCTGGCACACCTCGGCCGCCACCGGCAAGATCAACGGCTCCAATCCCTGCTCGGAGTACATGCACCTCGACAACTCGGCGTGCAACCTGGCCAGCCTCAACCTGCTCACGTTCCTGGGCGACGACGACATGTTCGACGTCGAGGGATTCAAGGTGGCGGTCGAGCACTTCTTCACCGCCCAGGAAATCCTGGTCGGTCGGGCCGACTACCCGACTCTGGGCATCGGTGAGACCTCCCGGCGGTTCCGTCAGCTCGGTCTCGGCTACGCCAACATCGGCGCCCTGCTGATGAACCTCGGTCTGCCCTACGACTCCGACGAGGGTCGGGCAATGGCGGCTTCCATCACTTCGCTCATGACCGGTCACGCCTATTACGCCTCGGCCCGCACTGCGGCCCGTATGGGCGCCCACGAGGGTTACGAGGAGAACGAGGAGCACATGCTACGGGTGCTCAACCAGCACCGGGCGGCAGCGGCCGAAATCGACGAGGGCCTGGCCCCGGCTCAGATCCTGGCGGCCGCCCGTGATGCCTGGGACGCGACCTGCGAGCTCAGCCCCTCGGTCGGTGTCCGCAACGCCCAGGCCACGGTGCTTGCTCCCACCGGAACCATCGGCCTGCTGATGGACTGCGACACCACCGGCATCGAGCCCGATCTGGGCCTGTGCAAGATGAAGAAGCTGGTGGGCGGCGGAACCATGATGATCGTCAACCAGTCGGTGCCGCGGGCGCTGCGCCGCCTGGGCTACAACATCGACGAGGTCGCCGCCATCATCGCCTACATTGATGAGAACAAGACCATCCTCGGGGCTCCCGGGCTGTCTCGCGAGCACATCGACGTGTTCGCCTGCTCGATGGGTGACAACCCCATCCACTACCTGGGTCACGTCAAGATGATGGCGGCCGTTCAGCCGTTCATCTCCGGCGCCATCTCCAAGACGGTCAACATGCCCGAGGATGTGTCGGTCGAAGACGTCGAGCAGCTTCACATCGATGCGTGGCGGATGGGGGTCAAAGCGATCGCCATCTACCGCGACAACTGCAAGGTGGCCCAGCCGCTGTCGATGGCCAAGAAGGAGTCCGACTCCGACGATGCGGCCGGCGCCGGCGACGCCACGTCGGCGGACAATCCTGCACAAGCCTTCGCCAACGTGGTGGAGACCAAGGTCGTCTACAAGCCGGTGCGGGAGAAGCTGCCCCGCGACCGCCGGTCCCGCACCTTCGAATTCCGGGTTGCCGATTGCAAGGCGTTCGCCACCATCGGCGAGTACGACGACGGCCGTCCCGGCGAGGTGTTCCTCCGAGTGTCGAAACAGGGCTCGACCATGGCCGGCATCATGGATGCGCTGGCCCTGTCGCTGAGCCACGGTCTGCAATACGGCGTGCCGCTGCGGGCCTACGTCGAGACCTACACGGGGATGCGGTTCGAACCGGCCGGCATGACCGACGACCCCGACATCCGCTTGGCCTCCTCGATCATGGACTACCTGTTCCGCAAGCTGGCGGTTCTCTACCTCAGCTACGAGGAACGGGCGTCGCTCGGCATCTTCACCACCGGCGAGCGGACCCAGCAGACGCTTCCCGGCGTCGACGAGGCCGTCAACTCGTCCACCGGCGATCTGCCCGCCGATCCGCCGTCGGTCGAATCCGCCGACGATCTGGTGGCGTCGCTGGCCGCCCGTGAGGCCGATCCGAAAGCCGATCCCCATGCCCCTATCTGTATGCAGTGCGGGATCACCATGCAGCGCGCCGGGAGCTGCCACACCTGCCCCGGGTGTGGCAACACCAGCGGTTGTAGCTGATCACCATCGGTGAGTGAGCGTGCGCACGCAAGCACGGGGTGAGGTCCCAACGGTTCCGCCCCGTGCTTGTGGCATGATCAGCGCGAACATGTACGGTTCTGCGTGTGGTTGATCCAGTGGTGGACGCTCAATTCGACGTCGTGGGCGTCGGCAATGCCATTGTCGATATCATTGCCCGCTCGAGCGAGGACTTCATTGTCGAACAAGGTCTGACGAAGGGCTCGATGCTCCTGATCGACGAGGCTCGGGCCGACGAACTCCACGATCTGGTAGACCCCGAGGTCGAGGCTTCGGGTGGCTCCGCCGCCAACACCGTGGCCGGCGTGGCCTCGTTCGGGGGTCGGGCTGCCTACATCGGAAAGGTCGACCACGACGACCTCGGGGCCACGTTCAGCGACGACATGCGGGCGCTGGGTGTCGACTTCTCGATTCCGCCGGCGAGCGAAGGTCCCGCAACGGCCCGATGCATCATTCTTGTCACCCCGGACGCGCAGCGAACCCTGAACACCTATCTCGGTGTGTCGGTTATGTTGGAGCCGGCCGATGTGAACCCCGAGGTCGTGTCGGCCGGGCGCATCCTCTTCTGCGAGGGGTATCTGTGGGACGTCGAGTCGGCCAAGCAGGCGATACGTAAGGCGATGGAAATTGCGGCTGATGCCGGGCGACGGGTGTCGCTCACGCTCTCCGACAGCTTCTGCATCGACCGACATCATCGCGAGTTCCTGGAACTGGTGGCCGGGCCCGTCGACGTTCTGTTCGCCAACAAGGCCGAGCTGACCCGCCTGTACGAGTGCGACTTCGATGCCGCCGTCAACCGGTTGGCCGGGGAGGTGAATCTGGCCTTCGTTACCATGGGCGCCGACGGATCGCTCATCCTGTCGGAAGGTGACGTGATCGAGATCGCGCCCGAACGGATGGGCCCGGTCGTCGACACCACGGGGGCCGGGGATCAGTACGCGGCGGGAGCGCTCTACGGTCTGAGCCGCGGGCTGCCGTTGGCTGAGGCTGGTCGTTTGGGGTCGCTGGCGGCCGGCGAGGTCATTTCCCACATGGGTCCTCGACCGCGGCGGCCGCTGTCCGATTTCCTCGATTGGCCGCAGTCGTAGGTCGCTCGACCGGTGAGCCGGTGACGCAGCGCGGCGGTTCAGTCGATGTCGATCGCCCGCAGTAGCGTTCGGGCCTGAGCCCGCGAACTCCAGGTCATCAGCCGTCGTCCGGCGAGGCACAGTCCGACGCCGGCCGCGCCGAGCGCTGCGGCGAGACCCGATCCGGTGCGAGGCAGTTCCTCCATCCCGGCCGTGCCGGTTCGGTTGGCGTTCGAGGCAGCGGTGGCGCCGACCGTGGTGTCGGCATCGGCATCGCCGCTGGATTGCCCGGCCGCCCCGGTTGATGGGGATCGACCGGTGTCTCGCTCATCGTCGCCGGCGGGGGCGCTCACTGCTGCGACGTTGACGGTGTTGTCGTCGAGATCGGGATCGGCGGTGCCGGCAACGACCGACATCGTGCTGGGGATTCTGGTGCCCGGCTCCACCCCGGCAATACTGGTGACGAGCCCGACCCGTCGCCGTTGACCCGGGGCGAGGTCCTCGCCGAATTCGCAGGAGATGCTCCCGGCTGCTCGAAGATGCCGGCAATCCCATCCGGTGCCCGCAACCGAGACGAGTTCGAAGCTCGATCCGATGGATTGGACGACCGTGATCGGCCCCTCGGCCGTTTCCGGTCCCGTGTTGCGGACCGTTGCCGTCCAACGGACCTCGTTCCGGTTTGCGGATGCGGTACCGACGATCGAGAGATCGGCCTCGGCGCCGGCCGACGTCTGGTGGACGAGGGCCTCGAGGACCCGGTGAGCCTGCTCAGTTGAGTCGGCGACACCGTCGGTGTTCCCGCCGTCGAGGCCGGGACCGAAAGCGGTGGCCGCATCCGGTGAGTCGACCGTGGTCAGATCGTCGTTGCTCGAACCGAACGTCATGACACCGACGACGATTGCGGCCACCATGGCGGCCAGTCCGATTCGGAACAGCGGTCGGCCCGCCGTTTCGAGCCAGCCCCCGTTCGATGCCGGCTCCTCATCGGTTGCCGGTGGCTGCGGCGCATCGGTGACCTCGAAAGGATCGACCTGGGCGTCAAGTTCGACTCGTCTTGCCGCCGAGCTCCTGCCCGGATCGACGAGCCGGGAGAGCCGCACGAACGCCGGGATGGGCGGTGTCCGACGCTGCGATTCGGAGCCGATGGCGCCGTCGTCGATGTTGGCCCACCAGTCGATAGGGCGGAACCCGACGTCGCTCCGAGGGGTTACGTTCGAGATGGCGGATGCAGCGGTCGTTTCGGTTGCCATGGGGATGCCTTGCCGTGGGGGAGGATCGATCCCACCGCCCTCCAGGGACGATCGAGGATCGCTTCAACACAACCGATATCAGTGCCGGGCGGATCGCTCCCAGAGCCCACGGACCCCGGACGTTGGGTGAATCAACCCAAAAGCTCAAGAACCGGGCAGGACCGCCCAGCTCCGTCGTCGCCGAACAAGGGCCCGACGGCCCACAGGCAGCCTCAGCCGGCGGGCAGCTGCTCCGGGCGCCCGAACAGCCTGCCCTGACCCCAGTCGACTTCGAGACGGAGCAGTGACGCCGCCTGCGCCTCGGTTTCGACCCCTTCGGCCACCACCCAGGCCCCGGTTTCGTGAGCCAGGTCGACGACGGCCCGGATGATGGCCGTGGCCTCGTCGCTGGGCAGCGCGTCGACGAGGTCACCGCTGAGTTTCAACACATCCGGTTTGAAGCTGGTGGCCACCCGAAGACTCGAGTAGCCGTCACCCACATCGTCGATGGCGATTCGGACCCCGGCGTTGCGCAGTTTGGTGAGCTGCGCCGCGGCGAGATCGATGTCGGTGTAGCGGTTTCGTTCGGTGGCCTCGAGGACCAGCTGATCGGGGTCGAGGCCGATGTCCTCGGCCTGGCGAATGGTCCGTCGGGCAGCCGCCAGATCGAAGGTTCCGTCGGGGGCCATGATGTTCAGGAACAGCAACCCTGCGCCGAGCCACGGTCCGACACCGCGAATGGCGTGCTGCCGGCAGAGCTGGTCGAACTCCGGCAACCAGCCGCCCTTGGCCGCCCGGGTGATAAGATCCTCGGCCGAGAGGCGTTCACCGTTCAGGTCGGCCCGGATGAGCGCCTCGTAGCCGACGATGCCGCGGTCGGCCAGACGAACGACCGGCTGATACCGGATCTGATACTCGATCTCGGAATTGACCCTGTCCTCGTCATCCAGCGCCTGACCGACGTCGGACAGGGTGGGGGCGAGGAGCGAGGCCCCAACCAGCTCGGAAGGGGAGGCGTCGAGATCGGCGATGGCGATCTTGACGTCGCCAGGACGCGAGACCCGCTCGACCAGCAGGTGCAGATACTTGCGACATTCGGAAACCTCGATCCAGACCGCACCCGAGCGGATGTCCACCGCATCGGCCTGAGCGATGAGATGCTCGTCCAGGTGCTTGACGATGGTTGCATCGGCTGACGCCAGGAGGATCAGCTTTGGTACCGCGCCTGGGAGCTGGAAGGTCCGCTCGGAAGGTTTCACCACCGTCCAGGCTACATCGCTTCGAAGTCCCCTGCAGGGAGGTAGTCGAGAGGGAGGTCGCCGAGACGCACGAGGGTTGCGGTGATCCAGCCGCCGATCTGTGCGAAGTGTTCATCGAGGGCGGAACCGTCCTCCAGCGTCTTCTCATCGAGCTCGTAGGCTCCGCTGTAGGTGATCTCGGCCGCGTGGGAACAGACGGTCAGATCGGGATCGTAGACGGTCTCCAGCGTCGGCCCGAGGCCCGACAACTCCTCGTCGCCGATCTGGGGAACAATCGACGGCATGCCGGTCATGATGACGGACGGGTCGGGAAGATCCTTCAACCGTTGAACCCGGAACACGACTTCGATGGCGATGACCGGGCCCTCGGTGAACTCCTCGTCGAGGTACCAGGTCCGGTAGGCGGTTTGCGCCCAGGTGGGCCATTCGAGCGTGAGGTCGGCCTGGACCCGAGGGGGCGAGCCCTCACCGGGCAGACCGTAACTCGTCGCCCAGGTGATGTCGCCGAGCAGGATGTCGGCCTGGAAACGCTCCTCGAGAGCCTGCCGCTCGAGGAGTGCCGACTCCATCGCGTCGCGGAGCGCTCCGATTGCGTCGGTGAACACGTGGTCGAGCATGAGAAGATCCATCGTAGCCGTGGCCGTCGACGACCAACCGGCAGCAGCGCGATGCGGGAGCGATGGGTTCCGGCGACCGGCGGTGCGTGGGGTTGCCCATGCGTTCCGCCCCAAATCAGGCTCCGGCGCCGGAGAGCGGGTAGTTTGGGCGGTGCGATTCGGGCCACCGTCGAGTCGCTCAGCAGGCATCGAGAAAACGGAAGTCCACCATGAGTGAAACAACCATTGGTTCAGACGTCCTCATCGCGGCGAGGCGATGGATCGCCGTCGACCCGGACTCCGCCACCAGGGCACGGCTCGAGACGATGCTGGCCAATGAGCCGGATACGGTCGAGCGCCTGTTCACCGGTCGGATCGCGTTCGGCACCGCTGGACTGCGGGCCGCACTCGGTCCCGGTCCGACACGGATGAATCGGGTCGTCGTGGCCCAGACGACCGCCGGTCTCGCCCGGTGGCTGCAACAGAACCTCGGATTCGGCAACGTCGTCGTTGGCTTCGACGCCCGCCACTTCTCCGAGGTCTTCGCCAGGGACGCGGCGGCCGAGTTGGCGTCGAGTGGATTCGCCGCCGAGTTGTTGATGGGCCCGACCCCGACACCCGTGTTGGCCCACGCCGTGCTCGAACGCAACGCCATCGCCGGCATCATGATCACGGCCAGCCACAACCCGCCGGCCGACAACGGCTACAAGCTCTATCTGGCGGACGGCATTCAACTGGTGGCACCGGCTGACGCTGAGATCGCGGCGGCGATCAGCCAGGTGGCCACGGAACATGCCGCGGTGGCCTCGGCGGCGCTCGACCGTCTCGAGATCGACGGTGTCGAGGGTGACGAGCGGGAACGCAGGCTGGAGCCGCTTCGATCGTCTACCGTCATCGAGCTCCTGGGTGGTGAGCTCGACTCGGGGTCGGTCACGCAGCTCGATTACGAACCCCAACGTCGCCACGTCGAGGCAGCCGTCGACGCACTGCTCACCGACCATCGCGACGTCCGGGTTCTCTACACGGCCATGCACGGGGTGGGCGGCGCCCATCTCATCGAGTGTTTCGCCGCGGCGGGTTTTCTGCCCCCCGAGGTGGTACCCGAGCAGTTCGAGCCCGACCCGGAGTTCCCGACCACCCCCTTCCCCAATCCCGAGGAGCCGGGTGCCCTCGACCTCGCCTACGCCCAGGCGGGGGTGGCCGACCCGCCACCTGACATCATCATCGCAAACGATCCCGATGCGGACCGTTTGGCGGTGGCCGTTCCCGATGAACACGGCGTCTGGAGCCGCCTGACCGGCGACCAGGTCGGGTTCCTGTTCCTCGATCACGTGTTCCGCCACCGCAGCGACGCCACCGCTCCGTTGGTGGCGTCGTCGATCGTGTCGTCGCGCTTCGTCAACCGGATCGCCGAGGCCAGGGGAGCGCGGAGCGTCCGTACACTCACCGGATTCAAATGGGTGGCCAGGCCGATCGTCGAACAGCCCGACGCCGAATACCTGATGGGCTATGAGGAGGCATTGGGCTACTGCATCGGTGACCGGGTGCGCGACAAGGACGGCATAACAGCCGCGCTTGTCATCGCCGAGATCGCCGCCGGGCTCAAAGATGCCGGAAAAGGTCTACGGGATCGTCTCGACGAGCTGGCCGCCGAGTTCGGCCTCTATGCGACGGCGCAGGTGACGGTCTCGTTTGCCGGCATGTCCGAGCACGAGCAGGGCGAGCTGAAGCACCGGGCCGCAACCATGACACCGGACAGCGTCGGCGGCGTGGCGGTGGCCGATGTCGAGCACCTGATCCAGGGCCGACGCCTTCCTCCGACGGCCGGCGTCGTGATCGACCTGTCAGACGGGAGTCGGGTCGTCGTCCGGCCCAGCGGTACCGAGCCCAAGATGAAGGCCTACCTCGAGGTCGTCGAGGACACCTCCGGCGGTGTTCCGGAGGCCCGAGGGCGGGCTTCCGAGCGCCTGGAGCGACTGGCCGACGAGGTGCGGGAGCTGCTGACCGGCAGCGCTTGATGGTTCCCGACGTTGCCGGTCTAGCGGCCTGCGTTGGGCTTGCGACCCTTGTTCGCCTTGCTTCGACGGGCCTTCATTCGCTTCTTGCGTCGACGCTTGGACATGATCCGACCCTATCGGCACCGCTGCCCGGTCCCAAGATCGCCAGGGTGTGGCGGCGGCGATGAGCCCGAGAGTCACCGACGCCGAACGCCGCGCCAGATTGGTGGTCCGCCATCGTCTCGGGTCGCCG
>JAOTVU010000102.1 GCA_029863385.1 Acidimicrobiia bacterium
CGCAGCTCGACGTGAGGCCGTGCGTCGTCGTGAGCTTCGACGGTCGTGACCTTCGACGGTCGTGACCTTCGGCTCTGTCGCTCCGTCCGGACGACGATGACGATGGTTGGGCGGACCGATGATCTCGGAGGAGCTGACGATGAAGACGATCACGAACCATCAGGTGGTGGTGACCGGCCACGGCGGGCCGGATGTACTGGAGGTCACCGAGGCCCAGCTGCCGGAGCCAGGTCCTGGCCAGGTTCGCGTCAAGGTGCTGGCTGCCGGTGTCTCGGCGTTCGACCTGATCTACCGGCGATGGGCCCACCTTCCCGGGCGACCCGATGTCCCGTTCACACTGGGCGAGGACATCGTCGGGCTCGTCGACGACCGTGGCCCGGGAGCCGCTGCGTTCGAGGTCGGCACGATGGTCGCCGGGGCAACGTGGGCCCGGGGCGTCGGCGGCGGCTACGCCGAATACGTGTGCCTGCCCGAAGCCGACCTGGTCGTGGTGCCCGCCGGAGTCGATCCAGCGGAGGCGGTCTGCGTCGTCGTCAACTACCTCACCGCCTACGAGCATCTCCACGACATCGGCGGTGCCCGTCCCGGTGACCGCGTCCTCGTACACGGTGCTGCGGGAGGGGTTGGTACCGCGCTGCTGCAACTCGGCAAGCTCGCCGGTCTGGAGATGTACGGCACTGCTGTCCGCGACCAGCACGAGCTGGTGGCTGCACTGGGCGCCACACCGATCGACTACCGGACCGAGGACTTCGTGACCCGCATCAAGTATCTGACCGGCGACGGCGTCGACATCGTCGTCGATCCCGTTGGCGGGTCCCGGCACCTGTGGCGCTCCTACCGGACCCTGCGGCGCGGCGGACGACTTGTCTGGCTCGGCTCCGCTGCGGTCGACAAGCAGGGGCTTCGCGTCGGCCCGCTCAGCATGGCGACGGTGTTCCTGCTCCGCCTCATTCCGGACGGCAAACGGGTCCCCCGCTGCCCGACGATGGACAAATACGCCAAGGCCCACCCCGGCTGGCTCCGCCGGACCCTGACGGAGCTGCTCGACGACCTCGCCGAAGGCCGAATCCAGCCGGTGATCGCCGAGCGGATCCCGCTCGAGGAGGCCGGGCGGGCCCACGAACTCCTCGAACGGGGCGGGCACCGGGGCAAGGTGGTCCTGACCACCGGCGCCTACCGAGGGAGATCGGCTTTTCGTCAGCGCTCACGGCATGACCAGTCGAACACCGAATGAACCGAGCCGATCCGTGGCCCAGGCCGCACCTGCTCCAGTACGATGAAGGCATATGGAAAAGTTCGGATTCGTCGGTCTACCCAACGCCGGGAAGTCGTCGCTGTACAACGCCTTGACCGGCGGCGGAGCGTTGGCCGCCCCCTATGCCTTCGCCACCACGGATCCCAACGTCGGTGTGGCCAAAGTGTTCGATCACCGGCTCGACGCGCTGGCCGAGATGAGCCACTCGAAGAACGTCGTGCCGGCCAGCGTGCAGTTCAACGACATCGGCGGCCTCGTCGAGGGGGCGTCGAAGGGCGAGGGTCTGGGCAACAAGTTCCTGGCTGGAATCCGGGAGGTCGATGCCATCGTCTTCGTGCTGCGGGCCTTCCGCGACGATGACGTGCCCGGGCCTCAGGATCCGCTCGAACACCTGCGGATCGTGGAGTTGGAGCTGACCTACGCCGATCTGGAAACGGTCGAGAAGCAGATCGACAAGAAGCGCAAGGCGCTCAAAGGCGATCCGTCCTTGCGTGATGAGGTGGAGGCCGCCGAGGCCGCGCTCGTTCACCTGGAGGCCGGTGTGCCGCTGTATCGCAGTGGGCTGTCCGTCGCTCACGTCGAGCAGCTCAAGCCCTGGTTCCTGCTGACCAACAAGCCGGTGCTGGCCGTCGTCAATCTCGACGAGGAGCAGCTGGCCGAGACCGACGTCGTCGTCAAGCCGGTTCGGGAGGAAGTGTCCCGGGCTTCGCCCGGAACCACGAGTTTGGCCTCCGGCCAAACATCGCCGGGTGACATTCCGGTGTTCGGGGCCTGTGTGCAGCTCGAGGCCGAGGCGGCCCAGCTCGATCCTGCGGACCGGGCCGAGATGCTCGACGCCTACGGGCTGGGGGAGGGGGCGCTGGTCCGATTCATCCAGGCCGCCTATCACACGCTCGGACTCCGGACGTTCCTGACGACCGGTGAGAAGGAGAGTCGGGCCTGGACGTTCCGGGTCGGATCCAGAGCGCCTCAGTGCGCCGGGCGGATCCACTCCGATCTGGAACGGGGATTCATTCGGGCGGAGACCATCCACTGGGATGAGTTGGTGGAGATCGGTTCCTGGGCCAAGGCCCGGGAACTGGGTAAGGTTCGCCAGGAGGGCAAGGATTACGTGGTCGAAGATGGAGATGTGCTCGAAATCCGATTCAACGTGTGACGGCTCGGAGCGTCATGACTAGGACGCCCCGAGTGCGGTCACGACGCCCCCGGCTGCCCGAGACCCAGGTCGCGGGACAGGGTTGGCTGCTGCGCGACGCCAAGGTTCTCGCCTCGGTCGAGGTGGCCCGGGGCCGGGTGGCCAAGGCCCGCGGTCTGCTCGGCCGCCGCTCACTCGACGGGGCCATGCTGATCCAGGGCGCCCGTTCGGTTCACTCGTTCAACATGGCTTTCGAACTCGATGTCGCCTTCCTCGACGCCGACATGGTCGTGATCCGCACCATGCGCCTCCATCGCAACCGGATCACCCTTCCCGTGTGGCGGGCCCGTTCGGTGCTGGAAGCGGAGGCCGGAGCGTTCGGACGGTGGGAGCTCAAGGTCGGCGACGTCGTCGAGATCCGGGCCTGCGAAGACGGCGAGACGATCGGGGACGGCCCGTCATCGTCGCCTACGTCCTCGTGACGGCCGACGTCACCGGCGAGGGATCCGCCACCACCGAACCCCGCCCCGTGGAACCCGGCACGTTCTACATCGTCGGCACCCCGATCGGCAACCTGGGGGACCTGTCGCTTCGGGCGGCGGTCACGCTGGCCGCCGTCGACGCCGTGGTGTGCGAGGACACCCGCCGTACCGGGGGACTGCTCGCCCACATTCGCACCAACCTCGCCGTACGTTCGGCGGCCAATCCGGATTCGGAGCTGGACACCCGGCGGCCCGACCTGCTCGTTGCCAACGAGCACACCGAGTACTCACGGACGCCGGAGGTGCTCGACCGGCTCGGCCGGGGGGAGGCGCTGGCCCTGGTTACCGACGCCGGGATGCCAACGGTCTCCGATCCCGGGGCGTCGGTGATCGCCGCGGTGATCGAGGCCGGCCATCGGGTCGTGGTCGTACCCGGACCGACGGCCGTTTCGTCCGCTTTGGCGCTGTCGGGGCTTCCCGCCGAACGGTTCGTCTTCGAGGGCTTTCTGCCCCGCAAGGGGGCCGACCGGCGTGACCGCTTGACGGCACTGGCCGGTGAATCCCGAACGATCGTGGTCTTCGAGGCCCCACACCGATTGCTGCGAACGCTGCGCGATCTTGCCGCCGCCTGCGGAGCGGATCGTCGGGTGTCGGTGGCCCGGGAGCTGACCAAGCTCTACGAGGAGGTCGACCGGACGACCCTGGCCGAGGCCGCCCGCCGGTTCGCCACCGAGCAGCCACGCGGAGAGTTCGTGCTGGTCCTCGAGGGCGCTCCCGCACCGTCGGGTGTCCTGAGTGACACCGAGCTGACCGAGCTGATCGACCGTCATTTGGCCGCCGGTGACACCACCCGCGACACCGTGTCGGCCGTTGTGGCCGCCACCGGCCAGCCCAAGCGTCGGATCTACGATCTGGCCGTGAGCCGAGCCGGACGAGCGGGCGAAACGCGATGACGGTACGAGTCGACAAGTGGTTGTGGGCGGTCCGGGCCCACAAGACCCGAACGGCGGCAACGGCGGCATGCAACGCCGGCCGGGTCAAGGTCAACGACGAGGTGGCCAAGGCGGCCACCAAACTCGATATCGGCGACACCGTCGAGTCGAGAAAAGGAGACCAGGTGATGGTCTACCGCGTGACCACGTTGATCGAGAAGCGGGTGGGCGCCAAGCAGGCAGCCGAGTGCTACGAGGATCACTCGCCACCCCGACCGAGCCGGTCGGCCGTTCTGCCGCCCCCGGGCGGAGCCCGGGAACGAGGTATGGGCCGTCCGACGAAACGAGACCGCCGCCGGATCGACGAACTGCGGGGTCGGCGATGACCGAGGCTTCGTCCCGCACCGTCATCGGATCGTGCCCGCTCGATTGCCCTGATGGCTGTTCGTGGGTGGTGACGGTCACCGAAGGGAAGGCGGTGCGGTTGCGGGGTAATCCCGATCACCCGTTCACCGCCGGCGGCCTGTGCAAGAAGGTCAACCCCTGGCTCGAACACGCGGCCGACCCGAATCGCCTGCTGCGGCCGCTTCGCCGGGTCGCCCCCAAGGGCCCCGCTGTATCCTTCGCCGACGCCTTCGAGCCGATCAGCTGGGACGAGGCCATCGGCGACATGGCCGCCCGACTGACCGCCATCATCGACACCTCCGGGCCGGCTGCGATCTGGCCCTTCGCCGGGACCGGCAACGTCGGCTTCGTGCAGGGCTGTGGGCTCCCGGCCGGGAGTCGCCTCTGGAACCACCTCGGCGTCAGCGGCCACCACGTCACCATCTGTTCGGTCAGCGGTCACATCGGGCTCGGCTACAGCATCGGCACGGGGGCCGGGATGGACCCCGAGGACGTGGTCGACGCCGGGATCGTCGTCATCTGGGGATCGAACACCCTGGTGGCCAACCAGCACTGGTGGCCATTCGTCGAACGTGCCCGGTCCGCCGGTGCTCCCGTCGTCGTCATCGATCCGGTGAGCACCCGCACCGCCCTCCGAGCCGACCTCCACCTGGCGCCGCGGCCGGGGACCGATGCCGCCCTCGCTCTCGGCCTGTGTCGCCGGCTCATCGCCGACGACGCGATCGACCGGACCTTCCTCGCCGAACACACGGTCGGGTTCGACGAGTTCGCCGCTTCGCTCGATCCCTGGACGATCGACCGCTCCGCCGAGGTTTGCGGCATCGAACCGGACCAGATCGTCGAGCTGGCCGAGCTTCTCGCAGATCGCCGGCCGCTCGCCGTCAAGCTCGGTCAGGGCATGCAGCGTCATGCCGGAGGTGGCCAGGCAGCCCGAGTCATCTCGTGCCTCCCGGCCCTGCTCGGCTCCTTCGACCGGGTGGGCGGCGGTCTCGTCTACTCGACCGACGACCCCTACCGACTCAATCGGATCGGGGCCTCGGGCCGCCGTCTCGGGCGTCGGCCCCGGCACCTGGCCATGACCAATCTGGCGGCGAACCTGCTCGAGCTCGACGATCCACCGGTCGAGGCGCTCATCGTCCACGGGGCCAATCCGGTCGTCTCGAATCCCGACACCGCACGGGTTCGCCAGGGCCTGTCCCGAACCGATCTCCACACCGTCGTCATCGACATCTTCGCCACCGAGACCGTCGACTACGCCGACATGGTCCTACCGTCGACCATGCAGCACGAGCAGTGGGAGCTCAACAACTCGTTCGCCCACCTCTACCTGAACCTCAACCAGCCTGCGGTCGACCCGCCCGGCGAATGCCTTCCCCATACCGAGATCTTCCGTCGTCTGGCCCGGGCGATGAACCTCGCCGAACCGGACCTGTACGTTTCCGACGAGGAGCTGATCTCGGCGCTTCTCGACACCGAACCCTATCGACGTGCCGGTATCACCCTCGATGTACTGAAGGACAAGGGGTGGGTTCGCCTACCCGAAACGCAGTCGCCGTACCGCCCCTTTGCCAACGGCTTCCCGACGGTGTCCGGTCGCTTCGAGTTCGCTTCCGAGCGGGCCGAAGCCGACGGTCATGGCCGTCTGCCCAACTACCGGCCCCCGGTCGAGGCCGGCTTCGCCCCTTTGTCCCAGCCGGATGGAGGCCTGGGATGGTATGACCTGATCGCCAACGGCAGCGACGGCCACGTCAACTCCGTCTTCGCCGGGACGGATCTTGTGCGGGAACGGTCCGGCGTACCGCCGGTTGTGCTCCATCCCGACGACGCTCGCCGGGACGGGATCGCCGACGGTGACCGGATCGAGGTGGCCAACGAGCGGGGACGATTCCATGCCACCGCCGTCGTCGTTGCCGGAACCCGGCGTGGCGTGGCGGCCACCACGAAGGGTGCGTGGGCCATGGACCTGAACGCCACGGTGGCCGAGCGCGATTCCGACATGGGACGTGGCGCCGTCTATCACGACAATCGGGTGAGGATCCGCACCGCCGACGACTGATCGTCGGTGGGTTGGGTCCAAGAGCGAGCTGCGACACACTGACCGCTTGGCGACAACCGACCCGGGCCACCTGGCCCGCAACCTGCGGCTCATCACCGTCCACGAGATCCTGGCCGGCTCGCTGGTCTGGCTTCCCGTCTTCGTGCTGTTCACCCGCTCGCGTTTCGATCTCGACGGGGCGCTGGCCCTCGCGTCGATCTACTACCTCGCGGTCGTCATGCTCGAGGTCCCGTCGGGCTGGATGAGCGACCGACTGGGCCGGGTACCGACGTTGCGCCTCGCGGCCGTGTGCTGGGTGGCGGCCCAGACGTGCTTCCTCGTCGGCGACGATCGGTTCGCGGTCGTGGCGCTTGGCCAGATCCTGCTCGCCGGCGGGTTCGCTTCCCTGTCCGGCACCGACGTGACCTTCCACTACGACACGCTCGAATCGATGGATCGGGCCGCGGAGTTCCGGGATCGCCAGGCTCGACTGCGTTCGCTGGGTCTGACGGCGACCGCAGCGAGCGCTCTCGTCGGCGGACTGCTCGCGTTCGCCGGGTACCGTTCGGTGTTCGCCGTCGCCCTGGCACTGGCGGCGGGGCAGGTCGTGGTGACCGTGCGGATGACCGAGCCTCCCAGGCCGACCCGAACGGCCCCTCCGCCGATGCTGCTGTCCCAGCTCCGGCTCAGTCTCGGTCATCTCGCTGATCGCTATCTCGGGTGGGTCTTCTTCTATGGGTTCGTGATGGTCACGCTCGAACATGTGGCCTTCGAGATGATGCAACCGTGGCTGACCGAGCTGTTGGGCCGCTCGGCCGACGACGTCGGAACCACGCCGGTGTTCGCCGGCATCGTTTTCGCCGTGACCTCCTTCGTCGGCGCAGGCGCGGCTCGGGCCAGCGCCCCGGTGAGCCGGCGGTTCGGTGTCGTGCCGACCCTGCTCGGTCTGGCCGCCCTGTCGGCGGTCATCGTCACCGGCATGGCCCTGTGGGTGCACGTGGTGGTGGTGGCTCTTCTCGTGCTGCGAAGTGTGCAGGGAGCGGCCGCCCCCGTGCTCATCAGCGATGCGGTTGCGCCCCGGGTCGACCAGAGCCGGCGGGCGACGTTGCTCAGCCTCAATTCGCTGGTCGGTCGTCTTGGTTACGGCGTCCTGCTGTGGACGGCGTCGGACCGGGCAGGCGACGACGTGGTCCGGGTGCTCGGCTGGTTGTCGATGCTCTCCTGGCTGCTCGTCGCCGTGCTCGTGGCCTCGGCGCTTGCGGTGGTACCGCGCCGGCTGCGTGCGGTCTGAGAACCGCTCATCAGGCGTCGACGGAAAGGGTCGCCGGGGTCCCGATCCCGAGTGGCCGCGGTTTCGACGTCACGGCGGCCGCCGCCGGGGTCTGCTACCAGCTCTAACCGATCGTCCGCTCTCCACACCGCTCTCGAGCCTGCGATCGCGGCGAAATCGCACGCATCGGAGCCGGCATCCCCGCATTCGCGGGCGAAAACGAACGGACTTGACCGTTTCCGCCCGCGAACGCGCCTGGGTGGGGGCAGCCTTGTGACGGTCCTTCGCTGTCACACCCCGCCTCTAAGGTCGAGTGACATGATCTACGCCGTTGTTTCGATCGGAATCATTGCCGTCGTCCTGGGGGTCGCCGTCGGGTGGTTGTTGGCTTCCCGAGCGGCGGAACACACCGTGTCCCAGGTGTCGACGGAGGCCGTCGACCTGTTGCGCCGCCACCAGGACCAAAGCCTCCACGCCACGGTCGAGACCGTCATGTCGGTGGCCACGTCGAAGTTCGGCGACCAGTTGGAGGCCGGCCGTATGGTGCTCGACCGGGAGCGTCAGGCCGTCGCCACCGAGGTGTCAAACGTGCAGACCGAGCTGCGGCGGATGAGCGAACTCGTGGCCGGCCTCCAGAAGGAAAGAGCCGAGCAGAACGGCCAGCTCACCACCGGCCTGGAGCGCGCCTTTCAGGCCACGGCGGCCCTGACCGACACCACCCGCACCCTCCAGCAGGCGCTGGCCTCACCCCAGGCCAGGGGCCAGTGGGGTGAGCGGATGGCCGAGGACGTCCTGCGGGCCGCCGGATTCCTGGAGGGCACCAGCTACCGCAAGCAGGTCAAGCTGGCCGGCGGCGGCGTCCCCGACTACACCTTCCCGTTGCCGACGGGCCACGTCGTGCACATGGACGTCAAGTTCCCGATCGACAACTATCTGCGGTGGCTCGATACGGAGGATCAACAGTCACGAACCCAGCTGGGGAAGGCGTTCCAGCGTGACGTGCGTATGCGGATCAAGGAGCTCACCGATCGGGCCTACATCGATCCGGAGACCACGGTCGACTACATGCTGTTGTTCGTGCCGAACGAGAGCGTCTACGGATTCGTGCACGAACACGATCCGGATCTGATCGACTACGCCCTGGCCCAGCGGGTCGTCCTGTGCTCGCCCACCACCCTGTTCGCGGTCCTGGCCGTGATCCGCCAGGCGATCGACAACTTCCGCGTCGATCAGCGTAGCCACGAGATCCTGGCCGCTCTCGGTGGCCTGCGGGAGCAGTTCGACCGGTGGGAGGAGCCGATGGAGAAGATGCGGCGGGGCCTGGCGTCGGCCCAGCGGGCGTTCGACGATCTTGCCGGCCCGCGGTCTCGTCAGTTCGAACGCCAGCTCGACAAGCTGGAGTCGTTTCGTGATGAGGACGCACTCGGACCGGGAGGCAAGCGGCTACGGCGGGTGATTTGAGCCCGGACGCCCACGAGCCGCCGCAGGCCATATTGCCGGTTGCCGCCACCTCGATCCCGGTAGTCTGACAGCGTGAGCCGGTTCTACATCACCACCCCGATCTACTATGTCAACGACGCCCCTCACATCGGGCACGCCTACACGACCATAACCGCCGATGCCGTGGCCCGATGGCATCGTCTGCTGGGCGACGACACACTGTTCCTCACCGGAACCGACGAGCACGGTCTCAAGGTCAAACGAGCGGCGGATGAGAACGGGGTCACGCCGATCGAGCAGGCCGACGTCACCTCCAAACGATTCCGCGACGCCTGGGACGAGATCGACGTCGCCTACGACCAGTTCATCCGCACCACCGAGACCCGCCACCATCACGCCGTCCAGGAGCTCCTCACCCGGGCCAAGGACAACGGCTACATCGAGAAAGGCTCCTACGCCGGCTACTACTGCGTCAGCTGCGAGGCGTACTACAACGACGGTGATCTGAACGACGGGAACTGCCCGGTCCACGAGCGCCCCGTCGAGTGGTTCGAGGAGGAGAACTACTTCTTCAAGCTCTCGGCCCTCGAGTCGGAGCTGACCGAGTGGCTCAGCGGCGACACCGTGTTCCCCGAGGGCAAGCGCAACGAAGCCCTCGGCATCGTCAAGCTCGGTCTTGACGACATCTCCATCACCCGGACGTCCCTCGACTGGGGCGTCTCCGTGCCCTGGGACGACGACCACGTCTTCTACGTGTGGTACGACGCCCTCATCAACTACGCCACCGCCGCCGGTTTCGGCTCCGACGAGGCCGAGTTCCGCAAGTGGTGGCCCGAGGCCCACCACATCATCGGCAAGGACATCCTCCGCTTCCACTGCGTCTACTGGCCGGCCATGCTGATCGCCGCCGGCCTGCAACCGCCCAAGGAGATCCACGTTCACGGCTTCCTGCTGCTCGGCGGCAAGAAGCTCTCCAAGACCGGTTTGACCCAGATCGCCCCCGCCGACCTGGTGGCCGACTTCGGTGTCGACGGTTTCCGCTACCACTTCCTGCGTGATATGACGTTCGGTCCGGACTCGGAGTTCTCCTACGAGGGCATGGTCGCCCGCTACAACTCGGATCTGGCCAACACCCTCGGCAATCTGCTGTCGCGGGTTGCCACCGTCGTGGGCAAGAAGTGCGACGGTGTCGGTCCGGCCCCCCGGGCCGACAGTCCGCTTGCCGCCGTCGCGGCCGAGTCCTACGCAAAGGCCGCCGACGGATGGGCCCGCGTTCAACCGTCGGTGGCCCTCGAGGCCACCTGGAACCTCCTGCGGGAAACCAACGCGTATCTCGAACAGAACGAACCGTGGAAGCTGCCCGAGGGCTCCGACGAGGTGAAGGTGGTGCTCGGCAACGCCCTCGAGGTGCTACGCCTGGCCGCCATCTTGTCGAGCCCTGCGCTGACCAGGGCCGGCGAGGCAATCTGGGCCGCCATCGGGCTCGACGGTTCGCCCCTCGACCAGCGGCTGCCCGAAGCCGCCGCCTGGGGCGGCTACCCGGGCGGGTTGACCGTCACCAAAGGTCAACCCCTGTTCCCCCGGCTCAGGGTCGATGAGGCCTCGTGAGCCTCGATCTCCATGTGGTTTGACAGTCACTGTCACCTCACCAGCCTGCGGGGAGATCCGGACGGCGATCTGGCCGGCGAGGCCGTCGAAGCGGCCACCGCGAACCGGGTAACCCGCCTGCTGACGGTCGGGTGCACCGTGGCCGACTCGGCCCAGGTGATCGCCACAGCAGCCCGCTTCGACAACGTCTGGGCCACCGCGGGCGTGCATCCCCACGATGCGTCCGACGGCATCGACGGGCTGGCCGAGTTGCTCACCAAACCGGGCGTCGTGGCTGTGGGGGAGTGCGGCCTCGACTACTACTACGACCACTCACCCCGGGACGTGCAGGCCGACATGTTCGTCCGCCAGATCGAGCTGGCACACCGGACCCGGCTGTCGCTGGTGATCCACACCCGAGACGCCTGGGTCGACACGTTCGAGATCCTCGACAGCGAGGGCATGCCCGAGCGCACCATCTTCCACTGCTTCACCGGCGGACCCGACGAGGCGGTGGCCGCCGTCGAGCGAGGCGCCTACGTGTCGTTCAGCGGCATCGTGACCTTCGGCTCGGCCGACGACGTGCGGGCCGCAGCGCTCGCGACCCCCGCCGATCGTATTCTCGTCGAAACCGACTCGCCCTACCTGGCGCCGGTCCCGTACCGGGGCAAGGCGAATCAGCCGGCCCATGTTGCCGTGGTTGGCGGGTTTCTGGCCGAGTTGCGGGGTGTGGGCATCGACGAGTTCGCCTCGCTGACGACGGCCAACACGATCGCCGCCCTGGCGCTGGAACCAGCCCGGGCCGACGCGGCGGCGGGCTGACCGGACCGGTGGCACCGTCGGGTCGAGGTGTCTCGCGAACCCGGATCCGCGAGCTGCTGGAGGCCCATGATCTCGGTCCCAGCCGAGCCCTGGGCCAGAACTTCCTCTGTGATCAGGGCATGGTCGACAAGATCGTCCGGCTCGCCGGGGTCGGCACCGACGACCACGTGCTGGAGATCGGGCCCGGGTTGGGTTCACTGACCGAGGGTCTGTGCGCCACCGGTGCCCGGGTGGTCGCGGTCGAGATCGACCGACACCTGATCCCGGCCCTGACCGATCAGGTCGGCCACCACGAGGAGTCGGGCCGCCTCACGATCATCAATGCCGACGTCCGCGAACTCGATTGGCCGTCGGTGCTCGGCGACCATCGGTGGGCTGTTGTTGCCAACCTGCCCTACAACATCGCCACCCCGCTCATCCTCGACCTCCTGGCCGAACAGCCCCAGCTCGAACGCTGGGTGGTGATGGTTCAGCGGGAGGCGGGGGAGCGGCTGGTGTCCGATCCCGGCTCCCGGACCTACGGGATTCCCTCGGTGTTGCTCGCCTACTGGGCCGACGCCCGCATCGTCGGCTCGGTACCGGCGGAGCTGTTCCTTCCGAAGCCGAACGTGGAATCGGTGCTCGTCGAGATCCGGAGGCGGCCGGGAGCCGCCGATGCGCCCGACTACGAGTTCGCGCTGCTCAGCCGTCTCGTCCGCACTGCGTTCGGTCAACGGCGGAAGATGCTGCGCAAGAGCCTGGCGGGCATGGCCGATGGCGACCAGTTGGAGACAGCGGGAATAGACCCCACTCGGCGCCCCGAGGAGCTCGGTCTCGAGCACTGGCTGCGTCTGACCGCCACGGTGGCGGACGAAGCGTCTGGTCGCACCTAGTCTGGGCTGGTGGATTCCCGTGAGGGCAGCGCCGACGTGACCGACGAGCCGTGGGCCGACGGCGGCCGCTTCCCGGTCGTGCTCCAGGCTCCGGCCAAGCTCACCCTCTCGCTGGCGATTACCGGTGTCCGCTCCGATGGCCTCCACCTGATCCGGGCCGAGATGGTCACGCTCGATCTCTGCGACACGCTGGAGCTGGCCCCCGGTGGCACGGGACTCAGGATCGTCAGCGGGGGCGACGACATACCGGTCGGCAGCGACAATCTGGTGAATCGGGCACTCGAGCTCGTCGGTCGAACAGCTGCGGTGCGTCTCACCAAACGGATACCGTCCCAGGCCGGGCTCGGCGGTGGCTCATCGGATGCCGGCGCCATCCTCCGTTGGGCTGGGTTCGACGACATGAAGGCGGCGGCCGGTCTCGGCGCCGACGTGGCGTTCTGCACCGTCGGAGGCCGAGCGCTGGTCGAGGGGATCGGCGAGCTCATCCAACCGCTGCCCTTCGAGCCACTGACCGTCACGCTCCTGATCCCGCCAGTGCCGTGTCCGACCGCCGCGATCTACCGGGCGTGGGACGAGCTGGGAGGGCCTGGGGGCGAAGCGGGCAACGATCTCGAGCCGGCCGCGCTTCATGTCGTGCCCGAGCTGGCCCGATGGCGGGACGAACTGGCGGAGGCGACCGGGCGTCGGCCCCGGCTTGCCGGGAGCGGGTCGACCTGGTTTGTGGAGGGCGACCATCCAGGTTCGGGGCGGGTGGTCTGCCGGACCATTGATCTGCCGGACGATTGATGCCGTCGGCGCCGGCGATGCGGCAGACAGGGGGAAAACCGAAAACAAGCCCGGCCACGGTGGCCGGGCGACCGCCCAGTTCGAAACCTGACCGGCTCCGATGGCGGGAGTGACTACTTCTTGTTTCGGCGCTGGACGCGGGTGCGCTTCAGGAGCTTGCGGTGCTTCTTCTTGCGCATACGCTTGCGTCGCTTTTTGATCAACGATCCCATGAGGTTTGGAAGGCTAACGGGATCTATCGATCTCGACACTCGGGAAGCGTGAGAAATCGGCTATCGCAACACAGGTGTCGCACTGCCTGTCGGGTCGACCTCGGTGACCGCCAAATCCGGGGTGAGCACCGGCAAAGAACGCTACGGTGAAGGAGTCGGATCGCTTGTCGACCGGCGCTCACCGATCACCCGATCGCGGGTAGTTCAACTGGCAGAACACCAGACTTTGAATCTGGGGGTTGCAGGTTCGAGCCCTGCCCCGCGAGCAACCACATCGAGAAGCCACAGGTGGCGTCCGGAAAATCGTGAACGTCGTCATGTCGAGCGCTAAAGAGTCGGTCGCCGGGGTCGATGGATTGCCATCTCCCCCGATACCGCGAAGACCGGCCGCCGCCTCCATGGTTGTGCCGGTCTTCGTTGGTTTTCGAGCGTGAGGACATCTCGATGGAAGATTGCACGACGGCGAGCTGTTTGCCTAACGTGAGCCCCTGAGGTCCCTGCACCAACCACAATCCTGACGAAAGTTGAAAACCTTGCGTTCAACGTCTGGCCTGGTAGCCGCAACCAGCGACGGAGAGCCGATGCACTCGGCCCGCCCGAAGCCGATCCACCTGCTGTGTGGGCGGGCCATGGCCTCCTACGTCCTCGACACACTCGACGCCGTCGGGATCCGCCAAGCCGTGGTGGTGACCGGCCCCAACGGCGGCCGTGTGTCCAAACGGCTCCTCGAGGAGCCGCCCGACTTCCAGATCCGTTTTGTCGAACAGAAGCGGAATCTCGGCAACGGCGACGCCGCCCTGATCGGCCTGAACAGCTTCGACGACGTCGACGACGATGATGACGACGTCGTGTTCGTCCCGGCCGATCTGCCCCTACTGCAGGCTAAGACCGTCAACCACCTTCTCGCCGTTCACCGGGCGACCGACGCCGCCTGCACGCTGCTGACCGCAGCCGCCGATCACCCACTGGCTGCGGCCGCCGCCGACCGGGTCGGCGCCGGACAGGTGACCCGGGACCGGTTCGGTCGGGTGCGAGCCGTGGTCAACGACTACGAGGTCTTCGTGCCCCGCGACCCGTCCGGTGCGCCCGGCAGTGGCGACGGCAACGGCGACGCCGACCGGGCTGGAAGCGACGGGCTCGAGATCGCACTCGGTGTTCTGTGTGTCCGACGCAGTCTCCTGGCGCCGGCGTTGCGGCGGTGTCAACCCGACGAATCGACCGGTCAGCTTCCGATGAGCGGCATCGTCGAGGTGCTGACCGAATCCGGTCATTCGTGCGAGACAGCGGTGATCGAGGAGGTCGGCGACCTGATCCCGGTCGACGATCGAGTGCAGCTGGCCGACGCCGAGGCCGAACTCCGGCGACGCACCAACCGTCACTGGCTGAGTCGGGGCGTGACCATGGTCGATCCCGACCGCACCTATCTCGACGCCACCGTCGAGCTGGGAACCGACGTCACCATCTTCCCCGGCACCATCCTGCAGGGAGGCACGGTCATCGGCAATGGCTGCGAACTGGGCCCCGACGTGCACCTCGATCGCTGTCAGGTCGGCGAGAACACACGGATCGCCCAGACCTCGGGATCGTTGGCAACGATCGGTTCCAACTGTGTTGTAGGTCCCTACGCCGCGTTGCCGCCCGGTTCGGCGCTCGCCGATGGCTCGAACACCGGCGCCTTCTATGCTGGGGGAGAGAGCGAGAGCGACTGAATCCGGTGTCGCCGGTTGAGACGGCCGGGGCAATGTTAGGGAAGGACACCAGTGGAAGTTCCAACGACCAAGCGCCTCCACCTGTTCTCGGGCCGCCACAGTGAGGAGCTGACGGAGGCCATCAGCGTCAACCTCGGTGTCCCCGTCACCGACGCCCATATCGGCCGGTTCTCCAACGGCGAGACCCACTGTCGGTTCTCCGAGTCGATTCGTGGCAGCGACGTGTTCATCGTGCAGAGCCACGGTGGCTCCGATGCCGGGTCGATCAACGACGCGATCATGGAGCATCTGATCATGGTCGACGCCGCCCGGCGAGCCTCGGCCAAACGCATCACGGCGGTCATGCCGTTCTACGGCTACGCCCGCCAGGATCGCAAGGCCGAGGGCCGGGAGCCGATCACCGCCCGCCTCGTCGCCGATCTGTTTGACACCGCCGGTGCCAAGCGGCTGGTTTCGGTCGATCTGCACTCGGGCCAGATCCAGGGATTCTTCAACGGGCCGGTCGATCACCTGACCGCCATGCCGGTGCTCGTCGATCGGCTCCGGGAGATGGGCCCGAATCTGGTTGTCGTCTCGCCCGACGCCGGCCGGGTGAAGGTGGCGGAGCGCTACTCTCAGCAGCTGCACGCCGACCTGGCCATCGTCCACAAACGACGGGTTCAGGGCAAGAAGAACGTGGCCGAGGCCAAGGACATCGTCGGTGAGGTCAACGGCCGCCACTGCGTGCTGATCGACGACATGATCGACACCGCCGGCACCATCTGCCAGGGCGCCGAGCTTCTGAAGGAACGAGGTGCGGCCACGGTCACCGCAGCGGCCACCCACGGTGTGTTCAGTGGCCCGGCCATCGATCGCCTGAAGAACTCGGTGCTCGAGAGGGTCATCGTGACCGACACCCTGCCGATGCCGTCGGAAAAACGCTTCGACCGGCTCGAGGTGCTGACGGTGGCCAATGTCATCGCCGACGCCATCCGAGCCGTGTTCGAGGACACCTCGGTCAGCCGGATCTTCGACGGACAGAATCAGCAGTAGAAGCAACACGCAGCGGCCCTCGATCACAGCGGGTGGTTCTGTTCCGAGGGGCCGGTATCATCACATGCTGGCGTGAATTCCGGTTCACGTCGCCCTGGTAGCGAGTACCACCGACAGGGCCAAGCCTCGTCGTGTGATCCGCTCGATCGGTCTCGAAGCGCAAAGGGTCGGCCAACGTTGCCGACACGGGCGAAGGAGCCGATCGAACCCAGTTCGCGCCCGGCTCGCCGGGCATCCGTACGTACCGGCAAGGATTCAAGAATCATGGACCAGACCGTCGTCAAAGCAACCGAAGGGCGTGCCCTGGGCACCCGTCCGTCCCGTCGGCTCCGGGCCGAGGGCCAGTTGCCGGCCGTCGTCTACGGGCTCGACGCCGAGCCGCAATCGGTATCGGTGTCCTACGCCGACCTCCGTCAGGCGCTGAGCGGTGAGGCCGGTATGAACACCGTGCTCACCCTCGACATCGACGGAAAGCAGCAGACCGTCCTGGTCCGAGCCGTTCAGCGCGATCCGATCAAGCGGGTGGCCACCCACGCCGACTTCCTTCGGGTGGAGCCGAACAAGCGGGTTCGGGTGCGAATTCCGATCAACCTCATCGGCGACGATCAGCACATCACCAGCACCGGTGCCATGGTCGAGCAGAAGCGATTCTTCCTCGATCTCATGGTCCCACCGAACAATATCCCACTGGCCATCGAAGTCGACATGGCCGATCTCACCTTCGACAACCGCATCTCCGTCGGCGACCTCAAGTTGCCGGACGGAGCCAGCACCCCGGCCGCCGAGGACATCTCGGTCGCCGCCGTCGTCGTTCCCCGCTCCGTGCTGCTGGCTGCCGAGGAAGACGAGCTCGAAGGCGAAGAGGGTGAAGGCGAAGAGGGCGAAGAGGGAGCCGAAGGCGCGGGCGACGGTGACGCCGAAGCCTCCGACGACGGCCCCGCAGAGGGCGAGTAGCCCTCCCAACGCGATCGCCAGCGACCCACATGTCGGCCTTTTCCCGCCGCCTGGGCAACCCGGGCCGAAAAGGAACCCCGGCCGACCTGCTGATCGTCGGTTTGGGCAATCCTGGTGCGCAGTTCGACGGTACCCGCCACAACGTCGGTGCCGACGTCGTCGTCGAGATGGCCGACCGGGCCGGGGCGACCCTACGAAAGACCAAGGCCCGGGCCCTGGCCGCCGGGATCCTCCTCAACGACAAGCGCATCGTCTTGGCCTTCCCCCAGACCTTCATGAACAACTCCGGCGAGGCGGTGCGCCTGCTGGTGCGAAGCTTCGGGATCCAGGAGGCCAACCACATCGTCATCGTCCACGATGAACTCGATCTCGACGTTGGCAGGCTCCGCCTCAAGGAGGGCGGCGGTCTGGCCGGTCACAACGGCCTGCGATCCGTGACCCAGCATCTCGGCACCACCGAATACATCCGTCTTCGGATCGGGGTCGGGAAACCTCCCGCTTCGCAGTCCGGGGCCGACTACCTGCTTCGTCGTCCATCGAAGGAAGATCGGAAGGTGCTCGATCAGGCCATCATCGAGGCGGCCGACGCACTCGAACTCCTGACCGAGATCGGCGTCGAGGCCACGATGGCGCAGGTCAACCGGCGCCGCCGACCCCAACCGTAGATCCGCCGCACGCCCAAGCGAGAGCGCCCGTCCTGTGAGTTTCCCCCATCTGACCGACCTCCTGACCGACGACCCCGCGATCACCCGGGTGGTCGGTCGGGTCACCTCGGTACTGGCCGTGGCCGAACCGGCCCGGGCCATCGCGCTGGCCGCACTGGCGGAGGCATCGGGTCGACGCCCGGTCGTCGTCGCCGTGCCGACAACAGCCGAAGCGGAACGACTCGTCACCGACCTCGAACTCTTCCTCGGCGAGGGTGAGGTCCTCTCCTTCCCGGCCTGGGAGACCCTGCCGTTCGAGCGGATCAGCCCCTCGATCGAGACGATGGGCCGACGGTTGGAGACGCTCTGGCACCTCCAGGAACCGACCCGCTGTCCCCGAGTTGTGGTGACCCCCCTCCGGGCACTCATGCAGCGGCTGAGCCCCGGCTCGGATCGGCAGGATCCGATCGTCGTCGGTGCCGAGGACACCATCGATCAAACCGCGCTGGTTCGCAAGCTCGTCGACTTCGGGTACC
>JAOTVU010000103.1 GCA_029863385.1 Acidimicrobiia bacterium
TGCCGAAGACCGAACCCCGGCCCCCGGTCAGCAGAATGCCACCGATGATGGCGGCGGCGAAGCTGGACAGCAGGACCGTGGACCCGGCGGTGGGATCGGCCGCCGTCCGCTCGAGGGTGTTGATCACACCGGCCGTGGCGGCGACGAAACCCGAGATCATGAACCCGGTGAATACTCGGCGCCTCACCGGAATACCGGCGTCGCGCGCCGCCTGACGGTTGCCGCCAACGGCGTAGAACTCGCGCCCGACCCGAACACGGGTCATGAATATATGCATCGAGATGAAGGTGACGATGAAGATCAGCATCCGAGGGGTCAAATCGCCGATCAGCGGCTTGCCGAACGAGATGCCGGCGTCGACGTCGGATATCCGGACCGGCGCTTCGTCGGATACGACGAAGCCGAGTCCTCGGAGAAAGAACAGCATGCCCAACGTGGCGATGAACGAGTTGATCCCCACCACGACGACGAAGAACGCATTGGCCATCCCGATCAGCAGACCGACGACCAGCGCGGCCACGACACCGAAGGCCAGGTTGTCGATGCTGGCCATGACCACTCCGGTGAGAGCCAAGGTACTGGCAACGCTCAGGTCGAGTTCGCCCATCAGGATGACCGCTGTGAGCCCCAGTGCCACCAACCCGATGAGGGCGATCCGGCCCAACGTCACGTCATAGGAGGTGAAGACCACCGGTTCGAAGATCAGGGCCCCGATGGCCACAACGACGAGGAGCGCCAATGCTCTGCCCTCGGTACGTCGAGCCAGGGTGATTCGAAGCCGCCCGATGAGGTCGGTGGGCCCGCTGGAGAGATTCAACCCGGTGTCGGTCATGAGCTGACGGCCTTTCGTGCCAGGGCGTCGATGGATACGGCGAGAACAATCAGCGCTCCGATGGCCATCTGCTGGTAGCCGAAGCCGAGGCCGGAGAGCACCATGATGTTGGTCAAGACGCTGACGAAGATGACACCCAACAAGGTTCGGAGCACGCTGCCCCGCCCGCCGAAGACGCTGGTGCCACCGACGATGATGGCGGCCAGGGCCTCGAAGTCGAAACCGGTCGACATGGACGAGACCGCGGTGTTGGAGAACGCGGCAAGTACGAAGCCGCCGACCATGGCCCCCAGGCCCGAGAGGATGAAGGCGCCAATGACCACCCACGCTGTGTTGACACCGGCCAGGCGGGTCGCCTTGGGGTTTGAACCGAAGGATTTCACCATGAAGCCGAACGTCGTGCGATGCAACACGAAGTTCAAGGCGAACGCGATCACGACCAGAGCGATCATGGAGAGCGGGAACGGCCCGATCTCGGTGGTTCCGAACGATCGGATCAGGCTGTCTTCGGGGCCGAAATAGATGCTGCCGCCACTGGCCCATCGAAGCAGACCCAACCCGATGAAGGTGGTCGCAAGGGTGACGATGACGGCATTGGCCTTGAACACGCCAACGGCGAGACCGTTGACGAGGCCGTAGACCAGAGCGATGACGAAGGCCAGCCCGATCGCCGCCGGGAGGTTGACCTCGTTGCTCACGCCGATCAGCACGACCGCGGCGGTTGCCACCTGGGCCACCACCGAAAGGTCGAGGTAGTTGGCGCTTATCACGACGAAGGTCATACCGACGGCGACGATGCCGATCGGAGCCGCTCGGTTGAACACGTCGGTGATGTTGTCGAGTGAGGCGAAACCGTCGACGAAAAGAGCGGCCAGAAGGACGAGGACGGTGGTGAACGCGAAGATGCCCCGATCGGCCAGCCACTCCAGGGCGTTGAACTCGCGCCCTTCGATCCCGGCCGCCGCGGCCGGGGGGCCGTCGGCTTGTGGTGTCGTTGCTACCCCTGTGATGTTCTCGCTCATCGATCGGTCCCCTTCAGCTCAGCCGTACGCCTGCCGCCCGCACCGCGTCTTCGACGCCTGCCGGGTTCTCCTGCCAGATCTCGACGACCTTGTCACCGTGAAACCGATACTTGGTTCGGGTGCTGACCGACACCTGGTGACGGGTTGCCGGATCGGTCCCGACGATGTACAGCGTGAACGAGACGTCGTCGCCGTCCTCGTCCAGATCGGACACCAGGGTCTTGCGGTCGTGGCGGGTTCTCCGCAGCATGTCGCACAAGGCGATGAGGTGGTCCCGCCCCATCTTCCGGTCACCGGTCAAATGAAAGACCATGTCCTCGGCGAACAGGTCGTTGACGTTCTCCTGGGTCGATCCTTCTTTGGTCTCATACTGCCGACGGAAGTAGTCGGAGATTCTCTCTCGGCGTGATGTCATTGCGGGCTCCTCATACTGCGATCAGATCCCCGGTCTGTCCGGAGGCCAGGGACATGACGGACGTCTCGTCCGCCAGCTCACCCGGTAGGGTCCCGACGATGCGCCCGTCGCGCATGACGTGTATGACGTCGGCCAGGTCGAGAAGTTCGGGTAGGTCGGAGCTGATCACCAGGACGGCCGTACCGCCGTCGGCCAGCTCTCGGACCAGTCGGTGAATCTCCGCTTTGGCCCCTACGTCGACGCCTCGGGTCGGTTCGTCGAGCACGATCACGTCGGGCTCCCGACCCAGCCATTTGGCGATCACAACCTTCTGCTGATTGCCGCCACTGAAGTCGCCGGCTTCCCTATGAATCTCCGGCGGTCGAAGCCCGACGTCGTCGGCGAGGCGGCGGGCCAGCTCGGTGATCCTGCGGACGGACAGCACGCTGGCCTGTGAAACCGAGTTGCGGTTCGGAAGGGCCACGTTGTCGGAGACGGTCATGGTGAGGGCCAGGCCGTCGACCCGACGTTCCTCGGGCACGAAGGCCAGCCCGCTGGCCACCGCTGACCGGTAGCTGGTGATCCGATTCGTCCGTCCCCCGGTGGTGATGGTCACGTCGCCTGCCGTCCGGAGGTCGGCGCCGATGATGGCGCGCACCAGTTCGGTGCGTCCGGCGCCCACCAGTCCGCCAAGGCCGACGATCTGGCCGGCTCGGACCTCGAGATCGACGCCGTTGACCGCAGGGGCGCGGATCCCCGTCGCCCGCAGCACGACGTCGCCCCCAGCGTGTCGGCGATCCTCGTCGCGGTATTCGCGCTCCAGCTCCCGGCCGACCATCTTGGCCACCAGTTCGTCGGGGCGGGTTTCGGAGATGTCGACCGTGTCGACGTGTTTGCCGTCACGGAGAACGGTCACCCGGTGACAGATGCGGAAGATCTCGGGTATCCGGTGGGAGATGTAGAGGATGGCCAGGCCCCGCTGGGCCAGACGCTCGAGCATGTCGAGCAGGTAGTCGGTCTCAGCCGGGGTCAGGGTGGCGGTGGGCTCGTCGAGGATCAGCACCCGTGGCTTACGGGCGACCGCCCTGGCGATTTCGACGAACTGCCGCAGGGCGACCGAGAGCCGGGCGACCGGCTCGTCGAGGTCGACTGATACGTTGATCTCCTTCAGCGCCTCGGCTGCGATCTCCTTGAGCTCGCCGTTGTTGATGAAACCGGCTTTGGTCGGCGTGGAACCAAGAAGGATGTTCTCGGCAACCGTCATTTCCGGGATGAGACTGAGCTCCTGGTGTACCAGAGCCACGCCGGCATCGAGCGCGGCCCCCGGGTCGCCGGCCTCCAGTTCCTGGCCGTCGACCACAACCGATCCGCGGTCCGGGGTGAGAATGCCGCACAGGACTCGCATCAGGGTGGATTTTCCTGCGCCGTTCTCCCCGACGATGCCGTGGACCTCGCCGGGCGAGACCGACAGGCTCACGTCGTCGACGGCGAACACCCCACCGAAGTGCTTGGCGATGTTCGAGGCGCTGATGATCGCCGGCCCATCGGCGGCGGGCATTATACTGTCGGCGCTGCTTCCGCTCATTGGGTCCTCCCCCGAGAAAATTCGAACTGCGACAGTCACCATAGAATCTATTGCAATCGATTGCAACCGAACAGGCGAAGTTAACGCTGAATTAACAAGGTTATCCAGGCCAGATCAGCACGATCGCGGCAGAAATCTTGCAAACGATTGCACTTCGATCTACGGTGAAAGAGGAAGACAGTCGCAGAGCACCTACGCGGGAGTCCCGGCGGGTCCACCCGCCGCCACAATCAATAGAGGAGCGAGAGCTAGACATGGCCGAATTCGCAATCGCAGTGACGCCCTCACCCGGCTCGATGGCCGTTGACTTCGAGGAGCGGGTCAACTTCGACCGGCTCCGCCAGTACCGGCTCGGGCGGGTCAGGGCCGCACTCGACGCGTCGACCGCAGGTGCACTGCTGTGTTTCGACACCAACAACATCCGCTACACCACGAGCACCCAGATCGGCGAGTGGGCCCGGGACAAGATGACCCGCTTCTCCCTTCTCACCCGGGAGGGTGGCGACCCCATGGTCTGGGACTTCGGGTCGGCCGCCGCCCACCACCGCCTCTACGCACCGTGGCTCAAACCGGAGAACTGCCGGGCGGGCCTGAACGGTCTCCGTGGGGCGATTCCACCCGACAACGGACTCTTCATCCGAACCGCGAAGGAGGTGGCGGGGCTCCTGCGCGAAGCAGGTGTGGCCGACATGCCCCTCGGCGTCGACATCGTCGAGCCGCCCATGTTGTTCGCCCTGCAGGCCGAGGGCCTGACGGTGATCGACGGTCAGCAGATCATGCTCGACGCCCGGGAGATCAAGTCCGACGACGAGATCATGTTGCTCACCACCGCGGCCGCCATGGTCGACGGTGCCTACCAAATGATCGCGGAAGTACTCAAGCCCGGCATCCGGGAGAACGAGATAGTCGCCCTCGCCAACAAGAAGCTGTACGACCTGGGCTCCGACGACGTCGAGGCCATCAACGCCGTGTCCGGCGAACGATGCAGCCCTCATCCGCACAACTTCTCCGATCGGCTGCTCCGGCCCGGTGACCAGGCCTTCTTCGACATCATCCAGTCGTTCAACGGCTACCGGACCTGCTACTACCGCACCCTCAACGTTGGTCGGGCCACCACCGCCCAACACGACGCCTACACGAAGGCCCGGGAGTGGATCGACGCCGCCATCGACATGATCAAACCCGGCGTCAGCACCAAGGACGTCGCCGAGGGCTTCCCCCGATGCGACGAATTCGGATTCGACTCCGAGTTCGAGGCGTTCGGCCTGCAGTTCGGTCACGGGCTCGGCCTCGGGCTCCACGAACGACCCATCATCAGCCGGGTGAATTCCATCGACCACCCGATGGAGATCCGCCAAGGCATGGTCTTCGCCCTCGAAACCTACTGCCCGGCCACCGACGGTGTGTCGGCGGCCCGGATCGAGGAAGAGGTGGTGGTCACCGAGGACGGGTGTGACGTCATCACCCTGTTCCCGGCCGAAGAGCTGTTCGTGGCCAATCAGTACTGATGTGGTCCCCGACAGGAGCGCTTCGATGACAACCATGCCGTCCTACGAGGAGTATGGGAAACACGACCCGATCCTCCCCGACCCCGTCGACACGAGCAACGCCGAACTCCCCATCGACGTCGAAACCAGACTCGACCTCTACCGGCTCCAGCAGGAGATCCGGCTGTTCGAGAAGCGGGCCTACGACCTGTTCCTGCGTGGTCTGGTCAAAGGCACCAGCCACCTGTCCCTCGGACAGGAGGCCATCGCCGCCGGGTTCGGCGCCGCCATGCGTCACGACGACTGGACCTTCGCCACCTACCGCGGCCACGCCCACACCCTGGCCAGGAGGGTGCCGATGGCTCCGGTCCTGGCCGAGCTGCTGGGGCGGGCCAACGGCCTGCTCGGCGGCAAAGGCGGCTCGATGCACTTGACCAGTGTCGAGCACGGCGTGATGGGCAGCTACGCCATCATCGGTGCCCACCTGTGCGTCGCCAACGGCGCAGCGTGGACATCGCAATACAACAAGACCGGCCAGGTGGCGGTCGCCTTCTTCGGTGACGGCACCACCAACATCGGGGCCTTTCACGAGGCGGTGAACTTCGCCTCGGTCTGGAACCTTCCGACCGTGTTCGTCTGCGAGAACAACCTCTACATGGAGTACACGTCGATCGGCCAGGTTTCGCCTGTCCTGAACCCGGCGGCCGATCGGGCTGCAGCGTACGGACTCGAGTCGATCGTCGTCGACGGCAACGACGCCGACGCCGTCTACACCGTTGCCTCCACGGCCCTGGATCGGGCCCGCAACGGCGGCGGACCGTCGCTCATCGAGGCCAAAACGTACCGCCACGGCGGCCACAGCCGGGCCGATCCGGGCAAGTACCGACCCGACGAGGAGGTCGACGCCTGGATGGACCGCGACCCGATACCGATGTACCACCAGCGGCTGCTCGGACTGGGCGTCGACGAGGGTCGACTCTCGGCCATCGCCACCCAAACCGCGGCGGCTGTCGAAACGGCGACGCAGGAGGCGATCGACGGCCCTCTTCCCGACCTCGCCGCGATCTACACCGACGTCTGGGCCGATGGAGGCTGGCAATGGCGCAACTGACCTACCGAGACGCGGTCAGCCGGGGAATCGCCCAGGAACTGGCCAACGATCCCCTGGTCGTCTTTCTCGGAGAAGACGTCGCCGGCGCCGGCGGCGTGTTCAAGGCCACCACCGGGCTGCTCGAGGCGTTTGGTCCCGAACGGGTCCGCGACGCACCCATCTCCGAGCAGGCCATCCTCGGTGCCGCCATGGGCGCCGCCATGACCGGACTCCGACCGATCGCCGAAATCATGTTCAGCGACTTCCTCGCCGTGTGCTGGGACATCGTGGCCAACGAGATCGCCAAAAGCCGCTACATGACCGCCGGTCAGATGGAGTTTCCACTCGTCATCCGGACGGCAAACGGGGGCGGCTCACGCTTCGGGGCCCAGCACTCCCAGAGCGTGGAGAACTGGGCCATGGCCATCCCCGGGCTGAAGGTCGTGGCCCCATCCACCGCCATCGACACGATCGGACTGCTCGCGGCCGCCGTGCGCGACCCCGATCCGGTCATGTTCTTCGAGCACAAATCCTGCTACCCGATGAAGTTCGACGTGCCCGACGGCGACGATGACATCGTCGACGAACTCGGCGTCGCCAAGGTGGTGCGGGAGGGGACCGACGTCACGATCGTGGCCCTGGCTTTGATGGTCCACCGGGCACTCGACGCGGCCGAACGGCTGGCCGGCGAGGGGATCTCCGCCGAGGTCATCGACGTGCGCTCCCTCGTTCCGCTCGACACCGCCACGATCCTGAGTTCGGTGGCCAAGACCAGCCGCCTCTACACGGTGGAGGAGAACCCGAGGCTCTGCGGCTGGGGGGCCGAGATCGCGTCGATTGTGGCCGAGGAGGCGTTCTGGGACCTCGACGGTCCGGTGGTCCGGATCACCACGCCGCATGTCCCCCTTCCGGCCGCCGACGCGCTGGAGGACGCCACGATCCCATCCGTCGATCGCATTGTCGAGACGATCGCAAAGACGGCTCGTAACTGAGCCACGATCGCAGGCGGGCCATCGACGTGAGCACGCCCGCCCAAAGGACGCCTACCCTGGAGAGAAAAGACCATTCTTCCGGATCATCTGACGACCCTGGAGGACTACCGACCCGTCGTCGGTGACGAGACGATCGACCGCATCCGCTCGAAGGCCGGCGAGTTGCGAGGCATGCGGGTGGCCCACATGAACTCGACCTACCACGCCGGCGGGGTCGTCAAGATCCTCCTGTCTCTCACCGCACTGCAGAACGAACTCGGCATCATCACCGAGTGGCGGCTGCTGCGAGGTACGGAGGAGTTCTTCCAGGTCACCAGGGAAATGCACGACGCCATCCAGGCCGGCGACCTCGACCTCACCGCGGACAAGGAGCGGATCTACGAGGAGGTGATCGCCGAGAACGCCATGCGCAACCACCTTGATCACGACGCGGTCTACCTCCACGACCATCACACGATGGGTCTGGTCGAACACGCCAGGAAGAAGGGACCCTGGTCATGGTCGGCAACCGACCGGCCGACGACCCGGAGAAGAACGAGCTGTACGACCACCTGATCGAGCGGCAGCACGATCGGATGCTGGTCGTCGACGGAACGGATCAGATGCTGGTGGCCGCCCTCCAACAACACGCCACCGTCGTCCTCCAGAAATCGCTGCGGGAGGGGTTCGGGCTGACCGTCGCCGAGGCCCTCTGGATGGGCACCCCGGTCATCGGGGGCAACGCGGGCGGCATTCCCCAACAGATCGACCACGGAACGAACGGTTACCTCGTCGAGAGCGTCGACGAGGCCGCTCAGCGGATCATCGAGCTGATCGGCGACCCCGACCACGCCGCCGAGATGGGTCAGGCCGGGCGCCGGAAGGTCAGGGACCGATTCCTCATCACGAGGCTGCTCGAGGACCACCTCGACCTGTTGGCGAGCTTCGAAGCCCACTTCATTCCGAAGCCCGCCCGGTAGCCGGGATCGGCCCACAGCCCTCCTCCCCCCATCCCCCCATTCCTACTTTTCGGGGTGATCGACCCGTTTCGTTCAGCTTTTTCCGGTTGTCGACCCGGCAACGGGGTCGACAACCCGGAAAGCTCGACGGGGGTGGGGGTGGGTGAAGCCGTTCTCGACCGGCGGAGGCCGCTCCGGCGGATGGGAGCGAAGATGTGGCACCGTCCGAGGCGGGCCAGGCTCCGCACTGATCGCCAGGGGTGCCGGATCGCCGACCACAGGAGTCGCCGCCATGGCGGCAGATCCCGAAGCGGGTGGCGGAGCTGCCCGATCATGCCCTCGGGAATGAACTCGTCGACCCCGTAGCGCTGCGGCCGGCGATCGGCGGGCATGAAGTAGGTGCCGAAAACCAGATCCCAGGCCGGAAGGAAGACCGAGTAGTTGGAGTTGATCGCCCCCGGTTCGTTGGCGTGATGCCAGTGATGGAACTCCGGGGTGATGACGAACCGGTGCAGAGGCCGAAGACGCCATCGCACGTTGGCGTGGAGGAAGATACCGATGACGATCTGGACCACGGCCAGCACGCCGGTCACCTCGGGCGAGAATCCGGCGGCGAGCAGGAAGATCACGGCCGGGGCGATCAGCGTTCCGTCGAGTGGGTGGGCGCGAAAGCCGCTGATCCAGTCCAGTCGATTCGTGGAATGGTGGATGGCATGGAAGCGCCACAGCAGCGGGACCTCGTGGTACCAGCGATGGGTCCAGTAGATGGCGACATCGAACAGCAGCAGTCCGAGGACCGGCGTGATGACCGGCGGGATCGACGACACGAGCGGGCGAAGCAGCAGTCCGGGCACCCAGGCCAGACTCAGCACGGCCACCGGCACCGCCGCGATCAGGCCGACGATGTTGAGAAGCCCGCCGGCGAGGGCGTAGGCGATGTCGGTGCCGACGTGGGGTCGGCGGATTCGCTGGCGGTGGCGGGGAAACAGTTTCTCGAACGGGACCACGAGGACGAATACGGCGCCCACGATGAACAGCCCGCCCGAGTCGACGCCGAGGCCGACGGCGATGAGGATGAGAGCGGCGAGGCGGGACGCCCACCTGCGGCCCCGAAGCGGCCACCGAGAGTTGGGGGCGGCGGATGGCGGTGGCCCATCAAGCCGCGGCGGGGGCGGCTGGTTTCCCGCCGGTGCGGTCAGTGGATGAGGGGGCGGTGGTGGCCAGGACGGAGACCGTGTGACGCTCATGGCCTATTGTCGAGATCAGCAACCGGCGCGGTTCACGGTTTTTTCCGTGATCGAGTGAACCGATCGAGGCCGTGATCACGACAGAACACTGATGCCGACTTCGAACCCTGCCTCATCGGACGACGGTTCCGAGCCCTCCGACGCCGAGGACAGAGCGCTGCTGGCCCGGATCGTGCGGGCGGACCGCTTCGCCCTGGAACAGCTCTATCGACGGCACGCATTGTGGCTCACCGCCCGCCTCGAGAACCGCTGCGGGGATCCCGATCTCGCCGACATCGCCGTTCAGGACACGTTCATCGCCGTCTGGCGATCGGCCAACGGATACCGGGGCGACGGCAGTGTCGCCGCCTGGCTGTGGGGCATCGCCATTCGCCGCCTGATCGATCAGCTTCGACGGCAGCGGCCCACCCCCATGGCGATCGAACACCTGAACCACCACCAGCAGGCCGCGACCAGGCCCGTCTCGTTCGAGGACGACCTCACCCGCCGAGCCGCCCACAGTGAACTCGGCCCGGCGTTCGCCTCGCTGAGCCCCGATCTGCGGGCCGTCCTGGTGGCCACCGCCATCGACGGTCTCACCACCCGGGAGGCGGCCCACCTGCTCGGCGTGCCCCAGGGAACCGTCAAGACCCGGCTCATGCGCGCCCGCGCCCAACTTCAGGAGGCCCTGAGATGAGCGGCGACCTTCGTCCCCCTCCACCACCGGACCGTCCGCCCGGTCCGCCGCCCGGCATCGACCCACAGCGGATCGAACGCAACTGGATGGCCGTCTCCGCCGAGCTGTTCGCCCCACAGCCGTCGCGTGTCGAGCGCTGGCTCCGGCGGCTGAGCGTGCCGCCGTCGGCCACCCGGCTCATGGTGGCCACCCCTGCTCTTCGCCGTGCCTGGTTTCTGGCGCTGGGCCTGGTGGTGCTCATCGGCCTGGCCGGGGCCGACAGCACCCGAACCCGCCAGGACCTCTTTGCTCTGCTGGTTTTGGCGCCGCTGGTCCCGGTGCTGGGGGTGTCGATGGCCTATGGAACGGCGGCCGATCCGGCCCACGAGATCTCGCTGGCCACTCCCCTCTCCGGATTCCGGCTGGTGATGATTCGATCGGCGGTGGTCGTCGCCTGCTCGGTCATGGTCCTCGCCGCGGCGTCGTTGCTGACGGGAGCCGTCTCGCCGCTGGCGTTCGGCTGGCTGCTCCCGGCCCTGGGACTAACGGCAGGCTCGTTGGCGTTGATGACGTTCACCACCCCCCGTCGGGCCGGAAGCGTGACGGCCGCAGGGTGGGTGCTGGCCGTCGTCGTCGCCCGGAACGGCAGCGGCGATCCGCTGGCGGCCTTCACCGCCGCCGGCCAGATCTCGATGGTCGTGATCATCGGTATCGGTCTTCTGACGGCCTATCGACGCCGGGATCGATTCGACCTGCTGGCGGCGTCGACGTGATCGGTGGAACTGCACCCACCCGTTCGGAAGCCTCGGCGCAGGTGCTCGTGTTCGGGGCCGGCCGCCGCCTCGGGTCCACCGAAGCCATGGTCGACGTCGACCTGTCGGCCCAGGGCGGGGTGATCACCATCCTGGGACCGAACGGCGCCGGGAAGAGCACGCTGCTTCGCTGTTTGGCGACGGTATGGCTGCCCGACTCCGGATCGGTCCTGATCGACGGTCTCGATCCACGGCACGAGAGCGACCGGCTCGAGATCCGGCGGCGTCTCGGGTACCTGCCCCAGGACTCCGGTCTGGCCGAGTCCGCCACCGTGTTCGATGTCGTCGATTACCTCGCCGTGATGAAGTCGGTCGGCCGGAACACCCGCCACCCCGAGCGGTTGCGCCGCTTGGAGGTCATGGAACTCCTCGATCTCGTGGGGTTGGCCGAACAGGCGGCCGAAAAGGTCGGGAGCCTGTCGCGAGGGATGCGGCAACGGGTGGCGCTGGCCCAGGCGCTGCTCGGCCGGCCGACCCTCCTGCTGCTCGACGAGCCGGCGTCGGGCCTCGACCCCGAGGAGCGGGCCCGGCTCCGCTCGATCCTCGGGGAACGACGGCGGCATGCGACGATCATCCAGTCGACCCATCTCACCGATCAGGCCGCCTACACCGACCGGATCCTGGTGATGGCGGAGGGCAGGATCCGGTTCGACGGAAGTCCAGCCCGCCTGGCCGGGTTGGCCGACGGGACGACCTGGATCCAGCCGACACGACCGGTCGACGGGTCGACCCGCACATTCTGGGAGACCAGCGACGGCCACTACCGATGTCTTGGCACGCCACCTGCCGGCGCCGAGACCGTCCAGCCGACCGTCGAGGACGGCTACCTGCTGCTCCTGAATTCCTGAGCTCGACGACGAACGAGGCAATCGTGGCCGTGCTCCCACCGACGTTGAGTGTGGCGGCCCGTTGTGCGCTTTCGACCTGGTGGTCGCCGGCTTCCCCCGCCGCGGTACGGTTCGACCATGGAGTTACCGCGCATCGATGTGGCACCTCTTCTCGACGACCCCAGATCGAGCGATGCCGACCGGGTGGCAGCCCAACTCGACAAAGCCTGCCGCGAGCTCGGGTTCTTCACGATCGTCGAGCCCGAACTCACCGGTTCCCTGCTCCCGGTGCTCGACCGGGAGGCCCGACGGTTCTTCGCCGAACCCGACGAGGTCAAAGCCGATATCGCCATGGCCAGAGCCGGCTCGGCCTGGCGTGGCTGGTTCCCGGTCGACGGCGAACTGACGTCCGGCAGACCCGATCACAAGGAGGGCATCTACTTCGGCCGGAACCACACCCCGGACCATCCCGGCGTCGTGGCCGGTACGCCGCTTCACGGCGCAAACCTCTACCCGGCGAAACCACCGGGGCTGCGGGCCGCCGTCGACGCCTGGATGGACCGGGCCACCGAGATCGGTCTCGCCGTGATGCGGGGACTGGCCCGCGGGCTCGGCCTGGAAGCCGACTGGTTCGATCGGAACCTGATCGACGAACCGACCGTGCTCTTTCGCATCTTCCACTACCCGGCGGGTCACGGCGACGGCTGGGGTGTCGGCGCCCACTCCGACTACGGCCTCCTCACCCTGCTGGCCCAGGACGACTGCGGTGGCCTGCAGGTGCGGGAACCCAACGGCGACGCCTGGATCGACGTGCCCGGTGATCCCTCGCTGATCGTGTGCAACCTGGGTGACATGCTGGAGCGGCTGACCGAAGGTCGGTACCGGTCGACGCTGCATCGGGTACGCAACATCTCGGGGCGGAGCCGGCTGTCGTTTCCGCTGTTCCTCGACCCTGCGTGGACCGCCACGGTGCCCACCGTGCCGCTGGAGGGAACCCCGCCGGCGGCCGACGTCGACCGTCGGTGGGACGGCGCCGACGTGCAGACCTGGGAGGGCGTCTACGGGGACTATCTCACCGCCAAGGTGTCGAAGGTGTTCCCTGATCTCTTCGCCGAAGTGGCGTCGGGGTCGGGGTCGGAAGATGTGATAGAAACGATCTCGTGAACTGGAAGAACCCGGGTTGGACCGGCGCCCTCGTTTACGCGGTTATCGCGATCGTCGTCGGAGGTTTGACGTCCGCGCTGACCCGGCTGAGTATCGCCCGGCGCCGGGGGCGGCGAACAGCCGTCGCCCGCCTCCCGGCCGGTGCGGTGATCGTGATCTCCAATCACGCCAGCTACGCCGACGGGGTGCTGCTGGCCCTGACCTGCCGGCGGATGGGTCGGTCGATCAGGCTTCTCGCCACCTCCGGCGTGTTCCGGGCTCCGGTTCTCGGCGGGCTGGCCAAACGGCTCGGCTTCATCCGGGTCGAACGGGGCAATGCCTCGGCCGCCGATGCACTCGAGGTGGCGGCCGACGCCTTGCGGGCCGGTGAGGCGGTCGGCATCTTCCCCGAGGGCCGCACCACCCGGGATCCGAACCTGTGGCCGGAGAGGTCGAAGACCGGTGCCGTCCGCCTCGCACTCGAAACCGGTGCCCCGATCGTCCCGATAGCCATGGTCGGCACCCACCGGGTCCTCCCCAGGAAACGGCCGCTGCCGACACTCGTGAAGAACCTGATCCTTCGGCCCAACGTGCTGGTCGAGGTCGGTGACCCGATCGATGTGAAGGTCCTCGCCGGCTCCGACGAACTGACGCCGGCCCGCATTCGTGAATTGGCCGACGAGGTCATGGCCGAACTGGTTGCGCTGGTGGCGGAGCTGCGGGGCGAGAGCTTACCGGAGCTCGCCGCTTCCACGGACGAGGCCTGACGGCCGCAGTCAGGGCTGCGCCCCCGGATCCGTCAGCGGCGGTCGTCGCAACGATCCGCGATCGGACGTGGTCGTCGGTGGAGATCACCAGGATCGAGGGCACAGACCAAACCGTCGATCAGAATCGGCTCGCTCGACTGGTAGCGTCCCGAGTCCCGGTACTCGCCGGCTTCGCCGTCGAGGTCGCGGTAGACGTCGAGCAGCTCCTGCCTCGTCGTGACGAACCACACCTCCTCGACACCCTCGGCCGCGAACTCCTCCAACGACTGCAGCCGGCCGACGAAAGAGTCGGTGTCGGCGATCACCACGGCCAGGGTGACCCGTTCTCCGTCTTTCAGCCACACGTCGGCCCGGCCGACCGGACGGCCGCCGGTCACCCCGAGCGCCCCGTACTCGATCCCCGGCTCCCGCTGGAGGCGGGCGAAGTCGGCCAGCCAGTGCCGGGTGGCCAGATCGGCGCCGGTCGGGCATTCGGCATCCTGGCCGGGGATGAGTGGGGAGCGCTCGTTGCGGCGGGAGCGCCACGACCGCTGCTCGTAGCGGACGATATCGGCGGTGTTCACCACGATCACCCCGTCTCGCAGCATCTGCTGGCAGGGCCACACGAACACCCGGCCGTTGGCCTCGGTGAACACCCGCAGACCGCTGTAGCGGTACCGGCCGGTGGCGGCCATGGTGTCGGCGTCGAATGCGACCCCGAACTTCTCGAGGCCGAGTGGGGCGGTGGTCGTGATCGCGGCCTCGGGGAAGATCTCGGGACTGCCCTCAACGCGGAGTGCGGTTTGCACACCCTGGTCGTCGGCCCACTCCCGGGTCAGGTTGAACAGCGAACTGACGAGGAGCAGACCGAGAACGATCTTGAACCAGGCCATCGCCCGCCGAGCCTCGGCCTCGGCCCGCGTCGGAGGTAGGCCACGACGGCGCCACGCCCGGTCGTCGGGACGACCGGGCGTCAGACCGGCCAGTGCACCGATCGCGGTGAGCGAGGCCGTGAAGGCAACGAAGCTGGATCTGACCGGGTCGTCGATCGTGCGGACCAGCGGTTCACCGACGGCGACGACGATGCTCACCGCCATGACCGTCCAGGCCGCCGCCCGGTAGCCGGCGTGATCGCCACGGTGCCGGCGGAACACGCGCAGGCCGTGGAGCGCAGCGGTCAGGACGAGCCCGAGAATCACGAGGCGTTCGGCCGCCAGGACGAGCACGTTCATGCTGGTCAGGACGTAGTCCGTGGTTCCGAGACCAAGTTGGCGCGGACGGACGCCGAGCTCCCGGAACACCGCCCTGGTGTGGACCCAACCCAGATAGTAAAGGGTGCCGGTGAGCAGGCCGGCCGGAACGGCGAGCTGCAGGACCTTCTCCCTCACCGATCGGACGAGGTTGTCGTCGGCGGCCACCATCACCGACTCTCCGGCGTACGGATGGCGGCGATCATCCGTCGGACCGAGCCGCCGGCTCGGCGTCGACCGTCACCGAGCGGGGGGCGAGCCGCCGGGCGAGGTCGGGATCGAGGGCGGCCAACGACTTGGTCGCTCGGGCGACGGCGACCGCATCGGCCCTGGTGTGGGCCTCGGCCAGTTGCTCGTAGGCCCGAGCCCTGGCCGTGTCCTCGCTCGTCAGCTTCCCGTTCGCCAGTACGTCCTCGGCGAGGCGATCGGCGAGCTTCCAGTCCTCGGCCTCGAGCGCCTTCGCCACAGCGTCGAGCTTGGCGGCTCCCTCGTCGTCTGTGTCGTCGGCTGCGTCCTCGGCGGGTGGATTCTCGGTGGCAGCGGCGGCACCGGCCTGGTCCAGCTCCACCGACGGCCTGACGCCCTCCGGCAGCACCTGACGGGCGGCCAGTTCATCGACGAACGCCGGCTCGAACCGTTGGAGCCGATCGACGGCGTCGCGGCCGCCGCCTCGTCACCGGTACTGGCGGCACGGGCCAGATCCCGATACGCCTCCAGTTCGAGCCGGAAGTCGGGATCGAGACCCTCCTTCTCCAGTACGGCCGTCGCCCGATCGTCGGCGAGCCGCATCTCGCCCTGCTTGAACAGCTGCTGGATGTCCGTCCTCTCTTCGCGAACCTCGGCTGGCGTCAGTGAGTCGGGCGCAACGTCGTCCGATGGGTCTTCCGGATCGTCGGACTCGGACGGATCGGTGATCTCGCCCAGAGCGACGTCGTCCGATGCTTCGCCGGTCTCCTCGTCCGAAGGGTTCGCCGCAGCCGGCGCCTCTTCGGCCTGACCAGACGCTTCGCCGGACGAGTCCGAAAAACCGGTCGCCTCGACCGCGTCACCGCCGCCGAGGAGCCTGCAACCGGCGGATACCATGACCAGCAGGAGCGCAATGACAAGCACGATCGACCAGCTGGTCGTGTGGCGGGTGGTGTCCATCTTCCCTCCTCGGTTGCGACAGCGGCGGCACTTTTGTCGTCGCGGGATATGACGCCGCCGGAGTGTGTTGATACAACCGCCCGGCGCGGACGCGAGGCTCGATGGCGTCACTACCATCGACGACCATGGCAGCGACAGGCGACGAGGGCGAACAGGAGAGCGCTATCCCGACACCGTCGCTCGTTGTACTCGTCGGCCCATCGGCAGCAGGCAAGACGACCTGGGCGGAGACCAACTTCAAACCGGGTCAGGTGCTGTCGACCGACGCGTTCCGGGCCTACTACGGCGCTGGCCCCGACGACCAGACGGCCGGCACGGAGGCCTTCGCCCTGCTCGACCACCTGGTCGGGGCCCGTCTGGCCAGGGGTCTGACCACCGTCGTCGACACGCTCGGACTCGACCCGGACAAGCGGGCGGCCTATCGGGAGGCGGCCGAGGAGGCCGGTGTGGCCTGCGTCGCCGTGGGATTCGACACCTCCGCCGCCGAATGCCATCGACGTAACCAGCAGCGGCCCCGACCGCTGGCCAAGTCGGTGATCGACCGGCAGCTCAGACAGTGGCGCTCCGCCAAGGCCGAGCTGGCCGACGAGGGATTCGACCTGGTTGTCATCGATCCCGGTCCGCCCCGGCGGGTCCCATCGACCTTGGTCGTACGGGAACCGGTGGCCGGCGGACTACCGGAGCACGACCTCGATGCGCCAACCCGACCGGGGAGTGGCCCGGCGTTCGACCTCGCGCTGTCCAGCTACGCGTTCGACGACGACGACACGGCGGAGACGCTGATCACGATCGGCCGAACCGCCGAACAGGTTGGCTTCCGGGCGCTGTGGGTCATGGACCATTTCCGTCAGATTCCTCAGGTCGGTCGAGCCTGGGATCCGATGCTCGAGGCCTACACGACGCTGGCCTACCTGGCCGCCTCCACCGAACGTCTGCGGCTGGGCACGCTCGTCACCAACGTCGAACACCGAAACGTCGGGCTGCTGGCCAAGATCATCGCCACCCTCGACGTGCTCTCGAATGGGCGGGCCGAATGCGGATTGGGAGCGGGATGGTTCTCCGCCGAGCAAGCCGCCTACGGCTACCCCGTCAACCCGGACCGGGTCCGACTCGACAGTCTCGAAGACGCACTCCGGGCGCTGCCCGTGCTGTGGGGACCAGGGTCGAAGTCGTACGAGGGCCGGACGCTGTCGATCCCGGAGGCCATGGCCTACCCCCGCCCGGTTCAGGATCCGGTGCCGATTCTCGTCGGCGGCGGCGGTGAACGGCGAACCCTCCGGTTGGCCGCGCAGCACGCCGACGCCTGCAATTTCCTCGGCACCGATCCCGACACCGTGGCCCACAAGATCGCCGTCGTCGGCCGACACTGCGTCGACGTCGGCCGGGATCCCGACTCGTTGACGGTCACCACGCTCAACCCAGTCCTCCATGCCACCACCGGGCGAGAGCTCCACAGGCTGGTCGAGGCGATGCGGCCCGCCAACCAGTCGGCCGACGCGTTCGCCGCCGCCAACCACGCCGCCACGACCGCCGAACATGTCGATCGATTCGGTCGGCTCCACGCCCTTGGCGTCAACCGTATCTGCGTTGGGCTCGTCGGCGTTACCGGCCCGGAGGCGGTGGAGCGATTCGGAGCCGTGATCGACCAGTTCCAGGGCAAACCCGACCCGGACGCCGAATCATGATCTGCCCCCACTGCACCAACACGAAACTCCAGGTCGTCGTACGCGACGGAATCGAAATCGACATCTGTCCCCGTTGCCGTGGCATGTGGCTCGACCACGGTGAACTCACCCGGCTGACCGGGGCATGAAGTCCAAGAAAGGGAAA
>JAOTVU010000265.1 GCA_029863385.1 Acidimicrobiia bacterium
GAAGAACAGAACGAAGGCGATGTAGGAGCCCCAGAACTCGCGGCGACGCTCCTGGCTGATCATCCAGGCCAGGCGCCAGACGGGAACGGGCTCGTCGAAGTGGTCACCGCCGCCACGACCGTCCCGATCAACCACTGCGGTGTCGGTCATGACAGCACCCCCTCCTCTTCGTCCTGGTTCTCTTCGGCGAGCACGTCGTCCGCCTTCTCCTCGGTCTCCAGGGCGAGATCGAGCAGCCGGCGGAATCGACCGTCGGTGTCGGCCTCGAGATCGACCCGGCGGCCGTGCTCGAGGATCCGGCCCCCGTGCACGACGACGATGTCGTCGACCTCTCGCAGGGTCGACAGGCGGTGGGCGATGATGATGGCCGTCCGTCCCTCGAGCAGGCGGCGCACGGCCAGCTGGAGGCGGGCCTCGGTCTCGGGGTCGATGCGGGCGGTGGCCTCGTCGAGCACGACCAGGTCGGGTTTGCGTAGCCACACCCTCGCCAGTGCCAGCAACTGTGACTCGCCGGCCGACAGACCCGAGCCGCCGCCCGACAGGGGGCCGTGGAGGCCTCTCCCTTCATCGCCGGTGTCGCAGTTGCCTTCGTCGAGCAGCGACCCGAGCCCGACCTGGCGGATCGCGTCGGCCACCTCCTCGTCGGTCGGTTCGGGGTCGAACAGCGTGACATTGTCGCGAATCGAGCCGTGTACGAGCTGCACCTCCTGGGGAATCAGGGCAACCCGATGGCGGAGTTCGGCCAGCGGGATGTCGGTGATCGGGACGCCGCCGAGCCGGACCGTTCCCGACGTGGCGTCGACCAGCCGCAGCACGAGGCGCGACAAGGTGCTCTTGCCGCCACCGCTGCGGCCGACCACGCCGACAGTGCGGCCGGCGCCCAGATCCAGGTCGATACCGGTCAGCACCGGCTGGCCGTCGCCGTAGTCGAAGTCGACGCGCTCGAAGCGAACCGACAACGGGCCCGGGGGAGGGGAGACCGGATTTACCGGTTCGACGATCGAAGGCTTCTCGGCCCGCAGCTTGGCCACCCGGACCATGGCCGCGCTGGCCTTCTGGATCATCTCGATACGGTCGACGATGTCCTCCATCGGCCGACGGATGATCTGCACGTACTGGAACAGCACGAACGCGGCGCCGAACGTGATGGCGTCGATCGACACCAGCCAGCCGCCGACGATCAGGGCCAGGACCGCACCGCCGGCCACCGAACCCTGCAGCCCCCACCACAGCCGCATGAATGCATGTTCCTCGTCGACGTGGTGGTGGAGGTTGGCGGTGGCGTCGTCGACGAATCGGCGGATGGCGTGGGCCCCGGCGCCGTTGCTGCGCAGGTCCTCGGCCGCGGTCAACCGCTCCTCGATGCCGCCGTAGAGTCGGGCCGACGAACTCATGGTTCGTTCGGTCTCGGCGATGGCGCCGTCCCGCAGCAGTGCGAGCATGGCGCCCCCGACCGCGGTGTAGACGACCATCATCAAACCGAGCCGCCAGTCGATCACCGACAGCACCATGAGCACACCGACGACGGTGAGGATTGCGGCCGCGATGTTGGCCAGTACCCGGCCGAGGAAATCCGAGACCGAGGTGACGTCGCCGTCGATCCGCTGGATGAGCTCGCCGGGGGTGTGGGTGCGGTGGAACTCGTGGTCGAGTCCGAGCACGTGGCGGGTGAGGCTGAGCCGCAGGTCGTTCGCCGAGCGCCAGGCGATCGTGTTGCCGTACCAGGTCGTTCCGACCGAGATCAGCTGGGCTGCGACGGTCACGGCAAGATAGGCCAGGCCGTAGCGGACGACCGTGCCCGATCCCGCGCCTTCGGCCACGTCGTCGACGATCCGCCCGATCAGCAGCGGTCCGACGAGGGGCAGCAACGCGGTGACGGTCACTGCAACAGACAGGCTCGCATAGCGCGCCAGCTCCGGCCGAACGAGGTCGACCAAAGCGCGCCAATGGTTGTCGGTGCGGACGGACATGCCTCCAGTCTGCCTCAGGCCGCCGATGGCGGTCTGGGAATTACGGGTCCGACGTCCGACCGGGAACCATGCCGGGGGATGCCGCAGGAAACCGCTTGCACCGGAAGATAATTATCTTATAGAGTGGGTCCCGGCACGGGCTGAGGGCGAAAAGATCGCGATATTCCTCGGTGGCCGGTCACGAGAGTCGTCATACGCTGAGTGGAGGGAAGCTCTCGTGACCGGTGGGGGATCGGCGTCTGGGTGGCACCGATCCCCCTACCGAACCTCCGTCCGTCGTGGCGGGATCAGGCCTTGTCCCGGGCGTACTCGATCGCACGGGCCATCGGGCCGTCACCGGCCTTCCCGACGCTGCCCGCATCGAACGGCGGCTGCGGGTCGTACTCGATCATCAGCTGCATCGCCTTGGCCGCCTCGGTGTCGACCAGCAGTTCGGCCAGTCGCAGCGCCATGTCGATACCCGACGAAACGCCGGCCGCGGTGATGATGCGACGGTCGAGATGTTCGACAACCCGTTCCTCGGTGGCTACGGCCCCCAGCCTCGTGAGAATGTCGTAGGCCCCCCAGTGGGTGGCCGCGGCGAGTCCGTCGAGCAGCCCGGCCGCGGCCAGGACGAGCGAGCCGGTGCAGACCGACGTGGTGTAGCGGGTGGTCGGATGGGCGGCCTTGATCCATTCGATCAGCGGATGATGGTCGGGCTCGATCACGGCCCGGGTCCCGATGCCGCCGGGCACCACGATCACGTCGGGGTTGGACAGCTCCTCGTAGGTCTGGTCGACGGTCAGGCCGAGAAAGCCGTTCTCGGTTCTGACCTCACCGCGCTGCTCGCCGACGAAGTGCACGGTGGCGCCCGGCAGGCGCTGCAGGACCTCGTAGGGTCCGATGCCGTCGAGGGCGGTGAGTCGGTCGAAGAGGGGGATGGCGATTTGCATGATCGGTGCTCCGTATCGATGGTGGCAACTCCGAGTCTCGCAAACGAGGTGACACCGGGTTGCGCTTCCGGTTCAATCACCGGGCAGAGGATCAGGCGGTGGCCGTGCTCCCGGTGTTGAAACTGATGTCTCCCCGGTTCAGACCTCGGGTCAACAGGGCGATGGCTCCCAGCCAGGTCAGATTGAGCAGCGTGGTGAGCGTCACGATGAAGAGGAGCGGACCCGGCCTCCAGACCGCGACCATCAGTGCGGCCGCCGCTGCTCCCAACATGGCGACGGCCACCGGTCCGTAGACCGGCCGAAGCCGCTCGTAGTCGGCGAGTTGCGTCATGATCGCCGCCACGCTGATGAACATCACGGCCGTTGCGCCGCTGATCAACCAGGCGGTGGCGACCGGGGTTTCGTCGTCGGCACCGTGGGCCACCAGGTCGACCATGCCGGCGCCTGCCGCCGCGATGGCGGTGGTGGCCGGGAGATGGGAGATCACCCACAATCCCAGGCTCGGCTGGGCGGTCCGGGGCATTCGCCGCCCGGTGAAGTCGAAGTAGGTCCACCAGAAACCGAAGCCGATGGTGAGGGCGAGCAGACCGATGGCCACCGTCCGTCCGTCGGGATCCCCCTCGTTCACCTCGGACAGGCCCTCGACGACCCCGACGATCACCTCACCAAGCACGATGATGGAGAAGAGGCCGAATCGTTCGACGAGCGAATGGGTGACCGATGAGTCCATCGCCCCGTTGCGCATTGTGATCAGCGCCGACCCGACGAGGACCCCGACGATCGTGGCCAACCACACCACAGTGCGAGGTTCCGGGTCGAGGGCGGCGCTGGCGAGCATCACCGCAGTGGCCGTTGCCGACATGGCGACGTAGCGACCCGCCGTCGGTTGGTACCGGTCGTCGTCATGGCGCCGGACGGTGAACCACAGGAGCGTGAAGAAGCCGAAGAGGATGGCGTAGACGATGGCGAACTTGGCGCCGCCGTCGCCGGTCGCTTCTCCCGTGTACACACCAAGCCAGGCCAGCAGCAGCATCTGAGCGAAGATCGACAGGCGGCTGCGCACGTCTTCCCGGGCGTGGAGTTCGTGGTGGAGGGCGCCGTTGAGCCAGGCCAACCAGATCAGCCCGAACACCACGACAAAGTCGAACACCCCCTGCCACGAGACATGCGTGGCGAGATGGTGGGCGGCCCGGGCGATGACGACCACATAGACCAGGTCGTAGAACAGCTCGAGGAAGCTGACCTCGCGATCGGCCCAGATCTTCCCGTGCGCTCGCGGTCGTTGCCACAGGAACCGTCGGAGCCATT
>JAOTVU010000104.1 GCA_029863385.1 Acidimicrobiia bacterium
GTAGGACCGGACCCGGTCGACCAGCATCGGATCGGCCAGTGCGGCACTGATCGGTTCGACGAGACGGTCGGCCAAGGCGGTTCGAACGACCACTGGCTGAACCGGATGTGGGCCCAGTGCATCGATCGATCGGAGGCCTCCGGCCGCGACCGGATTATCGGCCTTCCAGGCCCGATACACGTTGGCATCGATGGCCGCGGCGTCGAGCCGACCATCGAGAATCCGCTCCAGGGCGTCACGATGGCCGCCCACTCGTTCGAAGCGGCCGAAGAATCCGGTGTCGAGACCGCGCTCGGCCAGCCGACCGAGCACCGACAGGTATCCGCTCAGCGACGACGGATCGTTGTATCCGAATCGAGCGCCCCGGAGATCGTCGAATCGATCGAAGGGGGCGTCGAGGCGAACCACGATGTCGGAGAAGTAGACCGGCCGGCCGTCGTTGCGGGGGTCGTCGTAGACCGGAGCAAGTGGCGCCAGGCGAACCGAATCGACCGGCGGCCTCCGGAGCCACACGTAGGCCGGCGGGCAGAGGAAGCCGACATCGGTCAACCCCAACGTGAAGCGGTCGTCCTCCGGCTTGAGCGGACCGGAGATCTTGGACTCGACGGTGAGTTCGGTTCGGACGCCCAGGACTTCTCCGAGGTGGTCGGTGATCGCCTGGAACAGTCCAAGTGGGAGACCGGGCGAGAGCCAGGTCGTCACCACCAGCGGTCGGCCGGACGGGATCGGGTCGCTTGTGACCATCCACCCGAACCTATCGGACCGGGTCGACCTTCGGCCGATGTGACCGCCGATCCGGACCGGGCCGAGGCGATCAGCCGTCGAGGCCGCCCAGGGTGCCGGCCTCGAAGTCCAGCGTCTCAACGACGGCGGGGTCGGGCGCGGTGATGGTGATGTCGGTGTCGAGGTCGACGAAGTTGGTGGTCACCGTGAAGTCGGCCGAGGCCTCGATCGTGTCGTCGACCGGTTCGGCGCGCCCGGAGACCTCGATCCGCCGCATCAAGCCGTTGCCGTCGACGTACAGGTCGATGGTCACGAGCCCTTGGGCGTCGATGTCGACGGGCGTACCCTGCGCTCCCTGCGCTCCGGGCAGCCATCCCGACTCGGCCAGTGTCTGATCGGCCAGATCGACCTCACTCCGGTAGTGGGTCACGGCCTGGCCGTCGATCTCCGTCGAACCGACGGTCTCCACGTCCACCAGTTCCTCGACCTCGGCCAGAATCGTGCGCAGGTCGGTGAGACGAGCCAGCGTCGACTGCAGGATGACCGGAGCCTCGATGCTCATCCATTGTTCGCCGTCGGCGGTGACATACAGCTGACCGTCGACCAACCGGGTTTCGGCCTGACCGATCGCCGCCGCCTCCGCCGCCGACATCACGTTGCTCGACGGGTCCAGATCGATGCTCACGGCGAAATCGTCGTCGGCGAAGGTTGCGGTCATGGAGCCGCTCAATGCTCCCTCCTCGGCGTCGTCGTGGCCGACGACGTCGAAGTCGGTGATCACGCGGCCGCTTCGGGCGTCGGCCGTCTCCTGTGCCGCCGACTGGACGACGGCGAGCGCCGGTTGGGCCCCGCTCGGGGCGAACACGGCGACGGCCCCGATGAGCAGGGCGGCCACCGCCGCCACGGCCGCCAGCAGAGCCCATCGGCCTCCACCGGTGCCCTCGGAGGCCGCCGACGGGGTCGATGGTGCGGCGGCGGCCGCCGATCGCGTCGCTTTGGTGTCGGTGTAGGGCGTGAATCCGCCGGTTCGGCTCGTGATCCGATCGAGCAGAGTGTCGGCCTCGGCCCGGGAGACGAGGTGATCACCGGCGGTGACGGGGTTGGCCGCCTTGAGCCTGTTGAGCAGATGGTCGCCCGCCAGCGGGTCGTCCGGGCCGGCGTTGTGGCTGGGTTCGGTCATGTCATGCACCTCGGGTGTGCGTTTGGGTGTCGGGTTGTTGTTCTGCCGGTGCTGTGTCGGCCAGGTTGTCGATCGCGCCGGCCAATCGTTGCTTGGCCCGGCGAATCCGCTGAGCGGCGGCGTCGAGCGAGCAGCCGAGCACGTCGGCCGTCTCCTGGTAGGTCAGCTCCTCCCAGGCGACCAGGCGAAGGACCTCCTGGTCATCGAAGGAGAGGGTGGCCAATGCCGATCGAACGACGTCGACCGCGGGGTCGGTCTCCACCGGTGACCGGCCGTCGGCGGCGGGTGGGCCGGTGGCTGCGTCGCCGGCCACCTTCGACACCAGGCGAAGATGACGATTGGCGCTGCGATGCTGGTTTCGCAGCTGGTTGCCTGCCACGGCGTAGAGCCAGGGCAGGGGATTGTCCATGCCCGACAACTCGGCCCGCCGGCGCCAGGCCACCAGGAACGTCTCGGCCACCACTTCGTCGGCGACGGTGTCGTCGGCCCGGCGTCGGGCGTAGGCCACCACCTTCGGATAGGTGGCGTGGAACATCGCCCGGAAGTCATCGACCTGGCTGTTCATCGACTGGTTATGTCCGGTCATGGACCCAGACTGACATGTTTCGGAGAAATCCGTGTGAAAGTGGTCGATCCTCTATGGTTCGGACATGAGCAACAGGCCCGATGTCACGCCGGCCGAACACGACACGGTGTTGGTGGCCCGTCATGGGCCCGTCGAGGTCATAACCATCAACCGGCCTCATGCCCGAAACGCGGTCGATGGTCCGACGGCGACCGCACTCTACGAGGCTTTTCGTCGTTTCGACGCCGATGACGATGCCGCCGTCGCGGTGCTGACCGGGGCCGACGGCACGTTCTGCTCAGGGGCCGACCTGAAGGCTATTGCCACCGATCGGGGCAATCGGATCGAGGCCGCCCCGCCGGAGGGAATGGTGGGATCGATGGGGCCCGTGGGACCGACACGGATGCTGCTGACGAAACCAACGGTCGCCGCCGTCGAGGGATACGCGGTGGCCGGCGGACTCGAACTGGCGCTGTGGTGCGATCTTCGGGTTGCCGCCTCCGACGCCGCGTTCGGTGTCTTCTGCCGACGTTGGGGTGTGCCGCTGGTCGACGGTGGCACGATCCGGCTGCCCCGTCTGATCGGCCAGTCGAGGGCACTCGATCTGATTCTGACGGGGCGGGAGGTGTCAGGTCCGGAGGCCATCGACATCGGTCTTGCGAATCGCTTGACCGAACCGGGGCAGGCGCTGACCGAGGCCGTCGAACTCGGCCGCCGGCTGGCCGATCTGCCATCGCTGTGCCTTCGATCCGACCGGTTGTCGGCCTACCACCAGTGGGATCTGGACCTCGGCACGGCCCTGAGCCGGGAGATGGATCTGGGGCTGGCCACGATCCGATCCGGCGAAACCCGGGCCGGAGCGGCCCGGTTCGCGGCCGGGGCCGGACGTCACGGTCGAGCGGACGACTCGACAGGCTGACGTCGCACCAGCCTGCGGGTCATACTTCGGAACATCAGGCCGGCCCCGGCGCTCAGGCCGGGCCGGCCTGTGTGCCGCCGAGCGGGTCGACGGGAGGCAGGTCGTCGGTTGTCGAGACGGTCGTCGGCGTCGATGAGGTTGTGGTCGGGACCGATGTCGTTGTTGTCGAGCTCGTCGTCGAAGGTCTGGTTGTTGTCGTCGTCGATGAGGCGGTCGACATCGTGGTGGTCGACATCGTTGTCGTCGTGGAGGAGGCCGTCGATGTCGTCACCGTGGTCGATGTCGTTGTCGTGGTTGTCGAGGCGGAGGATGTCGGTTTCGCCGTGGTGGTCGTCGACCCGGTCGTCGAGTTCCTCGATGTCGTGGTCGACTCGACGGTCGACGTCGTACCGGCTCCGGTGCTCGAGGCCGTCGTCGTGGAACCGGAACCCCCGGAGGTTGTCGTCGTCGGATTCGAGTACAGCGAGTCGACCGGGGCGTCCCCGGGATCCTCCGGCGTCGATCCATTCTCACAGGCGACACCGTCCTTGTCCCGGTCGAGACTGAGTCGGTAGCCGGGTTCGCCAAGCTGGATGGGCGCGGCGCCGGCGGCCGCTGCCTGCGCACAATTCTCGTAGCGGACGGCTGTCGTTGTCGTCGGTTCGACGGGTGTTCGCGTCGTCGAGCCGCGATTCGCCGAGTCACCGTCGGCGGCCCCGGTGGCGGCGACCCTCGACGCGTCGCGACCCGCGTCGTCGGTCGGTTCATCCTCGGCTGAACTCGACGCCGCCCTCTTCGACTTCTTGCCGTCGGCGACGAACAGTTTTGCCCCGGACGTCGGTTCGTCGTCAACCGCCTCGGCAAGCGCCCGGTCCGATGCGAAACTGGCCGTCGACCGCCGGCCGTCTCCGCCGTCCTCACCGAGAGTGTCGTCCCACGCCACCTGATCAGAACTCAATTTCGGTGCCGCCGGGGCGCCACCCTCGATCCGCTCAGCGGAGATCTCGGCGGCCATCCCGGACAGCGTGCCGCGCTCCCAACCGTAGATCGCCAGCGCCAGCACGAGTACGAAACCGACAAAGGCGAGCAGCTGGTTCCAGCGCAACATCGTGAACGCCAGATCCTCCCATTCGCGTCGGACGGTTGACACGATTCCGTCGTCCGCCGACCGTTCCGAGTCACCGAGAGTCGAGACGCGGGGGACCGCCTCGAGCGTGACTCGAGGAAGCGACCGGGATGGCCCGGCGTCTTCGCCGTCGAGGATCGACCGGCGATGGTGAAACGCGGCGTCGCTCTGTACCCAGTCAGGCGGCGGCGGCTCGGCTGACATCGCTTCCACTCTCGCGCGCCCAGGCCGGAGAGTCGAGGACTTCGGCCCAACGCCGACAAGCAGCCTGTTTCGGCGCGTTGGAGCGGCAAGCGTGGGGTGGGGTCGAGGCTGTGACCGGGCCGAACGACCCATCCCGCCGGATCGCGCCGGGAATGTCTGTTCTTTCGCCGCAGGGATCACCCGCGGTTCCCTGGAGATTGGATGGGAGGCGATGAGCGAAGGAGGATGATTCGGCGGAGGTCCGGCGCCGCATCGGGTGACCGGATCAATGACGCTCAGCGGACGACGCTGTCGTTCCTCCTGGCGACGATCGCCGTTGCGACCGGCGCCTTTGTCGGCCTCGGACAGGCCGCGGCGTCGGCCACGACCGCCGATTCGATCCGGGCGGACGAAGGCGCGTCGGCACCGCACGCGGTCGAGCTCGACCCCGCTCACCCGGCCCTGCGCGTCGACGCGCCCGCGGTCGCCTCGGAGAACCTTCTGGTGGCGCTTGGGCAGCTGGAACGGTTGCCCGAACCGGTCGACTCCCCGCCACCCGTTTCCGTCCCGACGACCATGGCAACATCGATCGAGTCCTCGGACTCCGGCGGTGACCCGTCGCCGAGCCTCGTGGCTCCGGTCGAACAGTCATCCACGACAACATCAACGACGGTCGCACCGGCGCCGCCCGACACAATGGCGATCCGGGAGTGGCGCCCGATTTCCGCTGCTTCGTTCCGGCGATTCGTCGAGGCGAGGAACTTCACCACCACCGACTACCTGACCTCCGGGCTCGTCCACGGCACGATTGTTCAGGACGACCAGAGCATCAACGTCGTGCTGGTTCATCGGTCGGCCACCTCACCGATGCGGGTCAGCCCGGGCGATCGCGGCCGCGAGCCGGTGGGGGAGTGGGCCCGGTCGATCGGGGCGACCGCCGGGATCAACGCCAACTGGTACAACCCCTTCGACGGTCCAGCGGTCTCGGGCGGGTGGATCTACGGCGGCTCGGATCACGGCTACACGGCCCTGTTCGGGTTCACCGCCGATGGTGACCTCGTCGCCGATCACCACCACAAGATCCACGACCGGGTCGATCCACGCGTCGTCGAGGCGGTGTCCGGCCACCCGACTCTCATCCACCGGGGAACACCCAGCACCGACTTCGGGAGCGATCCGACGTTCACCGGCCGAAACCCGCGCACCGCGATCGGGGTCTCAGGAACCGTGGACGTGCTCATCCTGGTCACGGTCGACGGCCGACGGGGCGCTGCAGTCGGCATGACCGGCGCCGAGACGACGCGCCTGCTGGAGCGCCTCGGCGCCCACGATGCAGTGATGCTCGACGGCGGCGGGTCGAGCGCGATGTGGATCGCCGGCAAGGGAATCGTCAACCGGCAATCGGAACCGGGGCGAGCTGTCGGCAACCAGATCGCCGTCTTCGGAAGCTGACCAAAGCCCCCTGGCCACCCCGTCCGCCGTCTCGAGCACCGTCGCCACCATGGTCTCAACCGATGTCTGGGGCCCTACCCGTTGGCTCGGACCTGGCGGCGGTGTTACCGATGCGTAACCTTCTGGCGTTGAGAGGCGTCTAAATGGGCATGGACATGATCGTCGAGCGGATTGAACATGGAGCCAAGGGCCCGGGTTCGCTGACCTTCGTCGGCGGCGACGAACCCCTCACCAAGACCTGGGCGCAGGTTCACGAGGAAGCCCGGGCGATGGCAGCCCGGCTCCAACAGGAGAACATCGGTCGGGGAGACCACGTGGCCGTACTCGGCCCGACCACCCCCGATCTCGTGACGGCTTTTCAGGCCATCTGGTTGTGCGGCGCCACCCTTGTCGTGCTGCCACTGCCGATGCGCCTGGCCTCGCTCGAGGAATTCACCTCGTCGACGAAGGCCCGCATCCGTGCCGCCGACTGCGTAGCCGTGCTCGTCGACCCCGACTTCGCCCCCTTCATCGAGATCGAGCCCGACGATCCACCACTGCTGGCCCTCGATCAGCTGGCCGCTCCCGGTGGCCCGAGTGCTGATGACTTCATCCGCCCCGATTACCGGCCCGACGATCTCTTCGTCCTCCAGTTCACGAGCGGTTCCACGTCCGAGCCGAAGGGTGTGGTGTTGCCGAACCACGTCGTCGCCGCCAACCTCGACGCCATCATCGAAGCGGCCGACGTCGACATCGACACCGACGTCATGGTGTCGTGGTTGCCTCTCTACCACGACATGGGTCTGGTCGGCTTCTGCATTCTGCCCATGTCGGCCGGCATCGATCTCGTGCTCGCCGCGCCCCAGGACTTCCTGGCCTCGCCGGGCCGGTGGATGGAATGGATCTCGACCTACGGGGGCACCGCCACGGCCGGGCCGAACTTCAGTTGGGTTCTGGCCGCCAGGGCGCTGCGCCGCGACGGTCCGGCCCTCGACCTCTCATCGCTGCGGATCGGGCTCAACGGCGCCGAACCGGTCGACCCGGAATCGGTCCGTTCCCTCATCGCCGCCGGTGAGCGTCACGGTCTGCGACCGGGTGCCGTCTTCCCGGCGTTCGGTATGGCCGAGGTGGCCATCGCCGGAAGCTTCCCCGAGCCGATGACCGGTCTCAACACCGACGTCGTCGATCATGAACGGCTCGAACTCGATCACCTGGCCGTTCCCGTCGACATCGAGCATCCAAGAGCACGGGAGATCGTGCTTCTCGGTCGACCGGTCCCGGGGCTCGAGTTCCGCATCGTCGACCCGGAGTCGGGCGACGTGCTCGGCGAGCGTCAGGTGGGTGAACTCCAGATCCGAGGCACCTCGGTCACCCCCGGCTACTACAAACGGGAGGACGTCAACCGCGAGCTGTTCGACGACGGCTGGCTGAAGACCGGCGATCTCGCCTATCTGGTCGACGGTCAGATGGCGATGTGCGGCCGGATCAAGGACGTCATCATCGTCGGCGGCCGCAACGTCTACCCGCAGGACATCGAGCGGGCCGCCGGAGGTATCGAAGGCATTCGAGCCGGCAACGTCATCGCGTTCGGTTCGCCGGGCCGCGCCGGCAAGGAACAGATCGTGGTGGTGGCCGAGACCAGGGTCGATTCCGGGCTGGACGCAATTCGGGCCGCTGTCAACAAGGGATCGATCGCCGCCGTGGGGGTGCCTTGCCATGAAGTCGTGCTGGTCAAGCCGGGCACCTTGCCGAAGACCAGTTCGGGCAAGCTGCAGCGGGCGTTGTGCAAGTCCCAGTACATCAACGGCGAACTCGAGATCGTCGCGGAGCCCGCGGCGAGCGGCTGACGTCCAAACGTCGGTCAGATCTCCGACTGGTCGATCTCCGGCCCGGTCGGCTCGACCACGTCGACGTCGGCCTCGGGATCGTCGGTGTGGTCGGCCCGATCGGGTTTCAGCGGCCGCTCCGCCCCGGCTGTCTTCGAAGGGCTGCTCAGGGCGATCAATGGCGCCGCCCACTTGGTGGTGGGATCGATATCGACCAGCATCGCTTTGCTGAAGAGCGTCATGGGAACGGCCAGCAGCGCACCAAGCGGACCGAGTACCCAGCCCCAGAAGATGAGCGAGACGAAGGTGAGCGTGGCCGACAGGCCGACCGCGTCACCGACGATCTTCGGCTGGATGGCCGACTGGATGATCACGTTGATCGCCGTGTAGATCACGATCACCCACACCGACAGCTGCCACCCTCCCTCGAAGAACGCCAGCGTCGCCGGTGGAATCAAACCGAGGACGAAGCCGATGTTCGGGATGTAGTTGGTGATCAGCGAGAGCACCCCCCACACGAAGGGCAGGGGAATGCCGAGGATCATCAGTGCGATCACGTCGAGCGCGGCCACGATCAGACCGAACAACGTCGACACCACGAAATAGGACCGGGTCCGTCGGGCGAAGCCACGCAGCGCATCGACGACAGCGGGCCGAACCTCGCTGACGGCGTTGAGATGGGCGGTGAACGGTCCGGTGTCCATCACCATGAACAGCATCGAGATCAGGATGAGACCGATGGCGCTGGTGATGCTGAGCACGCTCGACAGAGCGTTGGTCACCTGCCCGGCAACCGACGTCAGGTCGATGTCGGCCATGACGTCGCCCAGATCGTCGCTCGTGTAGCCCCACTCGGCGAGCTGGGCTTCGATGTCGGCCTGGGTTTGCGACAGTTTCGTGGTGTAGAAGTCGCTCGACAGGAGCTGGGCGAGACGGGTGCCGGTCCAGATCAGTGCGGCCAGCATCACCGTCAGCACCCCGTAGGCCGTGACCGCCAGGCCGACGGTGGCCAGCGTGCCGTTCAGACCGAGGCGTCTCAGCCAGTGGTAGACGGGGCTGACCACGACGACCACGACGAGGGCGAGAAACATCGGCCCGATCGACGAGGCGAACGAGCGCAGTCCGGCCACCACGATGATGGCGGCGGCAACGGTGAGCAGGACGTTGAGTCCACGGGACAGGCCGGATGTCGGGGCCTCCGGAATCGGCGATGGGCTCACGGGTTCTTCGTCGGTGGATTGGTCGGTCATTGGAGCGTGGGGTGTGATTGGCGGTGATCAGTCGGACTTCAGGTCGGCGAAGACCTTCTTCCATCGTTCGGTGTCGCCTTTGTAGGGCGCGTAGAACGAGATGCGGTGCACGCAGTCGCCGTAGCGGCGCTTCAACTCGGGTGCGATGGCCTCGGGTTCGCCGACGACCGCAAAGGCGTTGAGGACATCGTCGTCGACGGCGTCGCCCATCTCCTCCCACCGTCCCTGCTTCGACAGGCGGTTCAGCTCGTCCTGCAGATCGCCCCAGCCGTGGAGATCGAGCACTGGCCGATAGGCGGGAGTGGATCCGTAGAACGCGATCTGCTTCCGGGTGGCGGCCGCGGCCTCCTGCATCTCGGTCTCGTCGTTGCCGGTCACGACGAACGACGGGCCGACCACCTCGAAGCCGTCCATCGACTTGCCCGCCGCCTGTCGACCGGCCTCGATGGCGGGCAGGGTCACCTCCCGAAGGAATCGTTCGGTGGTGAACGAATGGCAGATGAAGCCGTCGGCGACCTCACCTGCGACCTTCGTCATCAGCGGTCCCACACCGGCCAGGAAGATGCGGGCGTCTCCGTTCGGGTTGGGTCCGGGGTTGAAAAAGGGCGTCATCAGGGTGTGGGAGTAGAAGTCGCCGCGGAAGTTGAGCTTGCCGTCGGTGTTCCAGCACTCCCAGATGGCCCGAATGGCCTGGATCATCTCGCGCATACGAGCAGCCGGTTTCGACCATTCCATCGAGAACCGTTTGGTGATGTGGGGCTTGATCTGGGAACCGAGCCCGAGAATGAATCGACCGGAGTAGGCCTGGAGGTCCCACGCCGTGTTGGCCAACGTCATCGGATTTCGGGCGAAGGCAACGGCGATCGACGTGCCGATCTCGATCGATTCGGTGTGTTCCGCGGCCAGCAGGAGGGGGAGGAACGGATCGTGACTGGTCTCGGCCGTCCAGAAGCCGTCGTAGCCTGCCGCCTCCTGTTCCATGGCGAGTTCGGCCACCCTGTCGAGTGATTCGCCAAGCCCGGCTCCTCCGTCCACCTTCACCGTTGTCTCCTTTGCGATAGCCCGTTGGCCAACAACTCTACGGTTGCGGAGGCAACGCCGTCGCCTCGGATACAGGTTGAAATCCGGGAACGTCATCGGTGTCTCGCTCGAATCGTTTCGTCGTTGGTACCGTTGTTGTCGATGATGATCGACGTGCAAGACGCAACTTTCGAAGCCGAAGTGATTAAACGATCGATGACGACGCCGGTCGTGGTCGATCTCTGGGCTCCGTGGTGCGGCCCGTGCCGCACGCTTGGTCCGATGTTGGAGAAGGTCATCAACGAAACCAACGGGAAGGTCGTCCTGGCCAAGATCAACGTCGACGAGAATCCCGGTGCATCGGCTGCGTTCCAGGTGCAGTCGATTCCGGCCGTCTACGCGCTCAAGGGAGGGCAGGTGGTCGACGGGTTCATCGGCGGCCAGCCCGAGCCCGCCATCCGGGAGTTCGTCGCCAAGTTGCTCGGCGACGAGTCGTCGAACGAGGTCCAGGCGCTTCTTGCCGCGGGCGACGAGGAGTCGCTGCGCAAGGCGGTCGAGCTCGAAGGCGACAACGTGCAGGCCGTCGGCATGCTGGCCGCTTTGCTCCTGCAATCCGACCGGGCGCCGGAAGCCGTCGAGGTGCTGACCGCCGGGCCCGAGGATCCGATGCTGGCTCAGCTCCTGGCCCAGGCCCGGGAGGTTGCCATGCCGAGCGACGCCCAGAACGAGATCGAGCAGAAGTTGGCCACGCTGCTCGACACCGTGAAGGAAAGCGAGGACGACCGGGCCGAGTTCGTGGAGCTTCTCGACGAACTGTCCGTCGGCAACCCCGAAGCCGTTGCCGACTGGCGTCGCAAGCTGTCGACCCGCCTGTTCTAGACGCCGATCCGGAGGTATCGACGGCGGCAAGCCGCTACGAGTTTGCGTTTCGCAACTCTCTGGCTGTGCCGGGGTGCCCTGGAGATCGAGATTTCCGCAGCCTGCTAGACGCCGATCCAAAGGATCGGCACCACCAGTCTGGGTTCCCCAGGCTCTTCGGCCCGGAAGGGATGTGCCGGAGATCGGTGCCTCCGCATCCTGCCAGGTTGCGGACCGTTCTTGGCCGGTTACAGTGACCTTCGTCGGCTCACCGGTCCGGCCGTTGTCCAGCGGAGCCGACTCGGCCGGTGATCGAACCGATACTCGGACTTCCCGGTCCCCACCCGTTCGATCGGCTACCAGGCCCCGAAGCGGGTGTCGTACTTCCCTCGCCATTCGTTTGTCGTGCCGCGCCGCTTGGGATCGACCCGTTCGATCCCGCCCGGCCGCACCAGAGGTCCCTGCGAGGCTGTCGTGGACCCGCTTGCCGAACGCCCCCGCTCCCAAGGCGACACCGATGAACCGGACCCCGACGTCGGTCTGGTCGATCTGGTCGATCAGGCGCTGGTTCGTCTCGACGGTCTCCGGGACCGTCCCCGGTTGTCCTCCGCGGTCACGGCGCTGCTCGTGTTCACCCTGGCGGTCGGTTGGGGTCTGACCCGCTGGCGGTCCGTCGAGCCGATCGACGATCGTATTCCCCGGGTCGACGACATGGTTGCCGCCGACGTCGCTCCAGTCGATCCCGAGGGCAACGGTGGCAGCGCCGAGCTCGCCGAGCCCGCCGGGCCGTCGGGTGCAGGCGATCCGGCGGTCGCCTCCGACGATTTGTCGGCACCGGCGCCACCGTCTCTCCTGCCCCCGACCTCGACCGATCCCGAGGTTCGCCTCGTCGTCCACGTCTCGGGTGCGGTTGTGACCGAAGGGCTGGTCGAGCTGGCCGACGGGGCACGGCTGGCCGACGCCATCACCGCCGCCGGCGGACCGACGGCCACCGCCGATGTGCACCGCCTCAACCTGGCCACACCGCTCGTCGACGGGATGCACATCCGCGTGCCCGAGGCGGGGGAGGAGGGCGCCGCCGCCACGCGACCGCTGATCGAGACGGCCGAAACCCGCGTCGTGACCGGCGGCAACGACGATGGGAGGCCCGGGGCCGACGACCAGCGGATCGACGTCAACCAGGCCGACGTCACGGAGCTGCAGCGCCTTCCCGGCATCGGCCCTGCCATCGCCGCGGCCATCGTCGCATGGCGAGACGACAACGGCCCGTTCGATTCGGTCGACGACCTGCTCGACGTACCCGGCATCGGACCGGCCAAGCTGGCGGCGATCGAGGATCAGGTGGCGGTGTGAGTGCCGAGGAAGGCGACCGCGGCCCGATGGCGTTGTCGCTCGGCACCGCCGCCGACGAGTTGCGCCTGGTGGCGGTGGCACTCTCGGCTTGTGTCGGCACGTTCCTCGGCCTGCGGCTGCCGGCGCATTCCACCCGCGCAGCGGCCGTCGCCCTCCTCGTCGCCGCCATGGCCGTCGCCGTCGGCGTGCGGAACGGCGGTGCAGGACCGCATCGGCTGATCGCCGGCTTGGTGCTCGTTCTCGGGTTGACGTGCGGCCGTGGCGGATACGTGGCCCGGGGCTATCAGCCGCTGGAGGCTCAGGCCGTGGAGGCGGAGGCGGTCGTTCGGGGAGATCCGGAGCCGGTCGGCATCGGCTGGCGGGCGGAGCTGCAACTCGGCTCCGGTGAACGATTGGAGGCGACGGCGTTCGGTCGAGCCGGATTCGAGCTGAGGCAGGTGGCGGTGGGAGACCGGGTGCTGGTGGCCGGTCGAGTGCGGCCGATCGGCGATCGACCGTGGTTGCGGGCCCGCCACATCGTGGGTCGGCTGTCGCTCGACGAGGTGGCGATGGTCGCACCTGCGTCCGGGTTCAACCGGTTGGTCAACGCGCTGCGCTCGGTCATCGTCGACGGAGCGGCGTCGTTCGACGATCGGGATCGGCCGTTGTACACCGGACTCGTCATCGGCGACGACCGTTTCCAGTCGCTGGACCAGCAGGCCCGGTTTCGCGCCTCGGGCCTGACCCACCTGCTGGCCGTTTCGGGGCAGAACGTCGCATTCGTGCTGCTGGTGGTGCGACCGCTCCTGATGATGTTTGGCCGTCGTACCCGCCTCGTTGTGGTCGTCGGTGTCCTCGTCCTGTTCGCGGCGATGACCCGGGCCGAACCGTCGGTCCTTCGAGCCTCCACCGCGGCCGGTGTAGCCGCGTGGGCGTTGATCACCGGGCGCATCGGGTCGGGGTTGCGTACGCTGTCGGTCGGTGTGACGGGTCTGGTGCTGATCGATCCGTTCCTCCTCGACGTGGTCGGCTTTCAGCTGTCGGTCGCCGCTTCGGCGGGGATCATCGTGGTGTCGCCGCTCATTGTCACCCGGCTGCCCGCAGCGATGACACGGCGACCAAGCCTGACGGCGCCGGCCCAGGCCTTCGCTTTGACCGTGGGCGCCCAGGCCGGGGTGGCCCCGCTCCTTATCCATCATTTCGGGCCGCTGCCGCTGGCGTCGATTCCGGCGAATCTGGGGGCCGGATGGGCCGCCGGTGTTGTCATGACCCTCGGTCTGACCACCGGACCGATCAGCGGCCTGCTCCACCGGGCCCGGTTTCCCGATGCCGCCGAGATCCTCCAATGGCCGTCACGGCTGCTCGTCGGCTGGATCGACGGAACGGCCCGGTGGGCCGCCGGGCTCGGTCTGCCCCGTCTCGATTCGACCTCGTTGGCGGCGCTGATGATACTCGGGTTTGTCATTGCGCTGCGCCCTCGCCCACCGCTCGTCGGCCGAGTGGTTGCCGCAGCGTCGCTGGTGGCGATCGCCTCGGTGGTGGTCGGTGCTACGACGTCGCCACCGGATCGGCCTGCCGTGATCGCCGAGGGCGTGCTGTACGTCCCGACCCGAGCGGCGGGTGCCAACACGTTCAGTGTTCTGGTCGTTCGTGACCCGCAACCGTCGGCCCTCGATGCGGTGTTGGCGTCGGGGATCGGGTCGGTCGACGTGATGATCACCGAACGAGGAGACCTCCTCTCGGCGAGGATCGTGGTCGCGTTGATGGAAGTGGTCGAACCGGCGATGGTGCTGGCACCACCGCAACACCGCATCCGGGGGGCAACGAGAGTGACCGAGGAGATGATGGTGGCCACCGGTTGGGGAGACGTGATCGTCGAGCCCGAACCGGCCGGCGCCGGGCTGGTCGTGGCCATCCCGCCGACGGCCACATCCGCTGGGTGGGGCCTGCGGGTGCCGACCGGTGATACCCGTCAACGCCGGTGATTCTGTGCGGCTTGCGTGCGGGTTCCCGGGTCTGGGGCGCACAGGTGGAACCGGATGGGTGGCGGCCCGGACGGCGGCGACTACCGTGAGCGTGTGCTCTTGGAGTTGGGACCCCATCGTTTCGACATCACCTATCGTGCGCTCGTCATGGGCATCCTCAACCGGACGCCGGACAGCTTCTACGACGCCGGCAGCTATTGGGAGTTCGAGGACTTCCTTCGCAAGGCCGAGCAGCTGGTCGACGACGGCGCGGACTTCCTCGACGTCGGCGGTGTCAAGGCCGGACCGGGCGAAGACGTCACCGAGTCCGAGGAACTGGAACGGGTCGTGCCCGCGGTCGAGGCGCTGCGACGGCGATTCGACGTCCCGCTGTCGGTCGACACCTGGCGGGCCTCTGTGCTGGAGGAGTCGATCCGGGCCGGAGCCAACGTCGGAAACGACATCAGCGGCTTCGCCGATCCCGACTACCTGCCGGTGGCATCCCGGGGCGGCGCCTCCGTAGTGGCGACCCACATCCGGCTCGCTCCCCGCGTGCCGGATCCCGAACCGGTCTACGAGGATCTGGTGGGAGACGTGGTCGACTTCCTGGCCGATCGGGCGGCCCAGGCCGAATCCTGTGGGATTGCCCGCGAGCGGATCCTGATCGACGCGGGCCTCGACCTCGGCAAGACCCCGGCCATGTCCCTCGAACTGCTGCACCACTCCGACGCCCTCGTCGAGCTCGGCTACCCGGTGCTGCTGTCGGCCTCGAACAAGCGGTTCCTGTTCGAACTGCTGGAAACCGACCGCTACGACATCGACTCCGGCACCACGGCGGCCCACGTCATCGGTGTCACCCTCGGCTGCCGGGTGCTCCGGGCCCACAACGTGCAGGCCGGTCGACGGGTCGCCGACCTCATGGCCGAGATCCTCGCCGTCGACGGTGACAAGGTTCGCTGATGGCCGTCATCGTCATCAAAGGTGACGACGATACCCTCGTCAGCCAGGCGATCCAGGCCACGGTCAACGAACTGGTGGGCGACGGCGACCGTACCCTTATGGTGGAGGAACTCACCGAGGCCGTCTATCTCGGCGAAACCAACGACGCCAGCCTGGCCACCCTGATCAATGCCGCCCAGACGCTGCCCTTCCTCACCGGGAGGCGGGTCGTCGTGGGCCGCAACCTGGGTTTGTTCTCCAAACAGGCCACCATCGAACCGCTCATCCAGCTGCTCGACAACCTTCCCGACACCACCGACCTGGTGCTGGTCTGGGAGAAGGCATCGTCGAACCAGCGGCTGCCCGCGGTCCCGAAGACACTGCAGACCGCGCTCAAGGCGGTCGGAGCGGAAACGGTCGACGCCGCCCCCAGCGGTCGGGGTCGGAAGGCGTTTCTCGACGAGCGGCTGGCCACCGCCCCGGTCCGCCTCGACGGTTCGGCCCGCAAGGCGATCGCCGACCGGCTCGGTGACGACCTCGGTCGGCTGGCCTCGGTCTTCGACACACTCGTCTCGACGTTCGGGGTCGACGCCCCGCTCGGCGCCGACGACGTCGCCCCATTTCTCGGCACCGCCGCCGATGTTCCCCCGTGGGAACTGACCGACGCCATCGACTCCGGAAACGTCACGCTTGCCCTCGAGAAGCTGGAACGGATGGTCGTCGGCGGCGAACGCCACCCGTTGCAGACCCTGGCCACGCTGCACAACCACTACCAGCGGGCGCTCAAGCTCGACGGGGCACCGGTGCTCGACGAGCGATCGGCCGCCGCCTACCTGGGCATGACCGGATCGACGTTCCCGGCCAAAAAGGCGCTGTCGCTGTCGAAGCGTCTGGGTCCGCAGCGACTGGCGCGGGCCGTCGGCCTTCTTGCGCAGAGCGATCTCGACCTACGGGGTGGCACCGGTATCGACGGCAACACCGTGGTGACGATTCTGGTCGCCCGTCTCGCCCATCTCAGCCGCTCCGCCGCCCGGTCCTCGTAGGCCGGCCGACGCCATCGAGGGGCTCACCGCGGCGGCAACAGGCCGGTAGACGCGACAACTGCGGCCCACCAGGGTACGGGAGCCGCAGTGAAGTCGAGGTCGGGCCGTGACGAGCGGATCCGCCGACTGTGGCGGAGTTCAGCTCTCGGCGCCGAGCTGTCGAATACGAGCGATCAGCCGGCTCTTCCGGCGGGCGGCGGCGTTCTTGTGGATGATACCTTTGGCCGCAGCCTTGTCGATGCGCTTGATGGTGAGGCGGAGAGCCTCTGCCTCGTTCTCGGTGCCGGCTGCGGCCATTGCCGCCTTTTCCCGGGTGTGGATCTCGGACCGCAGGGCGCGGTTGCGGAGCCGGCTCTTCTCGTTCTGGCGATTTCGCTTGATCTGGCTCTTGATGTTGGCCACGGAAGTTAAACCTCGTCTTGGGGGACCCGCCAATGATAGCGGGCGATGGGAGTGGCCCAACCAGCGATCGGAACCGATTGTCCGAGCTTTGGCGGTTGAGACGCTTCACCTCTGAAACCGGTAGCTTTCACTACAAGGTTCAGAACTCATGCCTCGCACAACCACGGACAAGATCCGCACTTCCAACATTCGAAACCTGGCGATCATCGCCCACATCGATCACGGCAAGTCGACCCTGGCCGACCGCTTGCTGGAGATCTGTGGTGCCGTCGAAGCCCGGGAGATGCGGGATCAGTATCTCGATTCCATGGATCTGGAACGGGAGCGGGGCATCACGATCAAACTCCAGAGCGTGAAACTTGAGTGGAGGGGCCACGTCATCAATCTCATCGACACGCCCGGCCACGTCGACTTCGGCTATGAGGTGTCGCGTTCGCTGGCCGCTTGCGAGGGCGTGATCCTCGTGGTCGACGCAGCACAGGGAATCGAGGCGCAGACGCTGGCCAACACCTACCTGGCCCTGGAGAACGATCTCGAGATCGTTCCGGTGCTCAACAAACTCGACCTCCCCGCCGCCGACCCGGATCGCTACTCCGCCGAGATCGAGCAGGTGTTGGGCATCCCGGCCACCGACGTGCTGCGGATCTCGGCCAAGACCGGCCTCGGGGTCGAGGAGCTGCTCGATGCGGTCATCGAGCGGATTCCGGCGCCGGTCGGCGATGAGAACAAACCACTGCAGGCTCTGATCTTCGACAGCCACTTCGACACCTACCGAGGTGTCGTCTCGAGCCTTCGCGTCATGAACGGCCGGCTCAACGCCGGTGACAAGCTTCGGTTCATGCAGGCCGGTGCCGTTCACGATGCCGACGAAATCGGCGTACGAACCCCCGAGAGCACTCCCGTCGATTCGTTGGGCCCCGGGGAGGTCGGCTATCTGATTGCCGGGATCAAAGACGTGCGGGAGGCCCGATCCGGTGAAACCATCACCACCAGCTCCAATGCGGCGACCGAGCCGCTGTCGGGCTACCGGGAACCCAAACCGATGGTGTTCTGCGGCCTGTACCCGGTCGACGGCGACGACTACGCCGACTTCCGCGATGCGCTTGACAAGCTCCGACTCGACGACGGCAGCTTCAGTTTCGAGCCGGAGACCTCGACCGCGCTCGGCTTCGGGTTCCGCTGCGGCTTTCTCGGGCTGCTGCACATG
>JAOTVU010000105.1 GCA_029863385.1 Acidimicrobiia bacterium
GGTTTGACGAGGGTCGCGCTGACGGAGGGGTCGCTGGTCGTCAACTCCTCCCAGGGTGGGGGCACCAAGGACACGTGGGTGTTGGTCGATGAATACTGATCGAGTGCGTCCGGTGGCGAGCGGCGGAATGGCGGATCGGCCGTGTTAGGAAAGACGGCGGGTGGGCTGTTCTGGATGTTCCGCTACCTCGAACGCAGCGACAACCTGGCCCGGTTGATCGATGCCGGCGTGAACATCGCCGCCGGCACCACGTCGGACCCCTCGGAGGTCTGGCGCTCGGTGCTGATCTCGGCCGGCGTCTCCACCGATCTGGTCAGCCACGACGCACCAACGGTCGACCAGGTGATCGAGCAGCTGCTGTGCGATCCGACGAATCCCTCCAGCGTCCGGGCGATGATCGCCCGCGCCCGCAACACGGGTCGGATGGTGAGAACGGCACTGAGCCGTGAGACCTGGGAGTCGGTCAATCGGTGCTGGATCACCCTCGACGAGCTGCTCGATCGCAAACTCGACGAACGTGACATCCAGAACGTCCTGGGTGAGATACGGCGCCAGAGCGCCCTCGTGCACGGCGCCATGCACGGCACCATGTTGCGCGACGACGACTTCTCCTTCTGCCGCCTCGGCACCTGCATCGAGCGAGCCGACTACACCGCTCGCATCCTCGACGTGAAATACTACGTGCTCCTACCCACGGCCTTTCACGTCGGCAGCCCGCTCGACAACGTGCAATGGGAGACCATCCTGCGGTCGGTGTCGGCCCACCAGTCGTACCTCTGGCTCCACCAGGGGGAGATCAGTGCCGCCGGGATCGCCGAGTTCCTGATCCTGGATGACCGCATGCCCCGATCGATCACCTTCTCGGTCAAGAAGATGGCGTCGAATCTCGGGTATCTCGAGCAGATCTACGGGCAGCGACACCGAAGCCACGACCTGATCGACGCCATGATGGACGAGCTTAACGAGACGAAGATCGACGACATCATCAACAATGGCCTGCACGAGTTCATCCAGAGGCTCGGGGCCCGCAACGCCGAACTCGCCCAACAAATCGAAGCCGACTACCGGTTCTACCGCTGAGGAGGATCGAGACGTTGCGGATCCACATCTCCCACCGAACGACCTACCGGTTCGATCAGCCCGTCCACTACGGGCTGCAACGCCTTCGTCTCACCCCCCGATCGGGTTCGACCCAGACCGTGGTCGACTGGGAACTGGTGCTGTCCGGCTGCGGCCTGCAGCTGGAATACGAGGATCACTTCGGAAACCACGTCACCCTGGTCCGGACCGACGGCGAGGCGCTCGAGGTCGACATCGAAGCCCGTGGCCTGGTGGAGACTTTCGGTTCCGACGGTGTCGTCGGCCAACATCACGGCGCCGTACCGCTGTGGTTCCATCTCCGTCCGACCGAACTGACCACACCGGGTGACCGCATCCGGGAGTTGGCGGCCGAAGTGGCGTTCGAAGCGGATCCGGTCACCCGTCTGCATGCGTTGTCCGGTGTGATCATCGATCAGGTGGAGTACCGGCTCGGGGGAACCGAGCCGTCGACGCCGGCCGAGGAGGCCTTGAAGAGCGGCCATGGTGTCTGTCAGGATCACGCCCACATCTTCGTCACGGCGGCACGGTTGTTCGACGTTCCGGCTCGCTATGTCAGCGGCTACATGATGCTGGATGACGCCGAGTCGTCCCCGGCAAGCCACGCCTGGGCCGAGGCTCATGTCGCCGGTCTCGGTTGGGTCGGATTCGATGTGTCCAACGGCATCTCACCCGACGATCGTTACGTCCGGGTGGCCATCGGTCGCGACTATCGCGAGGCCGCTCCGCTGGTCGGTACCCGCTATGGCTCCGGAGGTGAGAGTCTCGAGGTCCGCCTGGAGATCTCCGCCCAGGCCCAAGCGCAGGCCGAGCCCCAGCAGCAGCAACAACAGCAGTAGTAGTAGTGGTAGTGGAAGCAGCAGAGGTTGTGCTGGCGCCGATCAGGTGCCGACGGGCTCGAGGCGACCGGTCTCCACGTGGTAGACGTAGCCGTTGACGGCATCGACGTGGATCAGATGGGGATCTGATCGGAGGGCGGCGACCGAAGCACGGACACTGTTGCGGACATCGGAAAAGCCCCCGATCGGCCATGGTGGCCTGGATCCGGTGGCCGCCTCCAACTCGGCGAGAACGGCTTCGTTGTCGAGGTTCTCGAGACCGCAGTCGGTGTGCTGGATGACGGCGATCTCCGTGGTTCCGAGTTTGCGCTGCGAGAGGGTCAACGAGCGGATCGCGTCGTCGGTCAGCACGCCGCCCGCGTTGCGGATCACGTGGGCCTCACCGATCTGCAGGCCGAGCGCCCGATAGATGTCGACCCGGGCGTCCATGCAGGTGAGAACGGCCACACGACGCGACGGTGGAGCGGCCAGACCTCGACCGGAAAAGGCTTCCTGATGCGCCTCGTTGGCGGAGAGAAACTGATCGTGGGTCGTGCTCATGGGACGTCACCGTAGCCGTGCGAGGCGGCCGGTTCCGCCTCCGACGGCGATCCGGCAAGAGCTGCTATTTCGGCCGCGATGACCCCGGGCGTCCGGTCGTCGGTGGTGATCTGAATGAAGCGTTCGTACCCGTTCCGGCGTTCGGCCAGGAGCTCACCGATTCTCGCTCGGGGGTCGGGCACCGACAGGAGCGGCCGTTCGATTCGAGCGGTGTCTGCACTGACCCGGCGGTGGATCTCGTCCGGATCGGCCACCAGGCAGAACACGCGGCTGTTGCGACCGAGGGTGGCGACGTTCGCGGGATCCAACATCATTCGTCCGCCGGTGGCGATGACCAATCTCGACCGCTCCGCCAACTCGGCGGCGAGATCCTGCTCGATGGCCCGGAACGCCGCTTCGCCCCGCTCGGCGAAAATGTCGGCGATCGGACCGTGGCGTTCGGAGATGACGGCGTCGGTGTCGACGAACTCGAAGCCCAGATCGACCGCCAGAAGCCGACCGATGGTGGTCTTGCCGGTGCCCATGAAACCCGTGAGGACGATGTTCGTCGATTGGTCCACGGCGTCAGTGTATGTCGGCCCGACCAGCCCGGCGGACCGACCGCCTCGAACCGGTGGACCGTCAGGGCGCGTATGCCCGGCCGAGGAGATGGCGGGCGATGACCAGGCTCGAGATCTGGGCCGTCCCGTCACCGATCTCCAGGCCGATGACGTCGCGCAGCCGTTGTCCCAGCGGGCTCTCGGTGGAGTAGCCCATGTGACCGAACGTGAGCAGGCACTGGTGGATGACATCCACGCTGAGCCGGGGCGCCCACAGCTTGGCCATGGCGGCGACATCACCGTTCTCCCGGCCCTGGTCCTTCAACCACAGTGCCTCGTAGCAGACGTGACGGGCGCCGCGCAGGTGGGTGGCGGCCTCGGCCAGCGGGAACGACACGGCCTGGAACTTTCCGATCGGCTGACCGAAGGCCTCCCGGTCCTTCGTCCACTGCAGCGTTTCGTCGAGAGACTGTTGCGCGGCCCCGAGGCAGCCGAGGCCGATGATGGCCCGGGAGTAGTCGAAGCCCTGCATGACCGACACGAAGCCGTCGCCCTCGTTGCCGACCATTGCCTCCTCGGGTACCCGGAGCCCATCGAAGTGGATCGACGCCCGACCGATCGAGCGGCCACCCAGGTCGTCGAAGCCCGATCGGCTGACTCTCGGATCATCGAGCGGTACGTAGAAGGCGCTGACACCTCGGGCGCCCGGGCCGCCGGTGCGGGCCATCAGCAGGCCGGTCGGGGCCACCGTGCCGAAGGTGATCGACGTCTTCTCGCCGGTGATGACCCACTCGTCGCCGTCGCGTACCGCCCGGCATTCCATCGAGGCCGCATCCGAGCCGTGATCCGGCTCGGTCAATAGCAGGGCCGGGATGATCTCACCGGACGCGATCGGGGGCAACCACTCGGCTTGGCGGTCACGATTGGCGTGGCGCATGACGATGTCCGCTACGAGGCAGGTGTTGATGATGACGTAGGTGGCGTTGAAGTCGGCCCGGCCGACCTCCTCGGCCGCCAGCCCGGCCACCACGGCCGAGGCCTCCTGTCCTGCGAACTCGACGGGTATGCGCAGACCGGTGAGGCCGATCGAGGCCATGTCCGACAGCAGGGTCGGCCGCATCTCCCCGGCCCGGTCGTCGGACTGGTAGTGAGGGGCCAGCACGTCGGTGCAGAAGCGCCGCAGCTCGATCTGGAAGGCCTGCTCGGTGTCGTCGAAGTCGTAGAACATCGGTCGGATCCCCTCGGTCGCTCCGGCTCAGTGGTGCTGCACGTACTTGTCGAACTCGGGGGGACGTTTCTCGGCGAACGCGTTCGCCCCCTCCATGCCCTCGGGTGACGGGGCGAACAGATCGAGCGCCGACATCGCCATGTGGGTGAGACCGATCTGGTGATCGGTGTCGGCATTGAACGAATGCTTGAGCACCTTGATGGCGGTCGGGCTGAGCACCTTCAACTCCTCGGCCCACCGCTTGGCCTCGGGCAGCAGTTCGTCGAGTGGTACCACCTTGTTGACCAGTCCCATCTCGAGCGCCTCGGCGGCCGAGTACTGGCGGCACCAGAACCAGATCTCCCGGGCCTTCTTCTCGCCCACGACCCGGGACAGGAAGGCCGAGCCGAAACCGGCATCGAACGAACCGACCCGCGGTCCGGCCTGGCCGAAGCGAGCGGTTTCGGCCGCGATCGACACGTCGCAGATCACGTGGAGCACGTGACCGCCGCCCACGGCCACGCCGTTGACCGCCGCAATCACCGGTTTCGGGATGTCGCGGATCAGCTTCTGCAGATACACGATCTCGAACATGCCGCTCTCGGTCGGGCCGTAGTCGCCGGTTTCGGCCCGTTGCTTGACGTCGCCGCCGGAGCAGAATGCCTTGTCGCCGGCCCCGGTGAGGATGACCGAGCGGACATCGTGGTCGACCCAGGCCGAGCGAAAGGCGGCGATCATCTCCTCGACGGTGCGGCCCCGAAAGGCGTTGTAGCGATCGGGCCGGTTGATGGTGATGATGGCGGCGGCCGAGTCGTCGACCTCGTAGGTGATGTCGGTGAAGTCGGACATCGGTTCCCCTTCTGTCAAGCTTTGTCGGTGGCCCCGCGGCGTTCGGCCTCGGCGCCGCCCAAACGTTACCTGATTGGTGGGGTCGGCATGGAAGCCCGACCCCGCTCCATCACGAGGCGGTGGTGAAGGGAGTACCAGTCGGTGAGCTCGGAATGACCGGGATGGGCTTCGGTGTGGTGGACGAAACGACCGAGCACGGCGGCTGTCACACCGAACTGGGGATCGGTCTCGAGGTGGGGATCGTGCTCGTCGTAGATCTGCGTGATCAGGGTCTTGAATCCGGGCTTGTAGGCCAGGGCGTGGACGTGGGCCGGGCGGAACGGGTGCCGACCCTGGGCGCCCAGCAGCCGGCCGACGACGCCGTCGGTCGGAATCGGATACCCGGCCGGGCGGACGGTCCGGAACCGGACCCGTCCGTCGGCGTCGGACACGAAGCGACCCCGCAGGTTGTGATCGGCCTGGCCGGGATCCTGGTTCTCGTAGAGCCCGGTGGGAGAGGAGTGCCACACGTCGACCTCGGCCGCGGCCACCGGCACCCCGTCCGGGTCGACCAGCTCGAAGATGACGAACAGCGGATCGCCCGGCGTGTCCGAGCGCACGATCGAAGCGCCGTCGGCGGAGGCCGGTTGGTCGGCACGCCAGAACGGGCCAAGCAGGTTCTGGGTGGTTTCGGTCGTGCCGCTGGCGCCGTTGTTGAGCAGGCAGACGAGGCTCGACACGCCGAGCGACCCCGCCATCAGCACCGCTTCGTTGTGGCTGTCGGTGCTGGCCTGCCCGATCTGATTGAGCACGGTGGTGGCGGTCCGGAACTCGTCCTCGGTCAGTGCGACGTCGCGCACGAAGCCGTGCAGGTGCTCGACGAGGCTGACCATGATCTCCCGCAGCCGAGGGTCGGGGGTCCGGCCCATCACAGCCAGGACGGCCTCGGTGACGTCATCGGGGTTCCGGATCATCGTGGGTGCACTTCATTACACATCTGCATCGTTCTGGTGTACCCGGTGATCGTCATCGATCACTGCATACATCAGAATCGTGAACTGACCAGAAGGGGTGCCGGAGCCTTCTTTGGCGAGCGCTTTGTTCCTCGGCCGAACCGACGACGCGCTTGGTCAATGTGCGTGACCGTGGCCGTGGTCATGGCCGTGATGGTGGCCGTGGTCGTCGACAACCATCATGTCCTGGGCGTGGTCGTGGCCGGTGTGGTCGCCGAGGAGGCGCTCGCCGAACGTCGCCCGTAGGTTCTCAGGTCGCAGGACCTCCCCGGGAGGGCCCTGAGCCACGATCCGTCCCGCCATCAGCACGACCCGGTGGCAGTGCCGGGCCTCGTCGAGGTGGTGGGTGGTGATCATCACCGCAGTGCCTCGGGCGGCCTGGTCCTCGATCAGATCGAGGATGACCTGCTGGCTCGGAAGGTCGAGTCCGGTGATCGGCTCGTCGAGAATCAGCACGTTGGGGGCCACGGCCAGCGCCTGGGCGATCCGAACCCGTTGCCGCTGACCCCCCGACAGCGCCCCGTAGGTCTGATCCATCAGATCATCCACGCCGAGGCGCGCCGCGGCCTCCGCCATGATCGCCTTGTCGGCGCCCGTGAAGCGGCCGAGCAGGCCTCGCTCGCCGTAACGGCCCATCCGGATCACGTCGTCGACGGTCAGCGGAAGCCAGGCCGGATGGTTGGCGTGTTGGGACACATATCCGAACGTGGCGTCACCCGGACGGGTCACGGCACCCGACGTCGGCTCGATGAGGCCGGCCACCAACCGCAGCATCGTCGTCTTTCCCGAGCCGTTCGGTCCGACGACGGCGACCGAGTCGCCTGCGGCCAGACGAAAATCGGCGCGGTCGACGGCCACCTTTCCTCCGAAGGCCACCCCGGCTTCGGCGAGTTCGATGGGGCTGGAGAGTCGCCGGTCGACCGTGGCGGAACCGTTTCCTCTCATCGGCCGTCTCATCGCCCGCCGCCGATGTCCATGAGCGCCCCGGTCACGTACGAGGCTTCCGGCGAGAGCAGCCAGGCGATCAGGTTGGCCACCTCGGTGGCGGTGCCGCCCCGCCCGATCGGTACGTTCCCGCCCAGGGCGGCCACCCGTTCGGGGAAGCCGGCGGCGGTGTGGATGTCGGTGTCGATCAGGCCGGGACGCACCGCGTTGACCCGGATGCCCTGGGCGGCGACCTCGTTGGCCAGACCCCTCGTCATGGTGTCGATCGCCCCCTTCGAGGCGGCGTAGTCGACGAACTCGTTGGGGCTGCCGAACGAGGCGGCACGGGACGAGACATTGACGATGGCTCCGCCGGAACCTCCGTGGGCGGTGGACAGGCGCCGCACGGCCTCGCGGGCGCACAGGAAAGCACCGGTGATGTTCACCGCCCAGGTGCGCTCGAGCCGTTCTGCGTCGAGGTCGACGAAGGCGCCGATCGGATACACGATCCCGGCGTTGTTGACCAGGCCGCTGAGCCGACCGACGTCGTCGGCCGCTGCGAACAGGCGGGTGACGTCGTCCTCGGAGCTGACGTCGGCCCGGACCGCGGTGGCGCCGACGAGGTCGCTCAGAGCGCCGGCCCCGTCGGCGACGGACCGAGCCGAGGCTTCGTCGCTCGCATAGTTGACGATGAGGTGGATGTGATTCCCGGTGGCCGCGGCGTCGGCCGCCAGTCGGTGCACGGTGGCGGCGCCGATACCCCGCCCTCCTCCGGTCACGACGATCACGTTCGGTGCTGCGGGATCGGAGGTCACAGACCTACGGTAGCGAGTAGTTTGAGGGTCATGACCCTTCCGTATCGGACCGTCGACGTGTTCACCTCGCAGCCCTATCACGGCAATCCACTGGCGGTCGTCATCGGCGCCGATGGCCTGTCGACCGAGCAGATGCAACGGTTCGCCAACTGGATGAATCTTTCGGAGACCACCTTTCTGCTGGATCCGACCGAATCCGGCGCCGACTACGCGGTCCGCATCTTCACCCCGTCGGTCGAGCTGCCGTTCGCCGGCCACCCGACGCTGGGTTCGTGCCGGGTCTGGCTCGACACCGGCGGCTCCCCCAAGCAGCCCGGTAGGATCGTCCAGGAATGCGGCGCCGGGCTCGTCCCGATCATCCGTGATGGAACCGACGACGGGCCGGGCCCCGGTGGGCGATTGGCGTTCCAGGCGCCGCCGATGATCCGCTCCGGACCCCTGTCGGCCGACGAGATCAGCCGGTTCGCCACCCAGCTCGGTGTCGATCCGGCCATCGTGGTCGACGGGGCCTGGGTCGACAACGGTCCCGGTTGGGCCGCCCTGCTGCTGCCCGATGCCGAGGCCGTGCTCGCCATCGAGCTGTCGGCCGTCGACGGCAAGATCGGCGTGGTCGGCCCGTATCTCGGCGTCGTCGGGGCATATCCGCATTCGGTCGATGGCAGCAGCGACGCCCCGGCGTTCGAGATCCGGGCCTTCTTCTCGGTCAACGGCTCGCCGGCCGAGGATCCGGTCACCGGCAGCCTCAACGCCTCGGTCGCCCAGTGGCTGGTGGCATCCGATCGGGCCAACCCGCCCTACGAGGTCGGCCAGGGGCAAGCGCTCGGCCGAGCCGGCCGGGTGACGATCACCGCCGACGACGACGGCGCCATCTGGGTCGGCGGGCAGGTCGTCACCTGCATCGCCGGCACGGTTGAGCTGTAGACGCTTCGTTTCGTGGCCTCAGACCGTGGTCAGCTGCCGGTACTTGACGTAGGAGTAGATCGTCAGTCCGGCAATGGCGGCCAAGGGCAGGACGATGCCGGTCCCCACGGCCCACTCGATCGGCAGGATGATGGCGGTCAGGGCGCTCAGAACGCCGACGGCGACCAGGATCGGCCCGCCGATGGTGTGAGTTGCGGTCCAGACCTCCTCGTTCGACAACGTCCACGGCGTACGGAACCCGAAGAACCAGTTGCTTCCCGTCTTCGGCATGTAGTTGCCGAGCACCACGAGCAGCAAGCCGATGAGGACGAGCAATAGGCGGGGTTCGATCCTGGTCGAGTCGGAGACGGCGATGCGGGTGATCAGCGCCGACATCACCACGAGGAACACGACCACCGCCATCCAGGTCGCGGAGTAGGCCCTGACCGACTTCTCCATACCCGTGCGGCGCGGGTCGATCCGCGGCAGGATCGCCAGGAGAACGGTCACCCCGATCAGCACGAGGGGAAAAACGAGGAAGGCCTCGAATCGGGAGCCGAGGCGGTCGGCCTCGCCGTTGACGCCGAAGTGAACGGGAACCTGCTGGCCGGGCTCGGTGTTGGTCCAGCCGTAGAAGGCGATGGCCAGGCTGGTCAGCACGCCGACCACCGACACGATGGTGGCGTTTCGATAATTAAGCATCACCGGTTCCTCCTTCGGCACCGTTGTCGTCGGGTTGGCCGTTCTCGGGTGATCCGACGCCCAGCTGTTCCATCAGCGTGGCCATCGTCGATTCGAGGACCGACAGGTTCACCCGGTAGGTGAGCGAGGTGCCGTCCCGCTCGGCGTGAACCAGCTCGGCGTCTTTGAGCACCGACAGTTGGGCGGAGAGATTCGGCATCTTGATTCCAAGCTCCTCGCTCAATTCCGACGGGGTCATCGGGCGACGTCGGAGGGCGGCGAGGACCTGTCGGCGGCCCGGGTGAGCCAGAGCCTTGAAGACGTCGGCCATGAGGTGATTCTAGATCGACAGGCCGGAAATTTCAATAGTTTTCGAAATATCGAACTATTCGGAATCTGCAGTGAATTTCGCTGATGGACGGGGTCAGCGCGCACCTCGCCGGTGACGACTAGATTTGTTGCCATGGCGGTCGAGTCGCTTTCCCCAGCCGAGCAGCCCAATGCCGCGAACCCCGTGGGGCTCGTCATCGGTATCGACGATGCCACGCCGCTCGAGTTCTGGGTTGCCGTGGCGCCCGGCCAAACCCTCCAACTCGACGACGTGGTGGCGCTCGAACGGGTGTTGCCGGACGGCCGGGTCGTGCGTATCTATGGGGTTGTGAGTCAGCTCAGGGCCCGCCACGAGGGCGCCCACTTCCAGAGCGACGTGTTCCTCATCAACGACGGCCTACTGCCGGCCGAGGTCAGCGAGGCCGCCCTCATCCAGCCGACCCGGTTCGAGCCCGAGATCCTCGTTCCCCCGCTGCCGAAGACCCCGGTGAGGCTGGCCGTCGACATCGAACGCGATATCGCCCTTTCGTTCGACACCGTGGCCGACGACCGCCGGCTGCCCGCCGGGTTGTCCCGCAACAACGAGCCGGTTTTTCTCGACTTCGACTTCATCGACGGCACCAAGGGCGCGCACATCAACATCTCGGGCATCTCGGGCGTGGCCACCAAAACCAGCTACGCCACGTTCCTCCTCTACTCGATGTTCGCGTCCGGCGCCCTCGGCGCGGAGGCGGCCAACACCAAGGCTCTCATCTTCAACGTCAAGGGCGAGGACCTCCTGTTTCTCGACCATCCCAACTCCGCCCTCGACGAAGAGCAGGCCGCCCGCTACAAGCCCCTCGGCCTGCAGCCCGGGCCCTTTCGCGACGTGGGGATTCTCGCTCCTCCCCGCAAGGGCGACCCCAACGCCACACCGGCCACCGGCTCCCGTCACACCGGTGTTTCGCCGTTCTACTGGACGATCGCCGACTTCTGCCGCCAGGAACTCCTCCCGTTCCTGTTCGCGGATGCCGAGGACGAGCGCCAGCAGTACACGATCGTGGTCCAGGCCGTCACCGCTCAACTCGCCAAACTGACCGATGCCGGCGAGGGCGCCGTCTCCCTCGACGGCCGCCTGATCCGAACGTTCGGGCACCTCGTCGAGGCCATCGAGGACAAGCTGCTGCCGGCCGACCCCGACGAGGGTACGACGGGCGCCGATCCTCGCTGGGCCGGTCGAGCCGTCGGCACCGGCACGATCAACGCCTTCGTCCGGCGGCTGGCTTCCGCCCGGTCCCACGTCGAGCATCTGATTCGAGCCGACATCGCCAACGCCGACCGCCATGCCCTCGACCTCGACGGCCACCAGGTCACCGTGGTCGACATTCACACGCTGCACGATCGAGCCAAACGATTCGTGGTCGGCGTGGTGCTGCGGCAGGCGTTCCGGGCCAAGGAGGCCTCCGGATCAGCCCGTCCCCTCCAGCTGGTCGTGCTCGACGAGCTCAACAAGTACGCTCCCCGCGACTCCTCGAGCCCGATCAAGGAGATCCTCCTCGACGTGGCCGAGCGCGGCCGGTCGCTTGGCATCATCCTCGTCGGGGCCCAGCAGACCGCCAGCGAGGTCGAGCGCCGGGTGGTGGCCAACAGCGCCATCCGGGTTGTCGGACGTCTCGACCCGGCCGAGGCCCGCCGCGACGAGTACGGCTTCCTGCCGGCCGTTGCCCGTCAGCGGGCCACCATCCTCAAACCCGGCTCGATGTACGTCGCCCAGCCCCGCCTTCCGGTGCCGTTGCTCGTCGAGTTCCCGTTCCCGTCGTGGGCCACCCGTCCGGCCGAGGCCGGGCGCAGCAACCGCAACCGGCGTTCGACCGGCACTGACGCTAACGGTGCCCGACCCGGTGAGACGCCGTTCTTCACCGACCTGGATCCGGGCGGCGACACGGCGTCGGACACGGCAGACGACCCCTTCGCCGGGCTGACCTAGATGATCGGTGGCAGGGCCTCCCGACCCCCGTTTTGGTGTACCCAATGCTCGCTATCGATCACCCGGTACACCAGAACGGCGGTAGGTCCGGCGACCGACCATCCAGCGACACCGACGACATGAGGCTGCTGCACACCTCCGACTGGCATGTCGGCAAGTCGATTCGAGGCCACAGCCGGGCCGACGAGCATCGAGCGGTGCTGGCCGACGTCGCGTCGGCTGCGGCCGACGAGGCGGTCGATCTGATCGTCGTGGCCGGTGACCTGTACGAGACGGCGGCGCCATCGGCCGAGAGCGAAACCATCGTCAACCAGGCTCTGCTCGATCTGGCCGAGGTGGCGCCGGTGGTGGCCGTCGCCGGAAACCACGACAACCCCCGCCGCCTCGCCGCCGTTGCGCCACTGCTCCGGCTCGGCCGCATCACGATGGCCACCACACCTCGCAGCCCGTCGGATGGCGGCGTCGTCACGATCGACGCCGGTGATGTCCAAGTCGACGTCGCCCTGGTGCCGTTCGTGTCCCAGCGGGGCATTGTGCGCGCCGTCGATCTGATGGACAATGCGGCGTTCGAGAACGCCCAGAGCTACGCCGAGCGCCTCAACCGGATCCTGGGAGTGCTGAGCGACGGTTTCCGGGCCGACCGGGTGAACCTGATCGTCGGGCATCTCTTCGTGCACGGCGGATCGACCGGCGGGGGCGAGAGGCAGGCCCACCTGGTCGACGAATACGGCATCTCGGCCGTCGACTTTCCCACGACCGCCGCCTATGTCGCCCTCGGCCATCTACACCGACCCCAGCAGATCCCGGGCCCGACGGCCATCCACTACTGCGGATCACCGCTCCAACTCGACTTCGGCGAAACCGAGCAGATCAAACAGGTCAACATCGTCGACCTGGAACCGGGACTGCCGGCCAAGGTCCGTCCCCGGACCATCAGCGCCGGGCGACCGCTGCGTACGTTGCGGGGCACCCTGGCCGATGTGACCGCCCAGATCGAGGGACTCGGCCCCGACGAACTGGAGCGAGGCTGGTTCCGGGTCCGCCTCGACGAGCCGTCACGGTCGGGTCTCGCCGAGGAGGTACGGGCGATGATCGGGCCCACCGTCGTCGACATCAGGGTTGAGCACACCGACACACCCAAGCCCCGACCGACCCGCACCGAACGGACGCCTCGGGAGCTGTTCGCCGACTATCTGGCTGAGCGGGGCGTCCACGATCCGGCGGTGGAGCGGCGTTTCGCCGAACTCCATGATGAGCTGAGCGACGGCGCACGGTGAGACCGATCAGGCTGGAGGTCGAGGGTTTCGCCACGTTCCGGTCCCGGACGGTGCTCGACTTCGGTGAACTGGACCTCGTGGCCTTCGTCGGCCCGACCGGCGCAGGGAAGTCGACGATCATCGACGCGCTGACCTTCGCCCTCTATGGGTCGGTGGCCCGCTACGACGACATCAAGGCCGTCGCCCCGGTCATCCACCAGCTGAGCAACGAGGCCAAGGTTCGATTCGATTTCGAGCTGGCCGGGCGGCACTACGCCGCGGTCCGAGTGGTGCGGCGTCGAGGCACCCGGGCCAGGAGCCGGAACGCCACGACCGGCGCCGCAACCACCGAGGGGCGGGGCGATCGGGCCGCCGCCGGTGCGTCGACCAAGGAGGCACGGCTCGAGCGGTTCGCCGGCACCGGCCTCGAGGAAACGGAGTCGGAGATTCTGGCCGGCAACGTCCGGGAACTCGACGCCGCCGTCCTCGATCTCATCGGGCTCGACTTCAGCCAGTTCACCCGCACGGTGGTGCTTCCGCAGGGCGACTTCGCCCGGTTCCTGACCGACAAACCGGGTGATCGCCAGAAACTGCTTCGCAGCCTGCTCGATCTCGAGATCTACGCCCGGATGGGATCGGCCGCCCGTGAGGCGGCCAAGGTGGCGGCCAACCAGGCTGATGCGCTGGAGAGCGAATTGGCGCGCCAGGAGCCGATCGACGAGGACGGACTGGCCGAGTTGGCCGCAGCGGTGGCGGCCCTCGACGAGGTCGCGGCCGAGGTCGCCGGGCACCTCGACGAGCTGGCCGTCATCGACGAGACCCTGGGCCCGATCCGAGACCGGGTGGTCGAAGCCGACCGTGAGCGCGAGGTGCTGAACACCGTGGCGGTGCCCGATGACCTCGAGCGGTCCGACGAGGCCCTTTCGGAGGCCGACGAGGCTATTGCCATCGCCACCGACGAGGTTGCCTCCGCCCGGGCCGGCCGCGACGAGATCCAAGCCGCCGTGTCGGCCATCGGCGATCGGTCCCGGTTGGCCGCCGTCCTGGCCCGCTTCGACCGCCGCGACGAAGCCGACGGCGATCGGTTTGAAGCGAACGAGCGGCTGGCCACCCTCGGCGAGGAGCTGGCCGATGCCGACGCCGCGGTCACCGCGGCCGGAGCAAGGCTCGACCGGGCTCGGGCCGCACAGTCGGCGGCCCGACGATCGGCCGATGCTGCGATCTGGGTCGCCCAGCTGGCCGAAGGTGAACCGTGTCCTGTCTGTCTCCAGACCGTGACCGAGATCCCCGACCACCCCCACGCCTCCGACGCCGCGGAGATCGATGCGGAGGTGGCGGCCGCCGAGTCGGCCATGGCCGACGCATCCGCCCTCCATTCGAAGTTGGCCGGGACGATAGAGGCGACCGAGGCTCGCGTGGCCGAACTCACAGCCACGATCGCCGCCCTCGACGCCCAGCTCGGCGGCGAGGATCGGTCGCGGCTCGCAGGGCAGCGTGATCGGCTGATCCAACTCGATGAACAGGCGACGGCCGCGTCGGGAACGTTGCGGGCAGCCGAGGAGCGGCTCGCCGCACTCGCCGAAAGCCGCCGCAAGCTCGCGGCCGTGCTCGACCGGTGGTCGGTCGACTTCACCGAACAGCGGGATGCTGTTTCGCACCTGAAGCCGCCACCGCTCGAACGCCGGTCGCTGACCGCCGACTGGACCACGCTCGCCTCGTGGGCCACCGAACGCCGGCATCAGCTGGCCGCTGAACGCGAGGAGCTGGCAGGCCGCGGCAAGGAGCTGGCCCGCCGGAGGGCCGACCTCCTGGCGGCGCTGGCCGAGGTGGTGAAGCCGTTTGGCCTCGACGCCGAACCGTCGGGTCTGGTGGCCGCCGTGGCTGTGGCCCGCTCCGAGGCGGAAGGTCGGCTCGCCGCTGCTCGGGAGCGTCGGGCCGATCAGCAGCGGCTACGGAACCGCATCGAGGAGCTGTCCGCCGATCGGGAGATCAACAGTGCACTGGGCCGTCACCTTGCCGCCGGCGGCTTCGAGGGTTGGTTGCTCAACGAGGCGCTCGACGACATCGTCGCTCGGGCCACGGGGTGGCTGCGGCAGCTTTCGGGCGGGGCCTATTCGCTGGCGGTGGCGAACCGTGAGTTCGCCGTCGTCGACCACAACAATGCGGATGAACGGCGTGACGTGCGCACCCTCTCGGGCGGAGAGACGTTCCTGACGTCGTTGTCGTTGGCGCTGGCGCTGGCCGATTCGATCGCGGAGCTGGCTCCGGTCGACGCGCCGCGGCTCGAGTCGATGTTCCTCGACGAGGGATTCGGTACCTTGGACGCCGCGACCCTTGATGTGGTCGCCGGTGCCATCGAGGACCTGGCGTCGACCGGTCGGATGATCGGCATCGTCACCCACGTCCGGGACCTGGCCGAACGGATGCCGGCCCGCTTCGAGGTCGCCAAGACGCCGACCGGGTCGACGGTCGAGTTGGTCGAGGTCTAGGTGCTCCAGATGCAGCGGCGCCTGATCGCGTCGTGGAACCCGACGGACGTCGCACCCGTGATCGCTTTCTTTCTGCTGTATCTCGTGGTCGATCGCCTCACCGGAACGCTGAGCGACCTCGCCGAGGTCGACCTCGCCCATTGGTCGTTGACCCTGGCCGCCGTGGGGCGCCGTTCGATCATGTGGGCCGGGCTCGTGGCTGCTGCCGGCGTACTACTGGTCCTCTCACCCGGGATCCGGGGACGGGCCACCCGACCGTGGGCCGAACTCGATCACGGGTCCACGCTTCGCCTCCTGGCTGCGCCCCTGATCATGATCCTCGCCTGGAAGGGTGCGTTGTACCCCTACAACGTCTACGCCGACCAGTTGCACCTGCTCGACCGGGTTCTGCTCGTCGCCCTCGCGGCGGCGGCCCTGTGGCGTCCCGCCCTCCTGATCCCCTTCGCCCTCCTGTTCCGCGTGATCTCGGCCCAGACGGTGTTTCCGTTCCACACCAAGGCCGCGCAGAACATCGACGAACTCCCCGTCATCGCGCTCCTGTTGATCGCCGCCGGTCACCTGCTGTTCGTACTGACCGGGCGCCGGTCGACGTCGCTCGTCCTGCTCGGTATCGGCACGGCCGTGGCCGCTCACTTCTACATCCCCGGCAAGGGCAAATTGCTGATGGGGTGGTTGGCCGACAGCGACGTCGCCAACCTACCGCTCGCCGCCTACACCGCCGGATGGCTGGGCCACACCGACGGATCCGTGGCCGCCGCAGTGGCCTCCGTCTTCGAGCGGTTCGCGCCGATCGTCAGGGTCGCCACACTGGTGCTCGAACTCGGTTCGCTGGTGGCGGTCGCCCACCGACGGCTGTTGCGGCCCTGGCTGGTCGGCTGGATCGGGTTCCACCTGGTCACGTTCATCACCACCGGGTTCTTCTTCCTCGGCTGGATTCTCGTCGAGGTGGGGCTGTTGATCGTGCTCAGTCGGCGGGATCTGCGGCCCTGGGTCGACGAGAACGCCACCTGGCCGCGGGCTCTCGCCGCCGTTGTCGCCGTCGCCGGCGCCCCGGTGTTGTTCCATCCGCCGGGATTGGCCTGGATCGACGCTCCGGTCTCCTACGGGTACCGGCTGGAGGCCGTCGGTGAAAGTGGGACCGGGTACCTGCTGCCTGCGTCCGCCTTCGCTCCACTCGAACACGAGGTCATGTTCAAGCGCCTCCAGTTCGACGGCCCCGGTCATCTGAGCGGCGCCTATGGCGCGTTGGAATCCAACGAACGCCTCGATGAGTTGAACGCGATCGAGAACCTGTCCGATCTCCTGGCCCTGGAGGCGGAACAACCCGAGCCGGACGCCACGGTCCGCGCCACCTCGATCGGGTTGCTCACCGACTTCATGGAGGCGACCGGCGACGGCGATGTGCGGTCGGCGACGAGATGGTTGCACCGGTTGAACCCACCTTCGTTGTTCTGGTCGTCGTGGTCGGACGACGACTACCACTTCGAGGAGCGGCTGGATCGTCTCGATGTCATCCTGCTCACCAGGATCCACGATCCCGGCCGGCGTGACGGCGGGACCGTGTTGACGCGAACCGATCCCGTGGCGACGCTGACCCGGCTGCCCGACGGCTCGGTGGAGGCGGTGACGGTCCGACGCTGAGGCCGACGGCGGCCGGCTCGATCAGGCCTGATCGAGTTTGCTGTGGCCGATGTCGGCGTTCTGGCCGGCCCGGCGACCGGAACCGTACTCGTCGAATCGCACCTCGGCCGACCGGGCCCTGGTGATCCGGTAGGTGGCATGGAGCGCATCCCGGGCCGCCTCGTTGGTCGGAACCAGCGCCATGGAGGCCGCGGCCTCGGCTTTGCTGGCGGCCGTGAGTCGATCGGCCACCTCGATGCTCCATCCCACGGCGTAGCTCATCCGGGATCGCGGTTTGTCCCGCAGCAGGTCGTGGCGAAGCTGGGGTAGTAGATGGTCGACCAGGGTGACGGTCAACTCGCGGTCGGTGTCGGAGCCGACGATGATGATCAGGGTGGCGTTTCGCTCACCGGTCCGGGCAGCGGTGCACCGGTTGCGGGAGGCCACGGAGGCGTACAGATTGACGACCCCTCGGGTGGCGTTTCCCCAGCCGGTGATCGGGATTCGCTGCTCGCCCATGGTCGAATCCGACTCGGTCAGTTCGAGCTGTTCGATGTGATGGCGGGTGATGAGCTGCTGGGCCTTCGCCAGAAAGGCCTGGCGCTCGGGTTCGTGATCGGTGCTGTCGGCTTTGGCCAGCAGCGCCCTGACCCGGTCGACGATGCGGTCACGGT
>JAOTVU010000106.1 GCA_029863385.1 Acidimicrobiia bacterium
AGCTTGGCACCGGCCAGGGTGTCGCCCCGACCGAGCTGGAGTTCGAGCAGAGCAGCCTGAATGGCGTACGCGTCATCGATCGACAGCTCGTCGACCTGCTTCGTGATGGCCTGCAGCTCCCGCCGGTCGTCGACTCCGGCGGCGAGGTAGGCGGCCCAGTGGGCGTGGTCGATTGCTTTCATCGGTCTACCTTTCGATTCCACACGCACGACGGGCGAACGCAACGTGCGGCCACCTTACAACTCAGGCCTCGGACAGCTTCCGGCGGTTGGCCTCGGCGTCGCGGTGGAGCTGCTTCATGGAGTCGGCCTGTGGGCTGTAGCGCATCGAGCCGTTGTCGATCCAGTCGGTGGCGAACTCGGCCCCCCGGCCGAACTTGAACCGTTCCAGCGGCAACTTGATGACATCGTGGGGCTCACGGACCACCGACACCGGCGGATCCTCGCCTCGGCCCACAGCCTCCATGCAGTCGCGGAACATACGCCGGCAGGCGACGACGCCGACGTCGCTCTTGGTGAGTTTTTCGTTGGTGCGATCGGCGATCTCACCTTGGGTCACCCAGGCCATGATGTCCTGGCCCTCGATGTAGTCGACGATGAACGTGCCGTCATCACGAATCCACTGATACTCGTAGTCGACCACCGGTGGGTTCTCCGGTAGCTCGACCCCCTCGGGTGCATGGACCGTATAGAACAGCATCCACGTGTGAGTGTCGTCGACCGGTACCCGGATCTGCATCTGATAGACGCCGTTGCCGCCGACCCACATCTGGTAGGGGAACACCAGAGGATGGCCGATCTTCCAGTCGTCGTCGTCTTCGCTCTGGCCTTGCAGCAGGCGGCGTTTGATGATGCCGTGTTCGAAGGCGTCGAAGGCGACCTTCTCGTGTTTGTTGCCGCCGAACGAGCCCGGCATCGGTGTGCCCTGCTGGTCGGCGATGAACTCGAAGTAGTTCCCGTGGAGTGCCTCGACGTGATACGGGTCGACGGCGTTCTCCATGATCTGCAGCCAGCTGCACGGCAACAGCGAGTGGCCGATGTCGCGCACCCCGTCCATCACGTAGGCCTCGTAGCGAGGGAGCTGCGGGGCCGGGTCGGGGCCGACGTAGGCCCAGATCAGGCCGCCCATCTCCTGGGCCTGGCCCGACGGAATGGCGCAGCTCTCCCGAAACTTGGGGGACGAGTCGGGTTCGGCCAGGATGTCGGTGCAGTTGCCGCCGGTGTCGAATTTCCAGCCGTGATAGCCGCAGCGCAGGCCGTCGGGTTCGACGATCCCGTAGACCATGGACGCACCGCGGTGCGGGCATCGCTCGTCGACGATGCCGTAGGAACCGTCCCCGGTTCTGAATACCGCCCAGTTCTGACCCAGGAGGCGAGCCTTGCGAACCGGGAACTCGTCGAGCTCCCTGGTAATGGCCACCGGATACCAGTAGCGCCGCAGCAACTCGCCCATGGGGGTACCCGGGCCGACCTGGGTGAGCTCGTCGTTTTGTTCCTGTGTGAGCATGTTGGCTGTGCCTCCTGGGTCTGAGGGCGGTCGAGACGGATTCAGTCGAGGATCGTGATCGTTCCCGTCGAACCGTCGACGCGGATCAGCTGCCCGTTCTTGATCTGGGACGTCCCGAACCCGGTGCCGGTCACCGCGGGGATGCCGTACTCACGGCAGACGATGGCGGCGTGGCTCATCATCCCGCCGATGTCGGTCACGCAGGCTCGGATCTTGGGAAAGACGGGGGCCCAACTGGGAGCGGTGATCGGGGCGACGAGGATCTCGCCGTCGAGGATGTCGCCGATGTCGTCAGGGCTGAAGACCAATCGGGCCGGGCCCTCGGCGATTCCCGGCGAGGCGGCCATACCACTGACGGCGCTGTCGTCATCGTCCGAACCGAGCCAGCCGGCCACCGACTCCGACGTGATACCCCACAGCATGATGGTGAACGGTTCGGTCACGATCTCCGGTGGCTCACCGAGGGCCTTCGGTGGGTTCCAACCCCTCAGCCTGGCCACGATCTCCCGGCGGCGGGCGATCTTCGGCGGCCAGTACTTCGAGCCGCGGTTCGGGGCGTTGACGGCCCAGGCCGAGTAGATGTCGAACAGCACCTCGTCGATCTCGTCGCGGCGGAAGTAGAAGACGTCGTCGATCTCCCGACAGACGCCCTCCTTGACGAGCGTGTCGCCCAGCTCTTTGAGCTTGCGCCAGATGAGCGACATCGTCCAGTGCTCGATGTAGAAGTTGTGGTTCTCCACGTAGGGGAACACGACCCGGGCCAACCCCAGCTTCTCCTGGAACGCCTGGCGGTCTTCGTCGGTTTCCAACAGCTCGCTGTACTCCGAGACCACGCGGTCACGCTCGGCGGTGATGGCCTCGATCGGCCGGGTGATGTCCTCGCCGGCCTCGATCTTGGTGATGTAGTCGCGGATGAACGCGTAGGGGATCTCCGGATAGTCGATCCAGGTCTTCTCGTAGTGGTAGAACCCGGTGCCCGAGCTGAAGTTGAACCAGGGGTCGGACACTTCGTTCCAGTAGGCCTCGATCTCGGTACCGGCCAACCCGGCCTGGATGGCGCTCACGTTTTTGGGATCGTCGAACAATCGGGCAAGGCCGGCATCGATGACCTTGTGGGCGATGATCTTCAGTTCCTCGTTGGGGCGGAAGAGGTCGACCTCGACGCCGGCCACCATCTTGGCGATGCCGAGATCGGGGATCGACGGGAATGCCTGCTTACAGAATCCGAAGAAGTCGAGATAGGCGGCATAGCCCAGGTTCAGGAACTCGAAGTGGTACTGCCAGACCTGGAGCGCGAGGTCCTTGAACCGGTGGTAGTCGGCCTGGAGCCGTTGACCGGAGCCGGTGCCGATCCCGTCGGTGATGACCGCCAGATCCTCCATCTCGGGTAGTGGCGAGAAGTCGATGGCATTGATCTCGTCGATCGTGGCCTTGATCTTGCCGAGCCAGTTGTCATACAGCTGGTCCCAGTTCATGAAGTAGTGCCCGGCTCGCTCGACGAAGTCGGGTACCCGGCTCTCGATGCGAGCGCCATCGTCGATCGTCACCGGCGAGAAGTAGGGGTAGCCGTAGAGCACCCGGAAATCGATGCCATCGGCCGGCGGAATGCGGTAATGGCGGGAATTGAACTGGCTCAGGCTGGCGATGGCGAGTTCCAGGAACGTCGAATCCCAGGGCGTCATGGCATAGCCCCAGTGCATGGAGTCCCAGAACCAGAACCGGTTGTCCTCGTACTCCCTCAGGTCCTCGGAGAAGACCACACTGTACGGGTACAGCTCTTCCCAACCATCAACCCCTTCGGGCCCCTCGACCTCGAACGGGCTCGGAAAACGCTTGTCAGACATGAACGACTACTCCCCTTTTGTTTCGTGTTTATTCACCGTCGGATTTGTTGTGCATGGGCGACAGGAGGGTCGAGACGATCGAATGCATCGGGTCGCCTGTCGTCGCCCCTATGGGCTTCTTCGGTTTCCGGGACCACACGGTCTCCGGTCTGGACTGCAGCATCACGACGTTCTCGCCGACCGGCAGGTGCCGGTCGATCGCCCACTCGATGTCCTGAGGACAGCCGTAATGCTTTTCCGCTCGGCGGGCCAGGATGGTGATGGCCACCAGCTCCTCGTCGGAGACACACGGGGACTTGCGCCGGTCGGTCTCGACCGCCATCTTCTCCACCACGCCGCGCTCGGTCAGCCGGTACTCGACGTGTTTGTCGGAAATCTCCCGATGGATCACCTCGCGGAGGACCTTGTCGATCAGGAAGTTGTCCGGGGTCACCTCTCCTGACACCACGGCTTCACCGAGACCCCAGGAGGCGTCGACCGCCACCTGCGAACGGTCCCCGTTGGTCGGGTTCAGCGTGAAGGCCACCCCCGATGCGATCGGATCGACCATCTTCTGCACGCCGACCGACATGGCGATCGCCTCATGGAGGTAGCCCATCGAGTGCCGGTAGGCGATGGCGCGATCGGTGAACAACGACGACCAGCAACGCTTCACGTGCTCGACGATGTTGCCGGCACCCCGGATCCACAGGTACGTGTCCTGTTGGCCGGCGAAGGAGGCATCGGGCAGATCCTCCGCCGTGGCCGACGAGCGGACGGCGACGGGAACGTCGTCGACCTCACAATGACGACACAATGCGGCGTACGCCTCGGCGATGTCGGCGACCACCCCGTCGGGAACGGGGCTCTGCTCGATCCGGTTCCGGATCTTGTTCGAGATCTCCCGGTTGCCGGCGAGATCGTCGTGATCGATCGACCGCAGGAGGCCGTTGATGTCATCGACCAACGCCTTGTCGGACCAGATCAACCCGTAGGCGTTGGTGGTGATGGCGAACCCCGGTGGCACCGGCAGTTCGGCCCGCATCATCTCGCCGAGGCTCGAGTTCTTGCCGCCGACGAAGGGCTTGTGCTTTGGCTCGTAGCGATCGAACCACACGATGTGATCAGTCATGGACGCATCGACCTTTCTCGCCGTAAACGATCGGACGGTTGGGAGTTCGTTGGCCCAGTCGATCACCGGGCAGGCTTCGCACATTGCAGTCTCCGCTGTCGTTTCCGCTGTTTGCCCTGTTTCCCCTGTTCGTGCTGGTCATCGGTGTGGGCTCGGTTCGGTGAGCTCCGACGGATCGGCGAATCCCGACCAGTCGTCGTGAATCGACCACTGGGGGAGCTGATCGATCCGGGGGACCTTGATCTCCTGCACCCGGTTCCGGTAGGCCACGGTGGCGTCGGTTCCCCCTCGGGTGTGTTCGGTGTCGGCGTAGAGCTTGATCCGCACATGCTCGGTGTTGTAGGGCTCACCGGGATCGTAGCCGAGCGCCGACACGGCCACCGCCCGGATGCAGCCCGAGTGGGTTGCCACCGCCAGCCGAGCGCCGGGAAACTGCTTCGACAGGGTGTTGAGACCGGCCCAGAAACGGCGAACGCACATCGCCGGTGGTTCGAAATGCAGCAACGGAATGGTCAGCCAGTGCTGAATGGGATCACCGCCGCCCTGCTGGGTCCGCCAGAATCGGTCCATCTCGACCAGCCACAGGGGACGGTCGCTACGGGCGGACCGCTCGAACTGCTCGAGCAGGGCGTGATACTCGCGGAAGGCCGCGGTAACATCCTTCAATCCGTCTGGGGACACGAACTGAAAGTTCCGGAACTCGTTCATCGGATCCGGCTCGACGATCGTGATCTCCTTCTCGTACTGCTCGAGACCGTCGCCGAGCCCCCGGCGAATCTGCTCCGCCGTTTCCCGGGCCCGGTTGGTCGGCGCATGGCGGAACACGACTGTCTCACCGGATCGGATGCGGCGAGCCAACGTGCGACCGTAGCTGTGAGCCTGCCACGCGCCCTGGGGGGTGAGGCCGGAGTCGGTGGAATAGCCCTGGGTTTCGCCGTGACGTATCAGGTAGACGTCGTTGGTGACCTGGCGGTAGGCCTCGGCCGGCGCCGAAATCTCCTTGTTGCGATTGTCTTCGGTGAGCGCCTGCTGAACGCTCAGATCGGCCCGTCGCCAAAGCGGCTGCTCGGTGCCGATCGACTTGTGTTCCGTGCTTCGCTGCCGGAATCGTTGGAGATACAGGGGTGTCCGGTCGTCATCCGGAGCGGCCGGTTCCGGCGTGGTGGGGTGACCATTGGTCTGAGGATCGGGTTGCCGCTCCCGGTACCGGGCCAGGTACATCGGTGCCTCATACCGGTCGGTTGTCCTCTCCCGGCCGCCGGACGACCGAGCGGTCTGCCACCTGTTTCCGGCGGGGTCTGTCGGCTGGTTGTCCTGGGCCATGGTGATCCTCTTCCCTCGCCGTTTTACGAGTGCACCGTCATGAAGCGCTGGTCGACCTGGCCCCGGTAGCAGAAAACGGCTCGTCCCATCTCCGATTCGGTCCAGGTGGTCGGCTCATCGTCGGGATCGAACCAGTAGCCGCCGGTGTAGACCTCGTTGCGGTTGCCGGCCGGATCGAAAAAGTAGAGACCGCAGCCCCTCGTGGCGCCGTGACGGGTGGGACCGGCGTCGATGTCGACGCCGTGATGGGCGCAGGTGTCGGCGGCATGTTTGAGGTCGCTCCACTCGTCGACCCAGTAGGCCACATGGTGGAAGCCGCCGTTGGGACCGGTGAGAAAGGCGATGTCGTGTGGCGAGTGGGTGCGTTCGAGGAAGGTGGCGAGCTGGTGGCCGTCGTCGGCCATGATCTGCTCAGTTAGCCGGAATTCGAGCACGTCGCGGAAGAAGGACGTCGTGCCGTCGACGTCTTCGCACAGGAGGAAGATGTGGTCGATTCGAGGAGGGTGGATGCCGCGCAGGTCGTCGGGGCGGGGCGGCGGGTTGATGAGTGACAGGCCGTTGCCGACCTGCTCCTGCCCGCATTCGAGGTCGACGACGTGGCCGCTCGGTGCGGCGAAGCGGGCGATGTGGCCGGAGGCGAGGTCGAGTTCACCCGGCTGGTGGCGGGTGACCTCGATGCCGGATTCCTCGACCCGTGCCGCCAGTCGATCGAGTTCGGTGAGCTCCATGACCTTGAAGCCAAGGCCGTTCAGACCGTAGGTGGGTGAGTCGGTGAGGATCAGCGAGTGGTGCTGGTGTTCGTCCCAGCCCTTCAGGTAGGCCTTGTCGGCGGTTCGATCGGTCTCCACCAGGCCGACCACCTCCACGTAGTAGGCGAGCGCCAGCTCGAGGTCGGGTACCCGCACCTCTGCGTGGGAGAGTCGGAGGATTCCATCAGACATCGTCGACCACCTAGGTGTGAACGGTGGCGAACCGTTCGTTGACCACGCCCTCGTAGTAGAAGATGGCTCGGCCTGCCTCGTCGTCGGTCCAGGTGATCGTGGGGAAGTCCGGATCGGGGCGGTAGCCGCCGGTGAAGACCTCGTTGCGGGTGCCCATCGGGTCGAAGAAATAGATCGTGTTGCCGCGGGTGATCCCGTGGCGGGTCGGGCCGATGTCGATGGTCACTCCGTTGTAGGCCAGAATGTCGGCCGCTCGGCGGACATGATCCCAGTCGTCCAGCCAGAACGAGAAATGGTGGAGCGCCCCGTTTGGGCCCTGCACGAAGGCGATGTCATGCGGTTTGGCCGACCGTTCGAGGAAGGCGATCATCTGGTGGCCGCCGCCGTCGAGCAGCTGCTCGGTCATCCGGAAGTTGAGGATCTCGGTGAAGAACCGGGCGACGGCCGGCACCTCCTCGGCGTGGACGAGCAGGTGATCGATGCGAGGAGGGGCGATGCCGACGAGGCCGTCGACCATGGGCGGCGGGTTGACCAACGGGAGTCGACCGCCGACCTTCTCGATGTCGGCCACCAGTTCCATCTCATGGCCCGAGGTCAGCTCGAAGCGGATGGACTCGCCCTGACCGATCTCCTCACCCCTCGAGATGCGCTGTACGGGATGGCCGGCGGCCTCGATCCGCGACTCGAAGTGGGCCAGATCGTCGGCGTGTTCGACCTTGAAGGCGAAGCGGTCCATGCCGACCCGGGTGTCGTGGCGGATGGCCAGGCAGTGGTGGTCCCGCTCGTCCCAGCACTTGAGGAAGATGCGATCGTCGGTCCGCTCGGAAATGTCGAGACCCATCACCTGCGTGTAGTACGCGGCCGCCAGTTCCAGGTCCGGACAGGTGATGTCGACGTGACTCAGGCGGAGGATTCCCATGTGACCGACGCTACATCAGGTGTTTCGCAAAGTGGGAAACTATTCCGCATGCAGGAACGACAACCAGGTTGTTGTTGACTAGAGTTGGCGCCGATGTCCGGCAATCGACTCACCTCGGTCACCAACGCCGTTCGACTCATCAAGTCCTTCACCTCGACCCGCACGACCTGGGGCGTGAGCGAGCTGTCCCGCGAGCTCGGAATCTCGAAATCATCGGTCCATCGCATCCTGGCGACCCTGACCGACGAGGGAATGCTGGAACAGGACCCCGAATCTGGACGGTACCGACTCGGGCTCGCCATGTACGATCTGGCGGCCGCCGTGCCGACCCAGCGGGATCTGCACGAAGCGGTCCTGTTGCCGATGACGGAGCTGCGGAACCGCACCGGCGAGACCGTCCAGGTCGGCGTGCTCGACGGCATTCATGTCGTCTACATCGAGCGGCTCGACAGCCCCAACACGCTCCGCCTCTTCACCGACGTCGGTCGACGTAACGAGGTGCATTGCACCGCCACCGGCAAGGCGCTGCTGGCCCACCTGCCGGCCGATCGACGTGATCGGATCGTCGCAGAGTTGAGCCTCACCAAGCGGACCGCCTACACGATCACGTCACACCGCAAGTTCAAACAGGAGCTCGATCGGATCCGCGACCAGGGCTATGCCGAGAACCGGCACGAGTCCGAGGTGGGTGTGGTGTCGGTGGCCGCGCCGATCCGCGACACCGGCGGCGTGACCATCGCCGCCATCAGCGTGGCCGGTCCGGCCGAACGAATGGATCCTCTCCGCAGCCAGATGGCCCAGGCCGTTCAGCGAGCTGCCGGGCTCGTCTCTCATCGCCTTGGCTACCGCGGGGGCGGCGAGCATGACCGGTGATCGCCTTAGTGCCGGCATCGAAGCCGACGTCGATGTCCTCCTGCTCGATCTCGGCGGGGTCTGTGTGCTCAGCCCGGTCGAGCTGCACCCCAAAGCCGAGGCCGCGTTCGGGTTCGCCCCGGGCACGCTCGACTGGAAGGGCCCACTCGACCCCGATGCCGATGAGCTGTGGCAGCGAATGGTGCTCGGCGACGGCCTCACCGAGCGCGACTACTGGCATCGGCGGTCGGCCGAGATCGGGGAGCTGGCCGGCCGAGAGCTGTCGCTCCGGGAGTACATGACGACCATCTACTCGCCGCCGTCCGATGACTTGATCCGATGGGAGGCCGGCGTTGTGGCGAAGGCGGCGCGGGCGGCCGGCTACGGGGTGTCGGCACTCACCAACGACCTGCGGGCGTTCCACGGCCCCGACTGGCACACGAAGATAGCCTTCTTCGAACTTCTCGACCACCTGGCCGACTGTTCCGACACCGACATCCTCAAACCCGATCCACGGTCGTACCAGCGAGCCGTCGACATCGTCGGCGTGGATCCCGAGCGGATGCTGTTCGTCGACGATCAGCCGCTCAACATCAAGGGTGCCGAGGCGTTCGGCATGCAGGTTCACTGGTTCGACGTCGCCAACCCGACCCGTTCCTGGCAGGCTGTCGCCGACCGTCTCAGAATCCCGGTCGATCTCGACATCGGGACCTGATGTGATCGTGATCGCCCGGCTGGCCTCGGAGCTGTGGCGGGCCGGTGATAGACGTCTCAGCGCTCCGCCACCCCAAGGTCGAGCCCGAACTGGTCCACCGATCGTCGGGCGACCACATGAAGAATCGAAGCAAAAAGCGAGGTTCAAGCCGGCTTTTTGCTTCAATTGTTGCCGATGTCCGATTTCGTGACCCCCCGTGGAGCGTTTCCCCACCTTCGAGTCGCCCGGGGCGTGGTCTATGTCTCCGGGACCAGTGCCCGGCGTCCGGACAACACCATCGCCGGTGCAACGGTGGATGAGATGGGCACCACCGATCTCGACATCGGCGTCCAGACCACAGCGGTGCTGGAGAACATCGAACGGCTGCTGGCCACCGTCGGTTTGAACCGAAGTCACCTCGTCGACGCCACATCCTTCCTGGTCAACATGAACGACTTCGGCGGCTACAACCGGGCATGGGCCGCATTCTTCGACGGTGTCGAGGCCCCGGCCCGGACCACGGTCGCCGTCCACCAGTTGCCGCATCCTCAGCTGCTGATCGAGATCAAGGCGACGGCGGTCGCCCCCGGATCCACCGGCAACGAGCCCGCCGAGGCGGGAGAGATGGGCTGATGGTGGCCGACGGGGAGTCGAGGCTGGCCCACCCGACCCGGGTGGACGTGCACGCCCACTTCTACCCGTTGATGACCCGAAAGGAGGCGGCCAGCCTCGGCCTCGGCCAGTCCACACCGTGGCTTCGGGACAACGGCGACGGAACCGGCCACATGATGGTCGGTGAGCACGAGTACCGGCCCGTGGAGGCCCCGCTCTGGGATCCGGCCTCTCGGATCGCCGAGATGGACCGACACGGGGTTGCGGTCCAGGTCATGTCGGCCACCCCGATGCTGTTCGCCTACGCGGCCGAGCCGAAACGAGCGCTTCGCTGGTCGGCCTGGATCAACGACCTGGCCGCCGGGATGGCCGAAACCGATCCGGTTCGTCTGCGGACGCTGTGCCAGGTGCCGCTCCAGGACGTCGACGCGGCTTGCGTCGAGGTCCGGCGGGCCCGCGAGACCGGTCATGTCGGGGTGCACATCGGAAACCATGTCTGCGGTCGAAATCTCGACGACCCGGAGCTGGTCCGATTTCTGCACTGCTGCGCCGACGAGGGCATGGCGGTGTTGGTTCACCCCTGGGACATGATGGCCGGCGAACGCATGGTCAAGTACATGCTGAAGTGGCTGGTCGGGATGCCGGCGGAAACCCATCTGGCGATCCTGTCACTGATCCTGTCGGGTGCGTTCGAGCGGCTGCCCGCCCACCTGCGCATCTGTTTCACCCACGGTGGCGGCAATTTCGCTCAGCAACTGGGCCGGGTCGACAACGCCTGGAGGCGACGCGACATCGTGAGGGCCGACTGCCCGAAGCCACCGTCGAGCTATGTCGATCGATTCAGCGTCGACTCGGCGGTGTTCGAGGACGCCACCCTCGGCTTCCTGGTCGGCGTGATGGGGGAGGACCGGGTGATGCTCGGCTCCGACTACCCGTTTCCGCTCGGTGAACTCGAGCCCGGCGAGCTGGTGGCCGCCTCGTCGAACCTGTCGGCCGAGGCCAAGGCCAAGGTGGCCGGAGGCAACGCGGCCCGGTTCTTCGGTTTGGGTCCGCTACCGGGAACCGGCGAGTAGGTTCCTCGAGACCTCTTTTTCGGCCGGGGCGTCGATGACCTAGAGCTTGACGTATTCGAAGTCGACCGGCTTCTGATGGATTCCGGTCGATGGGGGAGCGACCCAGCCCGCCATCTTGCCCGGCTCTGTCACACCGACCATGAGTGACTTCACGTGGGCCCGTTCAGCGTCCGTCGGGAGCCAGTTGGTGACCGATGCGTACCAGTCCTCGTCGCTGATCAGGCGACCCTCGGGTGAGACGTGATGGCCGCGGAAGGTGCCGACGTTGCGATGGAAGCCGACGTGAGGCAGCTTGATCTCGAAGTCGACGCCGGCCTTGGCCATCGTCCGGTTCCACCGGTCGATCCCCTTCTGGCAGTCGTCGATGTAGTCGTCACGAAGCGTCTCATTCAGTGCCGAAAGCTCCGCCACCTCCTTCTCGACGATGCCCTCATCCGTCACGTCGGGGACGAGTCGGGTGGTCGACTTGAGGACGTGATCGTCGTCCCGCCGTTCCTCCTGGAACCGACCCTTGAGCCCGGCCGCGAAGTAGTTGGCGGCGTTGGTCGACGTTTCGGCTCCGAACAGGTCGAGCGACACCGAGTAGTGGAAGTTCACGTACTTCTGGAGGAGATCGAGGTTCATGCCGCCGTGGGGATGAACATCCTCGCTGTCGTGCTCACGCATGAGTTCGATGGTGCGCTCGACAACCCGACCGACTCCGGTGGCCCCCACGAACATGTGGTGGGCCTCCTCCTTCAACATGAAGTCGCAGGTGCGAGACAGCGGATCGAAGGCCGATTCCCGGAGCGAGGCGAGCTGATACTTCCCGTCACGGTCGGTGAAGTAGGTGAACATGTAGAACGACAGCCAGTCCGGTGTCTCCTCGTTGAACGCTCCCAGGATGCGGGGGTTGTCGGGGTCGCCGGAGTGGCGCTCCAGCATTTCGTCGGCCTCGTCGCGGCCGTCGCGCCCGAAGTAGCGGTGCAGAAGATAGACCATGGCCCACAGGTGGCGGCCCTCCTCGACGTTGACCTGGAACAGGTTGCGCATGTCGTAGAGGGAGGGCGCGGTCAAGGACAGGTGGCGTTGCTGCTCGACCGAGGCCGGTTCGGTGTCACCCTGGACCACGATCAGGCGGCGCAGGTCCGACCGGTATTCGCCCGGCACCTCCTGCCACACGTCCTGACCTTTGTGGTCGCCGAAGGCGATCTTGCGGTCCGGCTCGGGTTCGGCCAGGAACACGCCCCACCGGTACTCTGGCATCTCGACGTGGTCGAAATGAGCCCAACCCTCCCGGCCGACATCGACGGCGGTGCGGAGGTAGACCGGGTTGTGTTTGAACGCCGCCGGTCCAAGGTCCTCCCACCAGCGGATGAACTTGGGCTGCCACTGCTCGAGCGCCCGCTGGAGGCGCCGGTCACCGGCGAGGTCGACGTTGTTGGGGATCTTGGCGTCGATATCGACGTTGGTCATGTTATGAGTTCTCCTTACACGCGGTGGGGGTCGAAGTCGGGACGGGAGCCGGTCCCGAAGCGGCGAAGCGCTCCCTCGGGGCCGACGGCGTTGGGGCGTTGGAAGATCCAGTTCTGCCAGGCGGTCAAGCGGGCGAATATCTTGGTCTCCATGGTTTCGGGTCCGACGAAGCGGTAGTTGGCTTCCATGCCGGTGAGGGCGTCGGGGGAGAAGCTGTTGCGCTCTTCCAACGTGAGCCGGATCTCGTCGGGCCAGTCGAGGTCGTCGGGGGCGAACGTGATCAGTTCGGCCTCCAGTGCGTCCTCGGCCAGCAGCTCCTTGCCGGCGGTCTGCACGGCTCGGGCCAGCGCGTCGGGACGACCCCAGAAGCGGGTCTGGAGGCGGGTCAGGCCGTTCGACATCGGATACCAACCACCGCCGGCGTCGCCGTTGGTGCCGACATTGGCTGGGCTGAGTCGGATCGTGACCGGCTCGGGTGGGTTGTCGAGATCCTCCCATGTGCCGGACAGCATGAAACTGCGGTCGGCGGCCAGCACCAACTCGGCGAGGGTGCCACCGAAGCAGCTGCCGGGCTCGATCAAGGTGATCAGGGAGCGAGCCGAAACGTCGATCCGCTTGAGGGTGCGAGCCCAGAACAGCCGTATCTCCCGGACCAGCCAGTGGTCGGCGTGGTCGGCCAGTACCTGCTCGGCCTGTGCCACGTTGTCGAGGTCGCCCGCGGTCTGGAAGATCCAGGTGCCGACATCGGTCTCGTTCAGGCGGAAGTGGAGGATGGCGTCGTCGAGTTCGCGGGCCGACCGGAGGATCCAGGCCGATGCTCCCACCCCCAGCAGTTCCTCGGGCGTGGTCGGCTCGTCGCCGTCCGGTCCTTGCACCGTGATGGTGGCCGAACCGGTCGAACGGTCGATGGCGACCGAGACCGTTGAGTACTCGATCGAATCCCCTTCGATCGTGCGGTCGAGCGGGGTGAGTTCGATGCCGGTGGCGTCGTCGGGGCGGTCGGACTCCGAAGCCCGGGCCTGGGCTCGTTCCGCGATCAGCTCTTCCCAGCCGCTGGCCGGGGCGATGTGGTCGACCAGGCCCCACTCGACCGCGGTGTCGCCTCGGATGCCCTCGGTTCGAGTGGCGAACGCATCGGCCAGGTCGCGGCGAACATGGCGCTTGTCGACGACCCGGGTGAGGCCTCCGGTGCCGGGCAGCACCGCCAGCAGCGGGATCTCGGGCAGGGAGACAGCGGATGACTTGTCGTCGATGAGGAGGATCTCGTCGCAGGCCAGTGCCAGCTCGTAGCCGCCACCGGCCGCTGTTCCGTTGACCGCGGCGATCCAGGTCTGGCCCGAGTTGGCCGTGGCGTCCTCGATGCCGTTTCGGGTTTCGTTGGTGAACTTGCAGAAGTTGACCTTGTGGCCGTGGGTCGAGCCGGCCAGCATCTGGATGTTGGCGCCGGCGCAGAAGATCTTGTCGAGACCTCCGGTCACGACAACCGTCTTGACGTTGGGATGCTCGAAGCGGAGGCGCTGTACGGCGTCGTGAAGTTCGATGTCGACGCCGAGATCGTAGGAATTCGTCTTCAGCTCGTAGTCGTCCCGCAGGCCGGACTCCGGATCGACCTCCATGATAAGGGTGGCCACGGGTCCGTCAACCGACAGTTTCCAATGGTTGTACTGGTCGGGCGATGTTCTGAAGTCGATGATGTCGACGCTCACGGGGTCCTCCCCTGGGCTCGGTGGGCTCTCCCTAATTCTACACATCAATAGCGGTGCGTCAAGATCATGTGGTACGTTTGTTGGCACCGGATACGTTTCCGGGGCCGCTTTCCGACCTGGAGTACGATGAATTGATGGCCGATCGTCGACAATCTGTCGCAGGTTCAACGCCGGCCGCTCTGGCCCCCGTTCTCGGCGCCAATCGCGACGGATCGGCCACCGCCGATTCGAGCAGCGGTCTGCTGGTCACCGTGATGGGCGAGTTCGTGCTGCCGGGCGGGGGCGCCGTCTGGACCCAGACACTCGTGGCGACGATGGAACAGCTCGGCGTTCAGGGAAAGGCGACCCGTCAAGCCCTGGCCCGCATGGAGAAGCGGGCGTGGCTCAAACGCGACCGGGTCGGGCGCCGAACCCGGTGGTTGCTCACCGACGCCTTCTCCGACCTCCTGGCCGAGGGGGCCGAGCGGATCTATGGCTTCGGCATGAATCCCCGGGTTTGGGATGGGCGTTGGCTGGTCGTTCTGGCCAGCGTGCCCGAACGCGACCGCAACGTCCGCTACCGCATGGGCCTCGAGCTGAACTGGGTCGGCATGGGTTCCCTGGGTCAGGGTCTGTGGATCTGCCCGTGGGTCGAACACGAGCCTGCGGTCACCGATCTGCTGCAGCGGCTTGGTGTCCGGGCCAGCTCGTTCCGGGCCGAACTCGGCTCGCTCGGTTCGGGACCCGATCTCGTGGCCGAGGCCTGGGATCTGCCCGATCTCGCCGATCGATACCACGGGTTCCTCGCTGAAACCGAGTCGTTGAGTAGGGCTGTTGCCGTGAAAGAACATGCCGAAGCGGCGACGGCGCTGGCCGGCGTGGTCCATCATTGGCGCCGGTTTCCGTTCCTCGATCCCGATCTGCCGCACGAGCTGCTTCCCTCCGACTGGCCGGGCCCCGCCGCCGCCCGGCGTTTCGCCGAACTCCGAGCGGTTCTGACCGAGCCGGCCCGCTGCTGGTGGTCGGAGCTGGACGCCTCCTACGACTGCTGACCGGCGTTTCGTCGTACGGCCCCGGGATGGTGCCGAACGCCGTCGACCACACGGTCGACGGCATCGAGGTGTGCTTCGCGTCGTCGCTCGTCAGGCACCACATCATCACGACGGAGCTCCTCGGGGCCGGTCTGCTCGATGACGCATCCGTCGTTCTCGTGGGATTGGAGGCCGCCAACAACGACCTGCCCAGGCTCATGGGCATGTCCGTCTACGATTTCGCTCTGGGTGAGCCTGTCGGGCTCGGTGGTACCGAGGCGGAGGCGATGATGAACTTCGCCACCGCGTCGCGTGGGCCGGAGTTCGATGGCCAGCGCCAGTACTCCACGACCAAGGTGTTCTCCGCCTGGTGGTCTGCCGCAATGGCCGGTCGTCACGAAGGATCGACCCGTTTCTACACGGTGTCGCCCGGCGCCAACATGGGAACCGCGGCCGCTCGCAACGCCGACGGCTTGTTCAAGGTCATGATCGCCGTGATGAGCAGGGTCGGTCCGCATATCGCGATGGATCAGCCCGTGCCGGTCGGCGCAAAGCGTTACCTCGACGTCGCCCTGGGCAGGGGCGGCGCGTACGAGTCGGGGTCGCACCTACACGTCCAGGCCGAAGAAGATGACAGGCCCGCTCGTCGAGCGCACGCCGGACATCTCACGAACACTTCTCGCCAGGAAACCGCGCTCGCCATCCTCACGAACTCGTCCGGGAGTCACCTCTGACCGGCCGTCGCGCCACTCGTCGGACGAAGGCCGGCCTCCATGTCCAGTGTCCCACGTGATGACCCACTGATAACGCCGGCGAAGGCGGACTCGAGCGCTGGGAAGACGTCTCGACCACGCTGGATGAGGCTGAGCGGTGGTATCACGGCCAGCCGGCTGCCCGGGGCGATGGCCCCTCTCGTCTGGGCACGATCACTGCTTCGACCACCGCTGCAGGGTAGGGGTTCTCGGTCGCGGTCCGGTTGTCGTAGCCAGCCCCGGGCCGCGTGGTCTGTCCTCGATGCCGGTGATTTTCGCTGCGGTCGATGATTTGCTGGCCGACCTGGCCGAACGGCATGGCCACGGCGAGCCCCATCGACGGGTGGGCTCGGTCGATGTCGGTCATTACCTGGTCGATGCTTCCGGAGGCCACCAAGCGACCAGCCTCGTCCGCAAGTAGAGGACAGCGGCAACAACGGCTGACAAGACTCCGAGCGTCGCATGCAGCAGGAGGTGGAATCTGGTGTTGATACTCAGCCCGGCGCCGAACCGCTCACAAAGGGGCTGCGATCCGATCCGACTGTCCGGCCCCCACCAGCCTCGATCGCACGGGTCGACCAGGTGACCGCCCGTCAAGTATCCGAAGCCGATCAGTAGCCCGGTGGCCAACACGGCGAGCGCAATCGGAATCCGCCGGGTGTCTCTGAAGGTGGCGATCGTCGCGGCAAGACCGACCGTGAGACTGAAGATTGTCTGGGACAGATCGGCCCAGCCATTCAGACCGCCCGCGCCATTGCCCCAACTCGTCAGTCGGCCGCCCACCACAGCAGCGAGCAACCCCATGGAAAAGAACACGACGTTGGCGGCGAGTAGGCCGACGACCAGGACCCATCGGAGCCTGGCTGCTGTCGTCGCCCGGTGAGAACCAGCGTCCCCCTCCATTACGACCGGCCCAGCGGACCGAACAACTTGCTCGCGCCTCCCATGATCCTCATCTCTCTAGCGTGTCATCGATACGGACGACCGCCCGCCACGTTCGACTGGCCAACCCAATCCCAGTTTCTGAACACGGCAACAGTAACGCATTCGTCGCCGGACATCCCGGGAACGTGTATGTCAACCCAAGCCAGGCGAGCACGTACTCGACGCCCTCAGCAGCTGCTGAGGAGGTACTTCGTCGCCGCACGCCTGAAGAGCACCAGGCGGCCATCGATCGTGCCGTCGACCGCCACGCCACCCACGTCGTGGCCACGTTCATCGCAGCCGCCCCCTGACCCGAGGGCCCAAAGCACACTATCGAGTGGTAGTTCCCGAGCGGTCCCAGCGCGGCCAAACGCCGGGACTGTTGCGCGGCGGATCGGGATTGCTGAGCGGTGCTGCCGAGCGGCCATGCCTGAAGCCGGGCGGTTGAACCGGCCGCTCGTAGGTGCCGGAACAGTGAGGGAGGAGGCTGGTCAAGGGAGCGCCGTCGGGCGCTTGCTGCTTCCCTTGCTCAGACCGTCAGATCCCGGGCTGGTTCCGGGCGAGAGGGTGTGGGCGTTTCAGATTGTGATGGTGGTGGGATCCGCCGTAAAGCTGAAGGCCCCAGCTTCAGAGCGCACGCGGCCTCGCTGGAGGGTCGCGGCTCTCCGCCAGTCGTTGATTCCGTGGTGGCCGAAGCCGAGCACGGCCCTGGTGACGACGTCCAAGTGTTCGGACATCCTACTCCGCAGGACGTCACCGCTCCGTGTTTTTTCGTAGGGTCTGAACCAAACGACGTGCTCGCAGCGTATGCAAATCGAGCGCCGACCGGTGCTCCCTTGTACCGACAACATAAGGATGACATCCGATGAAGCGAACTCTGGCAACTGTGGCAATTGCGCTGACCGCGCTGTTTGGTGCGGCGACAGCCGCCTCTGCTCACGCGGCGCCGCCGTGCAACGACTCTGGTGAGCCCGGAAACTCCGACTACGCCC
>JAOTVU010000107.1 GCA_029863385.1 Acidimicrobiia bacterium
CGAGCGCGTACTCGGGCTTCCCCGGGAACCCGGCCCACCACGCGACACGCCGTTTCGCGACATTCCGAGAAACTGACGTCGAGGACGAGGAGCCAGACCGATGCCCACCGCCGATACAGACGTGCTGCTGGTCGACGAACACGGACCACACATCCGTCAACTCACCCTCAACCGGCCCGACAAACTCAACGCCATGACGCTGACGCTGGCCCGGGCGCTGACGGCCTCGTTGCGGGCGGCCGACGCCGACCCTGACGTGCGAGCCGTGATCATCACCGGCGCCGGTCGGGGTTTCTGCGCCGGGATCGATCTCACGGCAAGTGGGCGTGACGAGTACCTGGCCGACAAGGACCCGATCGCCGGGCACTTCGACTGGCTCGACGTCGAACTCGGCGCGATCATCCGCACGATCGACCGGATGCGCACACCGGTGATCGCCGCCGTCAACGGCATCGCCGTCGGCCTCGGCTTCTCGCTGGCGTTGGTGGCCGACATCCGGGTTCTGGCCCGCTCCGCCCAGCTGGCCGACGGCTACATCGGCATCGGCGTGACCGGCTGTGAGCTGGGGACCTCGTGGCTGCTGCCGCGACTTGTCGGCTACGACGCAGCCGCTGAGCTGCTGTTGACCGGGCGTCGCATCGGCGCGGACGAGGCCCGGGAGCTCGGTCTGTGCCGCCACGTGGCCGACGACGGCGAGGTGGTCGACCGTGCAGTCGAGGTGGCGACCCTGATCGCCGGCCACCACACCTGGGCCGTTGAGATGACCAAGCAGGTGCTGAAGACGAATCAGGGAGCGCCGAACCTCGACGCGGCGATGGCCCTCGAACACCGCACGCAAATTCTGGCCGGACGGACCGCCGCCGCCCAGGAGGCCCGGGCGACCGTCATCGAGCGACGACTGGGCCGCTCCCGGCCGGGATGATCAGGATACGGACGACGTGTCCGCCCGTGATCCAGACGGCGCGCCACCGGTGACGGCCTCCCAGACCCGCAGCGGCCTGACCGGCAGATCGAGGTGTTTGACCCCGAGGTGCGACACGGCGTCGATCACTGCGTTCTGCACCGCCGGCACACCACCGATGGCCGCCGACTCACCGATGCCCTTGACCCCGAGCGGGTTTGTCTCGGTCGGGATCTCGATGAGGTGGGATTCGAACGACGGCAACTCGGTTGCCGCCGGAATGCCGTAGTCGAGGAAGTTGGCGGTGAGCGGGTTGCCGTCGGCGTCGTAGACGAACTCCTCGTACAGCGCCTGGCCGATGGCCTGACCGAGGCCGCCGTGGACCTGACCCAGCGCCAGCATCGGATTGAGGATGGCACCGGCGTCGTCGACGGTCACCATCCGGATCAACTCGACGGCTCCGGTCTCGACATCGACCTCCACGACCGCCCCGTAGGCCCCGTAGGGGACCGACGCGGCGGCGACGTCGAAGTCGGCCACACACTGATGGCCGAAGCCGCCGCTTTCGTCGGCATCGCCGTCGCTCGTGCCGCGTTCGGCGGCCAGCCGCTCGGCGACCTCGACCCACCCGATCGAGGCCGCCCCCGGCGCGCCGGTCACATGGAACACGCCCCCGTCGAGCACCACATCCCCGACGGCGGCTTCCAGCAGCTCGGCCGCCGTGGCCCGCCCGACCTCGACCATCTCGTCGGCAGCCAGTGCGACCGCATTACCGGCCTTCTGCGCCGCCTTGGAACCACCCGTCATGCCGCCCCTGGGTACGACGTCGGTGTCGCCGTGCACCACCTCGATCCGCTCCATCGGCACACCGGTCCGCTCGGCCACCAGCATGGCCCACGACGTGTGGTGGCCCTGGCCGTGAGGCGACGATCCGGTCAGGACCCGGAACGAGCCGTCGGGCTTCAACTGCACGGCACCGAACTCGGTGCCGGGGTAGGCGGCCGTGCGGTCGATGAACGTCGACAGCCCGATGCCGAGTTGGCGCCGAGCGCGGGAGTCACGCCGCGCCGCCTGCTCGGCCCGCAGCCCGTCGTAGTCGAGTTCGGCGACCAGCTTGTCGAGCGCCCGGGGGTAGTCGCCCGACTCGTAGACGAGGTTCGTCGGATTGGTCCACGGCAACTCGTCGGCCTGCAGCATGTTACGCCGGCGGACCTCGAGGGGATCGAGCCCGATCTCGGCGGCGAATCGGTCGACGGCCCGATCGACCGCGGCGCCACCCTCGGGGCGGCCGGCGCCCCGGTAGGCGGCCTGGGGCGTGGTGTTGGTGGCGACGACCTCGTAGGTCCAGCGGGATCTCCGAACCCGGAACGGGCCGGGCATGACCATTCCGGCGTTGCGGGCGTGAGCGGGAGCGATCGAGGAGTAGGCGCCGTTGTTGACCACGACGTGCATCTCCATGGCCTTGATCGTGCCGTCACGGTCGCCGCCGATGGTGAACCGCTGGTACTGGTCGCGGGAGTGGCCCAGCCCGGTCATGTCGGCCGAGCGGGCCGGCGTCCACCGCACCGGTCGTCCGGTTCGGTGGGCGAGGAACGGCAGCAGCATGTCCTCGGGATAGTTCTCGGCCTTGGCCCCGAAGCTGCCGCCGACATCCTGCGTCACCACCCGCACCTGGTCGAGTCCCAGCCCGTAGTAGGCGGCCATGGCGTTGCGAATCGGATGGACGCCCTGGTTGCCCATGTAGTGCACGAGCCGTCCGTCGTCGGTCCACAGTGACGCGGCCGACCGGGTCTCCAGCGGGCTCGGGGCGATCCGCTGGTTGTGGAACGTCTCGGTGACCACGACCTCACAGTCGGAGAAGTCGATCGGCTCGTCGTTGAGTTCGGCGGTGATCAGCACGTTGGAGTCGAGGTGGTCGAACACCAGCGGCGCGTCGGGTTCGACGGCGGCTCTGGGATCGACCACCGCCGGCAGGGGTCGGTAGTCGATGACGACCATCTCGGCGGCGTCGGCTGCCAGCGCGGCCGTCTCGGCCACCACCACGGCGACCGGCTGACCGACGAACCGGACCCGGTCGTCGGCCAGCGCCGGCCGGTGCACACCCTCCGGATAACCGGGCATGGGGGAGCGGAGCGGACCGAGCTGCTCACCGTTCCAGACCAGATCAGCGGCGGTCACCACAGCCACGACACCGGGCATGGTCAGGGCCTCGGAGACGTCGATGCCGCCGATCTCGGCGTGGGCGTGAATCGAGGTCACGAAATGGGCGACGAGCGCATTGTCGAGTTCGACGTTGGCCACATAGGTCCCCTGCCCACGGAGTAGTGGCGGGTCTTCGATTCGTCGCACCTCGGTGCCGAACAGGGGGTGGGTCATGGCCAGACCCTACCCCCGTCGGACCTGTGGCGGGAAGGCGGATCGGTGCCTGGGAACCTTGCTTTGCCTAGAGCGTCCCCGCCGCATCTTGTGTGACAGATTTCTTCGACCGATTCTTCGACCGATTGCCCCGACCCAGGACTGGCACACCCCCGTCGTCCGGGCCCGGGCTCCGGCCCCCGGGCGAAGTAGGGTTTGGTCGGAGGGCCCGCGTCGGAAGGAACAACGAAACGATGAGCGATCTCCGAAGAGCGGTTGACGCCGTGCTGGATCGTGTCGTGACCGGTTCACCCGGGGTTCCCGGCGTCGCAGCCGTTGCCACCGATCGGGAGGGCGTGATCTACGCCGGAGCCCGCGGTGAGCGGACGGTGGGTGGTGACGTTGAGTTCACGACCGACACGGTCTGCCATCTTTACTCGACGACCAAGTCCATTGGCGGCACCGCCTGCCTGCAACTCGTCGACGACGGACTTCTCGACCTCGACGCCCCGGCCCGGGAGTACGTTTCGGCCATCGGTGAGGTTCAGGTTCTCGACGGTTTCGGCGACGACGGCGAACCTCGACTTCGCCAACCGGTCCGCGACATCACCACCCGCCAGCTCCTGACCCACACGGCCGGCTTCGCCTACGAGGCCTTCAACGAGACGTACCACCGACTGGTCAAGGACCACGGTCAGCCCGACGTGTCGGCGGCGACCTGGGACTCGATCAAGACGCCGCTGCTGTTCGATCCCGGGGATCGGTGGGAGTACGGCTCCAGTATCGATTGGGCCGGCATGGTGGTCGAGGGAATCACCGGCCGCCGACTCGGCGACGTTCTGGCCGAGCGGGTGTTCGAGCCGCTCGGCATGACCTCGACCGCTTTCGCCCCGACCGACGAGATGCTCTTGCGGATCGCTCGCGTCCACGCTCGTTCCCCCTCCGACGGAGGCCTCATCCCGATGACGAAACTCGAGCCGATGGCCGATCCCGAGCTTCATATGGCCGGACACGGGCTGTACGGCTCGGCCGACGACTACACGAAGTTCATCCGGATGTGGCTGAACGACGGCCGGGGCCCCGGTGGCGAGCAGATCCTCGAGCCCGAGACGGTGGCGATGGCCTCGCGGAACAACCTCCCCGACGGGATGACGATCAAGCCGCTGCCGGCGGTCAATCCTCGGGTGACCAACGAGGTGGAGTTCTTCCCGGGCATGGCGAAGACCTGGGCTCTGACCTTCATGGTCAACGAGACCGAGGCACCCACCGGTCGCTCGGCGGGATCCCTGTCCTGGGCCGGTCTGCCCAACCTCTACTACTGGATCGACCGGCACCGGGGTTTGGGAGGATTCTGGGCCACCCAGATCTTTCCCTTCATGGATCCGACGTCGCTCGATGGGTTCCTCGCCTTCGAGACGGCCGTCTACGACAACGTTCGTCAGCCGGGCTGATCGACCGGCCCCAGGAGTTCGGTCGTCAGTCGAGAGGGCAGATGTTCGGAGGAGAACAGGACGGTCTCGACGCCATGTTCGGACCCCCTGGTCGGGCATCGGCGCGCCGGGGAACCACGATTTTTCGCCTCGATCCGTGCCATCGAGGACAGCTTCTGACCGGCGAGGATTTGGTCACAAACAGACCTAGAAGATCCAAACGCACCCAGTTGCCCCCTGCCAGCCGCTACCATCGCGTCATGCTGTTGGTAATGCGGCATGCCAAATCCGATTGGTCGGCCAAGACCAGCGACCACCAGCGTCCGCTCAGCAAGCGCGGCGTGAAGGCCGCTCGGCGGATGGGCAAGCTGATCACCGATATCGGGCTCACTCCGGATCTCGTCATCACCTCGACGGCCGTTCGGGCGGCCACTACCGCAAAGCTGGCCGCCGAGGCCGGCAGGTGGAACTGCCCGATCCGGGAGACCGACGATTTCTATGAGACGTCCGTCGGAGTGGTGCTCAACGAACTCCGCGAGCTGGGCGACGAGGTCGGCACCTGTCTGATCGTGGGGCACGACACCACTTGGAGCCGAACCGTCGAGGTGCTCACCGGCGCCAACGCCGCCATGCGCACGGCCACCGTTGCGGTGATCGACAACGGTGCCAGCTGGTCGCGGATCGGCAACTACTCCTGCGAGCTGGTCGCCCTCCTCCAGCCCCGCCACTTCACCTAACGCTTCCAGCCGGCGCCGGCGCCGACAGGAGTCGGATGGGGTCACCACCTCGTTGTCACTACAAGGTGAACGCCATCTCCTCGACGAGCGCGCCGGGCAGCCGGGCGCTTTCGGTGGAGCGGGCCTGATAGGTACCAGCGTCGAGGAGCGTCTCGGTTGAATCGGTGAGCCCGACCAGCTCGTCGCCGAGCAGGTTGTAGATGGTGTCGTCGAACCGCATCACGTTGGCCGGGGCCACGACCTCACCGCCCTCCACCCAGAACGTGGCGAAGCGGGTCATGCCGGTGGTGCGGCAGGCGGTGCGGTCGGAGAAGTTGAGGTACCAGAGGTTGCCGACCAGCAGACCGGTGCCGAGTTCGTCGAGAACCTCGCCCGTTCTGAGCGAACCGGGCGCCATGGCCATGGCCATCGGCTGCTCGAAGTTGGACGCACCGTTGGTGGCCACGCCGTATTCCTTCGCCGAGCGGGGGGAGACGAGCGTGTCGGCCAGGCGTCCGTCGTCGATCAGCACGACCTCGTCGGGGCGGACGAAACCCTGCTCCTGGAAGTTCGGCCCGGTGCCGTCCGCTGTGGCCTCGGCGAGACGAACCGACGGATGCAGCCCGGCGCCGTCGGTTGCCATCTGCAGCAGGGGTGTCTGCTTGGTGCGGTGCGCCTTCAGTCCGAACCCGCCCCAGGCCACGATCCGCAGGAGCTGCTGGACCGCCGTCGGGCTGAGGTAGGTTCGATACCTTCCCGGCTTCAGATCGAGGGCAGGTCGGGCCAGCGATTCGAGTTGGTGGGAGGCGGCCTCGACCTTGGCGGCAAACGCAGAGCTGTTCCAGGCCCGGCCGCCGTAGCTGTTCTTCACCGCCTTGTCGCCATGCAGGTAGAAACTCCAGTCGAAGTTGAAGGTGTCCGACTGGTACCAGTTCTGCTGACCGATGGAGCTGGCGAAGCCGTGATTGACGGAGCCCTCCGCGTAGATGCCGACGAGGTCGCGGCCTCCGGCGACGGTCTGGATCTCGTCGATCACCGATCCCGGATCGCGTTCGTCGGCCACGGCGACCTGCTCGGTGGACGGGTTGTCGGTGGAGACGGCCAGGTACGGGTCTTCGGGCATGACCCGCCGCTGTTCGCGGAGGCCGTCGATCATCGACGCCACCGCCGCACGGTCCATGTCCTGGTCCTGGGACAACTGGAGCGAACCGGACGCATGGCGGGTTCCGGCGATCAGATCGAGGGTCAGGCGGCGTTGGGACACCGACCCGGCCTGGCGGATCAGGTTGCGGTTGAAACGCACGAAGTTCGAGTCTTCCGCGGCCAGGTAGCAGGTGAGGATCTCCTCGGTGGTCAGGCGACCGTTGGCCCAGGTCACCAGCTCGGAGAAGTAGCTGCGGACATCGCCGGCGGTCACGCCGCACCGCCGAACACGTCGATCGACGAGAACCGGCAGACCGGTGAGGCGTGGCCCGTGCTGATCACCTGATTGGGTTCACCCTTCCCGCAGTTCGGTGTTCCCAGCGCCTGCGACGTCGAGGGATCACCGACGCCGGTGAGGCTGCGCCAGAAGGTGGCCGAGATGCCCCGGTAACTCGGGTTGCGGACCACCGGGCCGAGCTCGCCGTCGGTTATGAGGCGCCCGTACTCGCAGCTGAACTGGAATTTGTTGCGGCTGTCGTCGATCGACCACGAGTTGTTGGTCTGCAGGTACACGCCCTGTTCGACGCCGGCGATCAGATCGTCGAACGAGTCGGTGCCCGGCTCGACGTTGATGTTGGCCATCCGGTCGATCGGTGGCCGGTTCCAGCTGCAGGCCCTCGAGTTGGCCACGCCCTCGATGTTCACGCCCTGATCCGCGGCCCGGGCCTGGGAGATCGTTCCGCCCAATGGCCGCTCGAGGATCCCGTTGCGGATCAGGTACTGCTTGGTGGCCACGGCCCCCTCGTCGTCGAAACCGTAGGAGGCGAGCTGACCCTCGATGGTCGGATCGAAGGTGACGTTGAGGAGATCGGATCCGTAGCGGTAGGTGCCGAACATGTCGAGGGTGACGAAGCTGGTACCGGCGTAGTTGCGCTCGTCGCCGAGGATCCGATCGAGTTCGAGGGGATGCCCGATCGACTCGTGGATCTGGAGGATCATCTGATCGGGGGCGAGGACGACGTCCATCGTGCCGGTCGGGCAGTTGTCGGCCTCCAACAGCTCGATGGCCTCGTGCCCGATCTCGGCCGCCCGCCGGTTGAACCCGAAGCGGTCGAGCACCTCCCGTCCGCCCTGGCCGACGTTGGCATTGCGGCCGTAGGTGCGGGTCTGGGTGTGTGCACCCGAGTTGGCGGTGGCGTACATCGTGGGAAAGGTGTTGCGGGTCAGCTGTTCGACCCGGCCGCCCCCGGTGGGGAGGATGAGCGAGTCGACGTCGGTGCGGCGCAGAGCGGCCACCCGGTCGACGATCCGCTCGTCGACGTCGAGTGCGGCGTCGGCCTCGATCAGCAACGCCAGGCGGTCGGCCAGCGACGTCCGATCCCAGGGTTCGGCAACCGGCGAGTGGTAGGACCCGACCGGATCGACGGCAGGCGGCGTTTCGGCAACGGTGCGACCGGCCGTGGTACGGGCCCAGTCGGTTGCCCGTTGCGCCGCATTACGCAACCCGGTGTCGGTGAGATCCGAGGTTGCGGCGTAGCCGACGCCACCGCCGGCCCAGACGGTGATCATGGCCCCGGCGTCGACTGCGGTGGAGGGCGGCTGGGCCACCCCCTGGCGCACGGCCAGGTACTCGGCCCGGGTCTCGCTGAAGCGGACGGTGGCGTAGTCGACCCCGCCGGGCAGGGCGGCCTGAAGGCGTGGTTCGAGGTGCTGATGGGCGGCGGGCTCGGTCACGGTCATGGGAAAAACTGTACCCTTCGATGGTGGCCCACAAGATCCTGGTATTGAACGGACCGAACCTCAACCTGCTTGGCTTCCGCGAGCCCGAGGTGTACGGGACCGACACGCTCGAAGACATCATGAAGGACCTCCGCACCAATGCCGCCGAGCGAGGGGTCGAGATCGTCGACTTCCAGTCGAACGTCGAAGGCGAACTGATCGACCGGCTCCACCAGGCCCGAGGTGAGGTCGCCGGTGTCGTCTTCAACCCCGGCGCCTTCACCCACTACAGCATCGCCCTTCGCGACGCGATCGCCGGAGCCGAACTGCCCGTTGTCGAAACCCACCTGTCGAACATCCACGCCCGCGAGGAGTTCCGCCACAAGTCGGTGCTGGCCGCGGTCTGTGTCGGCGTGGTCGCCGGCTTCGGCCGTCACAGCTATGTCGTGGCCCTCGATGCGCTGATCCGGCACCTCGGGCTGGACGGTTCCACGGGGCGAGGTTGATGGCTCCGAGGACCGGCGACGTCCGGCTCGGCGTTGTCCTCATGCCCACCGACCCGTGGCCGGAGTCGGTCGCCCTCGCCCGTCGCGTCGAGGCGCTCGGTTATCACCATCTCTGGGTCTACGATCATCTGACCTGGCGCCGGTATCGGGATCGGCCGTGGCACGGCATCTACCCGTGGCTCACCGGCATCGCTGCGGTAACCGAGCGGATCCGGGTCGGCACCATGGTGTCGAACCCGAACATCCGCCATCCGGTCACGCTGGCCAAGGACGCGATGACGATCGATCACATCTCCGACGGTCGGCTCACGATCGGCCTCGGTGCCGGTGGCATCGGGTTCGACGCCACCGCGTTCGGCCAGGACGAGCTGACGCCGGGCCAGCGGATCGAGCGTTTCACCGAATTCGCCGTGGTGCTCGGCGGGCTGCTGCGCGGCGAGCTGACCGACCACGAGGGGCGGTGGTACACGGTCAACGAGGCGAGGATGATTCCCGGTTGTGTGCAGACGCCCCGGGTGCCGGTGGCGCTGGCCGGGCGCGGACCCCGCGGTGTTCAGGTCGCTGCCCGGCTCGGTGATGCCTGGATCACCAACGGCGGTCCCGACGACGACGTGTCGCCAGCCGAGCATCGAGAGGCCATTGCCGCCCAGGTCCGGCTGTTCGAGCGCACCTGCGTCGATGCCGGTCGCGACCCGGCGACGGTCGACCGGATGGTGATGATCTCCGGTCTCGACGGCGACCCGATGGGGTCGATCGAGAACTTCGACGAAACGGTTACGTACTACCGGGGTCTCGGCTTCACCGACCTGGTCTTCCACCATCCCCGCCCCGATGATGCCCACTGGAATCATCCACCGGAGATCGTGGACGCCGTTGCGGAGCGGTATCTCTCTTGGTCGTAGGGTTGTCCGGCGGGTGAATGTGTGCAGAAGCGCGCGAGTTCGCGCGGTTCTGCATCATGTCATCGGTTCAGTCGACCGCGAGATCGAAATCAGCATTGGCCAATGCTCGGCCGGCCACCTGCAGCTCGACCCGGTGCCGACCCGGCTGGTAGATACGGGTGCTGATCGACTTGATGGCTCGCCGTTTTTCGAGCGTCACCGTCGCTCCGGCGTCGAGGCGGAGGTTCGTCCACTTGAAGACCTTGGAGGAGATGGCACCGGTTGCGGTCGGGTGGTGGATGACGTAGTCGACGACGAGGCGCTGGTCGTGGGCCGACGTCGAGCGGATTGTGGCGGTCAGCTGGATCGTGTCCCCGAGCGTGATGCTCGCAGGCTCGCAGGTGAACGTTTCGATCGTTACCTCGGGCGAAGTGTCAAAACCGAGCAGGGCCATGGCCGCCGGGTCACCCCGTTTGATCAGGGTCCGTAGGCCGTGGCGGACGACCTGGTCGTCGGGTTGTCCGTCACCGGCCGCCCACCTGGTCAGTGTGGCCGTGACCAGCTCCGGTTTCAGCTTGGCCACGTCGTTGAGATGGTTGGCCACGGAGCGGCGCACCGCTTCGGAAGGGTCGGTCCGCAGCGGTGCGATCAGGTCGAGCCCCAGCTCCGGGTGTTCCGTCAGGGCCTTCACCCGGGTGGCCCATGGGAGCAGCGGACGGGTTCCTTCCGACACCAGCCGGCGCACCGCCTCGTGCTCGTCGCTGCGCCATTCGACGAGGTGACGCCACGTCAGGTCCAGGTGGTTGTCGAGGAAGGGTCGGATGGCGAACTCGCAGCTCCACCGTTTGGTGAGCGTCGGCATCGCGGCGAGGGAATCGGCCGGGTGGTCGACGCCGTGTCGTTCCACGAACGAGCACAACGGCCAGGCGGCGAACGTCCCGGCCGCCCACCGCTCGGTCGGTTCGATCTCGGCCAGTGCCACCACTGCCGCGAGGGCTGCCGGGTAGTCCGAGGTGGCGTCGAGGCCCGCGGCGAGTTCGTCGGCCAGCAGGTTGATCCGATCTTTGAGTTCGAGCTGATCGATTCGGGGTTTGACCGCGATGATGAACGCCTCGGCGTCGAACCGGCCGTCGACCTCGGCCATCCCGTCCGCCAGCCGCCGCACCATCTCCACGTTGACCCGATCCTTGAGCGGCGTCGCCATGGTGAAGAGCGTAGGACGGGCCAGGGGAGACAGGTGCCTGAGGCCGGCAGAACCTGACGATTGCAGAGTCGGGCCCGGAAGAATCGGCGGGTGCTCGTATCCAAAGCAGAAATGCTGAGAAAACATGGATTGTCAGTGCTCTATTGTCTTTAATTGTCACACGACTTGATTAGTGTTGTCGATGTGAAAGTGTTGGATGAAGCGAGCGGCGGTACCGGAGGGGTAACCGCAGGGGAGGAGCTGGTCTTCCGGTTCGATGCGTTGCTTGCCGACATGGCCCGAATCGGCGATCGAGTGTTCGTGACGCTGGCCGCTCGTTTCGAGCAGCGGTTGGAGACGGAGCGGCTGGTGGCGGTTGCCCGGTTGGCGGGTGCCGACGGTGATACTCGTTCCCAGCGACGGCGCGCTCGGGCTCATCTTTCGGGCGGGCCAAGCGGGAGGTCGCAGCGGTCGCTCAATCGTGATGCACGCCGAGCCGCGGCTCTGGCGGCCAATCCCCGGCTCGGCGCCCAGGCCCTGCAGGGTGCGCTGACCGGTGATGGCATCGATGCGCTCTCCAGGGCCGCCGACGAAACCACGGGCGAGATTCCTGCTGATCTCCTGGACCGGACCGGTGGGCTCGAACCCGACCAGTCCGCTCGACTGGTCGAGCAGTACCTGAATGAACGGGCGCCTGCGGCTGACGCCAATGCCCGCTACGAGGCTCAGATGGCGGCCCGGCGGGTTCGGCGCTACACGGTTCCGGCCTGCGGGTCTGATCCCGGTTTGGCCGGGCTCGGTGTCGAAGGGCCTGATGCGATCATCGATCAGCTGTGGGCCTTGTTGAACAGCGACGCCGACGCCGCCTACCAGACCGCCGGGGGCCGTGACCGAGCCGCCGATCAGCACGTCCCGCTCGACCATCGCCGATTCGACGCAGCGCTGGGCCGCCTACGTGGTACCCGCGGAACAGGCGGCGGTTCACGACCCTGCGTGGTGATCACGATCGGAGTCGGCGATCTCACCGGAGACGCAGCGAACCGGCGCGCCGCCACCCAGATCGGCTGCGGGCCGATCAGTGATCAGCTCGTGGCCGAACTGGCGGCGTCAGGCGACCTGGCGGCGATGGTCGTCGGCCTCGACGGACGGCCGTTGTGGCTCGGCCGGGCCGACCGGCATGCAACGGCCGCCCAATACCTGGCTCTTGCGGTACGCGACCGGGGCTGTGTGCTCTGTGGCGCCGCCTTCCAGCGATGCCACGCACACCACGTCATTCCCTGGCATGCTCCGGCCAAGGGACGCACCGACCTCGACAACCTGGCGCTTCTCTGCGGAGGCTGCCACCGGCGGATCCATGATGGGCGCGAGACGCTGGTTCGACGGCCGTCACCTGGCGGCGGGATGGTCTGGAGCACCCGCCCGGCGACCGAAGCCGAGCTACCATCGCCGAGGCCGATCCAGCGGGAGTAGATCGGTTGGATGAAACGCCGTCGCGTTCGTATGTCCGGCGATGACAACGCCCGAGCGACGAATCCGAATCCGGCTGACCGGTCGGAGGGGTCGAAGTAGTCTTTGGTCATGGAGTTGCGATGGCCGAGCCACGGGTTGCTGCCGTACTATGTGGCCGCGCTGGAGCGTGGGTGGTCGCCGTCGTCGAGCCGTCCTGACGAGCGGCGCAAGCAGATCGAGGCGATCGAGTCCGATCCCGACGGGTTCCTGGCCGAGAACATCGACCTCGAGGGCACGGCACCGCCCATCGAGCTGCCCGACGGAACGACGGTTTCCCGCATTCCCGGCTACCGGAAGTGGATGTGGGACGGCGGGTTCTGCGGCGGGATCAGCTTCCGCTGGGTTGCCGACGGCGACGAGTCGCTCCCACCCTACGTCCTCGGTCACATCGGTTACGGAATCGTCGACTGGAAACGCCGCCGTGGTTACGCCACCCGGGCGCTGCGCATGCTCCTGCCCGATGTGAGAGCCAGGGGTCTCGACTACGTCGAACTCACCGCCAACGAGGAGAACATTGCGTCCTGCAAGGTGATCGAGGCCGCCGGTGGGGAGCTCCACGAACGGTTCACGATGCCCGACTTCCAGGGAGGTGGACCAGGTCGGCGGTATCGCATCGATCTCACCACGATCGACCCCGAACCCAGCTCACCCGACGACGCAAGCTAGGCTGCAACCATGATTCGCATCGCAATCCGGGTCATCATCAACGCAGGGGCCCTGTGGGTCGCGGCCCGCTTCATCGACGGAATCACGTTGACCGAGGACGTCGGATCGATTCTGTTCGTCGCCATCGTGTTCGGTCTGATCAACGCATTCATTCGCCCGGTCGTGCTGGTCCTGACATTTCCGGCGCTGATCCTCACGCTCGGCTTGTTCACGCTCGTGATCAACGCCGCCATGCTCGGCGCCACCGCCTGGCTCACCGACAGCCTCGCCATCGACGGGTTCGTGCCGGCGTTCCTCGGTGCGTTGGTGATCACGGTGGTCAGCTGGGCTCTGTCAAGCCTCCTCATCAACGAGAACGAGCGTTAGCCGCCGATCGCGTTGAAGCGCGGCGCCGTCGAGGGCCGTGATCAGGACGTGAAGGCGGCGGTGTCGTCGTCGGGCCCGGTTTCGCCCGTCGAGGGAATGATGTACACGGCGGTCCCCTGCAGTACCGCGCTGCGGATGATCGCGTCGTTGAGCCGAGCCTGCACGAAGTCGCCGACCTGCGTCAGGGACAGGTCGGCCGGTCCGGGTCCGATCCACAGACGCCGCTGATCGGCCGGATCGTCGTGGATCAGAATCCGTTCGGCCGCTCCGGCCACCAGGGCGGCGATCGTGTCGGCGACACCGTCGACCGCGGCCTCATGGGTCCGCAGAAATCGATGATCGCGGAGATGATCGACGGTGGTCCGTGCCACCGTGTCGGCCACGTGCCGGACCACGGCATCGACGAGATCGTCGACATCGTTCACCGATTCGGTGACGACCCGGCAGGTCACCGGCAGCCGGGCCACGAGCGCCTCCGACACGGCCCCGGTCAGACCCTCGTCACCGGCGACGACCACCAGTCGGGCCGAGATGGCTTCGCACGCCTGTGTCACCGCATCGGCCAGTCCGTGGGCCGGCCCCGGTCCGGTGGCGTCGTCGGAGTGAGCGGTCGTTTCGGCGCGATGATCGACGTCGAACGAGGTGATGTCGGCGCCGTCGTCGGCCACGGTGACAACAACATGGGGCACCCGCCGCTGGTCCCACTCCAGAAGGGGGGCTGCGTACGGCAGCGTGTCGACGAACGCGAGATCGTAATGCGGGGGCTCGGCGGCGTGGTCGACGATCGTGGTGCCGTCGGCCGCCGCGATGACACAGTGCCCTGCGGTGTTCTGGGGTGCCGGCAGACCGAGGCGGGCCTCGATGGCGCGAACGGCCTGATCAGTGGCGCCCTGCTCTATGAGGTCCGGTCGCACGGACGCCCACGCGTCGTGGGGCGAATCGGCGGCCGCCAGGTACACCGTGGCGAAAGGGCCCTCGCTGCGATAGATCAATCGAAGCCGATCAACGGCCCGAATCGGTGCGGATCCGTCACCGGACATCAGCCGATCGTCGGCGCTGTCCTGGTCGGTGTTCGGTGACTGAGCCATCGGCCCTCCGTGCGTTCGGCAGTCCGGATCCTCGTGATCACGGATCAGATGGTTGCAAACCTCCGTTGCAAACCTCCGTCTACCCTAGTCACAGACCCGGAAACCTGGCGTCATGGCCGGCGAGGCGGTCGAGCACGTTGTGGGTGATGGCCGCGACCGACGGATCGGGATCATCCGGCGGGTCGAGGCCATAGGCCCAATCGGTGGTTCCGGCATTGAAGACGTCGCCCTTGCCCTGATCGAAGGTGGCCAGGACGGCGTGGCCGGCGGCGATTCGGTCGATGTGCTCCGGGCGGTCGTCGCCGAAGAGCATGGCTGCGATGCTCTCGAGGTCACCCGGTGGATCGACGCTGGCCCACAGCGCCTCGGGGGCCTCACATCGTTCCTCGGTGATGGAGATCAGCCGAGCCGGTGCGGTGGCGATGACGGTCAGGTCGGCGGGTGTGCCGTCGACGCCGGTCGGCTGAGGTCGCCCGTCGACGGTGACCAGGTCGCAGCCGTCGACCTCGTAGGCGACGATGAACCGCTCGGCGCCGAGGCGATCCCCGGTGGCCAATCCCGTGCCGGACAGCGCCCAGTGGTCGGGCCGGTGGATGGTGTAGGTGCCGTCACCCTCGGCGACCGCCAGACCCATTCGGTGGTAGCCGCCCCGCGTGAAGCTCAGGCCCGTGGTGGTGTTCTCCGGCCGGCCGACAAGCGGGTCCGACCAGCTGCCGGTCATGCGTGGGCGGTCGGCCACGTCGTCGGTTCTGCGAGCCGAGCTCCGATGGCAGACCATGGAGCGCCCTTCGTCGGTGAACCGGACCTGCCAAAAGCAGGTGTTGCCGGAGAAGACAGCCCAGTGGCCTCCGGCCTCGACCCAGGAGTCGACCGTGTCACGCATGGCCCATGACCAGTACTCGTCGTGGCCGACCGACAACAAGCCGGTGGCGCCGTCGAGGACCTCGGGATGGAACTCGAGGTCGGCATTGACCGCCACGTCGATCGGTCGGCCGGTGTGCTCGGCCCAGGCCACAAACCGCCGCTCCCAGTTGTGCCAGCCCGCCGATCCCGTCCACAGGGGCCAATGACCGTCGGCCTGGTACCGCTGAAGCGCCCTGTGCTCGGGATCGCCGTCGATGTTCGCCACTCGACCGTCGAAGCCCTCGGGGAGGGTGGGATCGGCGGTCGCCGGGCGATGGAGGTAGCCGCGTTCGAGTGGTCGGGCGAACGACACGGTCCTCGCCCCGCTGTAGAGGCAGCGGCCGCCCCACTGGTTGTAGGCGTTCCAGGTGTTGGTGGCCAGAACCAGCAGTGGGTTGTCACGTCGTCCCGGCCGTGGCCGCAGCACGAAGAACGCGTCGCCGACCGAGCGCTCCGGTTGCCGGTCACCGCTCCGGTTCGCTTCGCCGTCGGCTTCGGCGATCAGCCGGATGTAATAGAAACCCGACGGCCACGATCGTTCGGTCGGGATGACGAAGCCGACCGGCCAATCGCAACCGCCTGCCCAGGCTTCGTCGACGTCGCCGAGTTGCTCCGGGTGCTGGTCGGCGACCCGGATGCCCGACTGGCGCCACACGACGTCGTGCCGGATGCCGATTCGAGCCACCTCGACCCCAAAGGAATCGGCCCGGGACGAGCAGTGCACGGCCACCTGGTCACCCGCTTCGTGGCTGAGCGGCCAGCAGTAGGCCTCGATGTCGGTCCAGCCGGTGTGGTGGGGATGGCGCCGAGGGGGAAGTGGGTTCACGACGGGTCGGTGGAGGGGCCCAACTCCGTCACGAACGACCGGAACGACTGGTTGGCCTCGGCGAACTCGCCGACCACCTTCACCTTGTCGGTCGCCCCCTCCAGCGAGTGACGCAGCACGGCCAGGGGATCCTGTTGGTCGCCGACGTAGCCGAGCGCAAACGCTCCCTGCTGATAGCCCATCAGCCGCAGCAGGTCGTCGTCGAGGGTGCGGGCGATCTCCGGCGGGCAGGCCAGGAACTGATTCTCCTCCTGGCGGACCCAGCCGACGGCGTAGGTGATGTTGACGCCCTGGCGGGTGCCGTCGGAGCGATTGGCGCCTCCGGCGTGGACCACCTTGCCGTCGTAGAACAACACTGAACCGCGAGGCATCTCCGCCTGGATCACGTTGACCGCGGCCGCTTCGTCGTCGGACATCGCCGAGGTGCCGGGTCGGATGCGGGTGGCTCCGTTCTCAGCGGTGAAATCGGTCAGGGCCCACATGGTGTTGCACTGCACGTGGTAGTCGGCGGGGAAGGGAAAGAAGTCGAACGCCATCTGATCGCGATGGAGCTGCTGATCGGACTCCCCGGGCTCGATGGAGATGATCTGGGTGAGATGGAGTTGGAACGTGGTGGCGTGGCCGAGGAACTCGCCGACGGTTCCGAGGACCGTCGGGTGCATGATCAGCCGCCGGGCGGTCGGGCAGCGAGCCACCAGCGCGCCGGTTCGGCGGGTGTGAACACCGTCGTAGTGGTCACGACCGTGCGCCGAGCGGTTGATGTACGGTTCGGCCTCGGCGGCCAGTGCGTCCATCGTTTCGTCGTCGACCACCCGGTCGACGATGGCGTAGCCGTGGTCGCCGAGATGGGCGCTGATGACGGACGGGTCGGTGTCGGGGCTGAATCGGGGAACGGCCACGCCGACCAGAATGTCATCACCGCCATCGACGAACCAAACCTCTAGCCTTGGCCTCATGGAGCCACCGTGGCAGCGACGTCTGGCCGTCAAGGTCACCAAAGACGCCGAACGCCACATTCGAGCCGGCCATCCCTGGGTCTTCGATCGGTCCATCGAATCGGCCAAGCCCGGTGGGCCCGGTGATCTGGCCGTCATCTTCGACCACAAACGGCGCTTCCTTGCCGTCGGGCTCTACGACCCGACGTCTCCACTTGCGATCCGCATCCTGTACACCGGCAAGCAGCGGACGATCAACGGTGACTGGCTGGTCGAAGCCATCGGCGAGGCGATCGCCCGTCGTGGCCCGCTCATCGAGCGGGCGAGGCAGGGCGAGACCACCGCATACCGGCTTGTGCACGGGGAGAACGACGGCCTCGGCGGAGTGGTGATCGACCGCTACGGGTCGAACCTCGTGATCAAGCTCTACACGGTGTCGTGGCTTCCCTGGCTCGACCATCTGGTCGAAGCGGCTCTGGCCGCCACCGCCGACACCGCACCGCTCGGGAACGATCCCATCGATCGGG